>JBKBOJ010000029.1:0-37399 GCA_046294815.1 Roseateles sp. | reverse complement strand
CCCCCCGGGGGGCGTGTCAACCCGCCGCTGCGCCCCCAGGGGGCCGCGGCCCCCGGCCTTCTGGCGGGTGCCCGCGGCCGAGGCGCGACGCTACTGGGCCGAGCATCCGCCCGAGCCCATCGGTGGCCTGGGCACGCGGGTGTTGCGCAAGCTCAGGCGCCTGGTCAGTGGGCCGCCGCCAAAGGCGCCCTGGCCACCGCTGGGCCGCGTGCAGCGCGAGACCTTCCCCATCCGTTTCACGAACGACAAGGCCAAGCAGCTGCTGGCCTGGTCGCCGCGCGTGGACTTCGAGCAAGGCGTGGCGCTGAGCCGCGACTGGCTGCAGGCCCGGGGCCATTTGGCCTGATGAGGCCGCGCGTCGTCATCGTCGGCGCCGGCCTGGGCGGCTGCTTGCTGGCCCATGGGCTGGCGGACACACACGAGGTCGTCATCGTCGAGCGTGGCGAGGGCGGCGACGAGGCGCGCTGGCCGGTGCAGGACATGGGCTGGCCGGCGGGCTGGGAGCCGCACGTGGGCGCCGGCCCCGGCGGCACCACGCGGCTGTGGCACAACGGCCTCATCGAGATCGCGGACGAGGTGTTCGCCGCGCACTGGCCCTTCGACAAGGACGAGCTCGATCCTTACTACGCCGCAGCCTTCGAGCTGTTGTCCGGCACCCGGCTGTCGCAGGTGCAGGCGGCCATCCAGGAACTGCGCCGGCGCTACCTGGGCTTGGGCCTCGCGGACGGGCTGTTTCAGGGTCTGTACTACCCGCTGTGGCCACGCAACGTCTGGGACTGCCTGGGCCTGCAGGGGCGGGTGCAGCTGCTGCGCGGCGAGGTGACGGACTTCGAGCTGGACGCCAGCGACCATGTGCGCAGCCTGACGCTGGACGAAGGCGGGCAGCGCCGGCAGCTGGCGGCGGATGTGTTCGTGCTGGCTGCCGGTGGCCTGGGCACGCCGGTGTTGCTGCACAAGCTGCAGGCGCGCACGCCGCTGCCAGCGCTGCGGCATGCCGGCGCGCATTACGAGGACCATCCCATGGGCTTCGTCGGCGAGCTGCAGGTGACGGTGCCGCTGTACAAGCTGTGGAACTACCGCGTGCCCGGCACCGACGGCAACCTGCGCCTGCCGCTGGTGGTGCGCGCGGGCGGCCAGCATGTGTCTTTTCAACTGCGGCCGGCGGCCAACTACTACCGCAACAGCCGCCGCGAGCGCGTCGGCAGCGTGCTCAACGACCTGCGCCGCCGGCCCTGGAACCCGCTGCTGTACGCGCGGCTGTTGCGGCACTGGGACGACATCCTGGACATCCTGTCCTTCAAGTTCGGCATCAAGCTGCCCACGCGCCACTACACGTTGCTGCTGTGCGCGCAGATGCCCACCACGCCCGAGCGGGCCGTCTGGAGCGAGCCCGATGCCGACGGCGTCCAGCGGCGCCGGCGCCGCTGGACCCTGACACCGGCCTATCTGCAAGGCCTGGATGCCGCTGTGCAGGCCGTGCTGGACTGGCTCGCGCCGATCACCAAGCGCTCGCGCGTGTTTGCCGGCTGGCACAAGGACTTGCGCAGCGCGGCCCACCATTCGGGCACGGCGCGGCTGTCCCGTACGGCCGACACGGGCGTCTGCGATGCCGATGGCCGCGTGCACGGCATGGCCAACCTCTACGTCTGCGATGGCTCGCTGATCCCCGCCAGCGGCATCGCCAACACTGGTCTCACGATTGCCGCCCTGGCGCTGCGCATGGCAGCGCATCTGCAGGGCCGGCCTTCTTCTTCAGCATCGCGCCAATGAATCTGCACGTCGCCATGGTCGCCCGCACCCTCAATGTCCGCCACCTGCGCGGCACGGGGCGCTATGTGCAGGAGCTGCTGCGCAACACCCGGCCCGAGGACCAGCTGCGCTGGACCGCCTACGGCCACAACCCGGCGCTGCCCATGCGCGTGCCCGCGGGCCTGATCGGCAAGGCGGAGGTGTTCGACTTCCGCGGCGACCGCTTTCACCTGTGGGAGCAACTGGGCCTGCCGCTGCGGCTGCGCCAGAGCGCTGCGCAGCTGCTGCATTGCGCCGAGAACACCGCGCCCATCTGGCAGCCGCTGCCCACCATCGTCACCATCCACGACACCGTGCCGTGGGAGGAGGACACCCACGGCCTGGACCGCCACTACCTGCACGACGTGCAGAAGCTGGCGCTGCGGCGCTGCGCCCATGTCATCACCATCAGCGAGTCGTCGCGGCGCGACATCGCCGCACGCTGGCCCTTCCTGGCCGACCGGCTGACCATCATCCCGCACGGCATCGCCGACGAATTCTTCAGCGACTCGCGCATGCCGCTGCCAGAGGTGCTGGAGCAGGCGCTGCGCGGCGCGCCCTACCTGCTCTACCTGGGCGGCGCGCAGGAGCGCAAGCGCTTCGGCTGGGCGCTGGAGCTGCTGGCGCGCAGCGGCCGCGACGACCTGCACCTGGTGGGCTGCGGCTTCGGCGCGGGCACGGCGCCGCTGGAGCGCATTCCCGAGGCACTGCGTGGCCGCGTGCATTTCGCGCCCTTCCTGGAGGACGGCGAGCTGGTCACGCTGTACCGCCGCGCCGTGGCGGCCATCTACCCCACGCTGTACGAGGGCTTCGGCTTCCCGGCCGTCGAGGCTCAGGCGGCTGGCACGCCGGTGCTGTTCAGCCCGGTCAGCAGCCTGGTGGATCTGGTGGGGCCGCTCGCCTGGACGAATCCGCCGCAGGACTTCGACGCCTGGCTCGCGGCGCTGCGTGAGGTGTTGGCGCTGCCCGCCGTCGTGCGCGCCGACAAGGCCGCGGCGGCCGCCCAATGGGCGCGCGGCTTCTCATGGCGGCGCAGCGTGGCGCGGCATTTCGAGGTCTACCGCGAGGTGCTGGCGCGCTCCCGACCCAAAGGCCGACAGGCTCCTAGTTCTTAGGGATCCAGCGCCGCACCAGCGACTTGGCGCATTTGGTCAGCGTGTGGGCGCGGTCCGGGCCGGTGCGCAGCAGCCGGCCGAAGGTCTTCAGGCCCAGCGCCAGGTCGCCGCGGGCGCAATGCGCGTCGGCGAAATTGCACCAGCTGCGGTGCTGGAAGCGCCGCAGCGCCTGCGGATCGATGGCGTATCCGGGCGGCGCCTCCATGCCGAAGCGGCGGATCAGGTCGGAGCGCATCAGCTCGGTGGTGTGCTGGGCCGGAATGCGGCGCGACAGCGAGACCGGATGCTGGCGGTACAGCACGAAGGATTCGCTGAGCCGGATGAAGCGATGCTGGGTGCTGGCGCGCACCAGGTACTCCCAATCGTCGGTCTGCTGGTCGTCGGTGCGAAAACCCCCCATGCGCTCCCAGGCGCTGCGCCGCCAGATGACGGAGGAGGGCAGGGCGTGGTTGTCGAGGATGAGCCGCGGGTAGATCCAGCCGGAGAGCGACTCGTCGATGCTGCCGCTGCGCGGCTCCTTGAAGTAGTCGGGGCGTGGATCGCCAGGCCAGAAGTGAAAGCCGGTGTAGCAGAAGTCGTGGTCGGGGCGCTGCTGCAGCGCCTGCAGTTGCAGGCGCAGCTTCTCGGGATGCCAGAGGTCGTCGGCATCCAGCAGTGCGATGAACTCCGAATCGACCTCGGTCGCGCCGCGGTTGCGCGAGCGCGACATGCCGCGGTTCTCCTGCGAGATGACGCGCACGCGCGGATCGTCCAGCGCTGCACGCTGGGCCGTGGCGTCCTTGGAGCCGTCGTCGATGACGGTGACCTGCAGGTCGCCCGCGGTCTGGTTGAGCGCCGAGCGCACGGTGTCGGCGATGAAGGCTTCGGCGTTGTAGGCGGGGACGACGATGTTGACGCGCGGCATGGGGGTGGATCAGCGGGAGGCGGGCTCGGAGGCGGCAGGCGTGGGCGCCGAGGCCGCAGCCAAGGCGTCGGCGGGTGTGGCGGGATCGGGGTCCCTCCAGCGGCCCACCGATTGCAGCCGATCGCGCAGCTCGGTGCGCTGGATGCCCAAGGCCGCGGCCCGGTGCGCTTGCGCCAGCGCGCGGTCGTAGTCCTTCATGTCGAAATACAGCAGGCCGGCGTTGAAGTGGGTCAGCGGGTTGTCATCCGCATGCTCCACCACGTACTCCAGAAAGCGGTGCGCATCGTCGAAGCGGTTGCGGCGGATCAGATAGCTCACGTAGAGCATGCGAAAGACGAGGTCGTCGGGCGCGAAGTTCATGCCGCGGGCGTAGTAGCACTCGACCGTCATGTCCGCCCGCGCCGGGGGGTCGGCCTTCTCCATATCAGCCAGCCGCTCCATCGCATAGATGGCGCGCGGGTGGTTGGGGAAGACCGCCAGCGTGTAGCCGATGTCGTGCCCGAACGGGCCGGTGGAGCCCTTGGTGAGGGTCTCGACGCCGCGCGTGAAGTGGGCGCGCTCCACCAATTGCCTCTGCTGGTAGGACGCCTTGCGGTAGTCGAAGGGACCGTAGACGTTGTAGGGCTGGCCGCAGCCTGCGGGGGCGGGCGCGCCGTTTCCTGTCTGCGCCGACGCGGCGGGTGCGGCCGCCAGCAACGCCAGCGCCAGCATCAGCGGCATGTGTCGAGCAAGTACGGAAGTCGTCATGGCGTGGTTCTCGCAAGGCATCGGGTCTTCAACCAGTCCAGGCACAGGCGCGCCTGGGCGTCCTGGTCGGCCAGGTCGGAGAAGGTGTGATCAGCCGTTGGCAGCTCATGCCGGACCAGCGTGTGCCGCTGCAGCAGCCCCTGCCAGGCCGGCGACGTCGCGGCCCAGTCTGCGAACTCGCGCGCAGTGTAGTCATCGCCGCTCAGGATGAGCAGCACCGGGCCGTCGAAGCCACGCAGGCCGCTGGCCATGCGGTCCTGGAAGCTGCGTGTGTCGCTGCGCGGCCGGGCGGCGCTGCGCGCCAGGCGCAGGTTGCTGGCCAGCGTGCGCAAGGCCTGCAGGCCCACGCCGCCGCGCAGCAGCTTGAGCCAGAAGGCCTTCTCGCGCAGGCGGCGCGTGTAGTAGTGCTTGACATGGGTCTGGGCCAGCGTGGCGGCCGAGCGCACCCAAGGGTTGGCCAGCGCCAGGCCGGCCACCCGCGGGTCGCGGCGCGCGTCCAGGTAGAGCAGCGCGGCCGAGGCCGCATCGCACAGGCCCCACAGCACGACGCGCTTGAGCGCCGGCCGGGCGGCCAGCAGCGCGTCGATGGCGGCGGCGATGTCGGCCTCGACGGCCAGAAAGTCGCGCGCCGCGCCGCTGCTGTCGCCCATGCCGCGGTAGTCGAAGCGCAGCGCCGCGATGCCATTGGCCGCGAGATCGCGGGCCAGCAGCGTGAACTGGCGGTGGCTGCCTGCGCGGTACTGCGGGCCGCCGACGATGATCAGCACGCCCACGTCGGCGGGCGTGCCGGCCGGCTCGGCCAGGATGCCCACCAGCGGCTCGCCCTCGCAGACGATGTGCAGCACCGATTCCTTCATGCCAGCGCCTCCACGGTCGCAGCGATCAACGCGGGCGCTTCCTCGATCTCGCTGGTGGCCCAGAAGCCGGGGCCGGGCAGCAGCCGCGCGTCCACCTGCCAGCCGGCCTCGCGCCAGGCCTGGATGGCCTGCTCGCTGACCGGCGTGAGCACCGCGTCCTCACGCGTGCTGAGTTCCAGCCACACCACGCGCCCGGGCGGGCCAGCGGGCGCCAGCCGCGCGGCTTCCAGGCCGGCGGCCAGCGCGGCGCCGACGCGGTAGCCGGCGACTTCCACCGGCTGGCCGGCCGCCAGCGCGGATTTCAGCTGCTCCATCAGGCCCTTGCTCGCGCCGCTGGCCATCTCGGCGGCCAGCTTCAGGCGCAGGAACTGCTGCAGCGCCAGCTTGCCGCTGGTCATGGGCTGCCAGAACAGGTGATGCACCGGCCGACCCCAGTCGGCCGCGCCCAGCAGGCAGCCGGCACGCAGGCCCCACAGCCACAGCGGCGCGTCGGTGCTGCCCTGCGCTGCCAGCCAGTCCAGGCCCAGCCGCACGTCGGCCTGCCAGTCGGACCAGCTGGCGTCGCCGAAATCGGCCGACGAGTCGCCGCAGCCACGCAGGTCGATCTGCAGCACGCGGCAGCCGGCTTGGGCCAGCGCGCGGCTGGCCAGCGCGGCCATGCGGCGGGACTTGTTCATCTCCTCGGCGAACGGGTGCACATACAGCACGCGGGCGCGCTCGGCACCCTGCGGCGCATGGTGGATGCACAGCCGCTGCTCAGCCCCACTGGGCAGGAAGAAGACGTCAGGCCTGCTCATGCCGCGGGCTTGCTGTGGCGCTGCTGCAGCCAGCCGTGCAGCGACTGCATGCGCGGCGTCGCGCCGCCGGCCTCGACCTTCTGGCGCAGTGTGGTGCCGCACGACCGCCAACAGGCCTCGAAGTCGCTGTCCACGTCCGCCCGGACAGGGGCGATGCGGTGCAGGCTGCGCAGCCGGCAGATCAGCAAGCTGGCACGCTGCAAGGCATGGGGGTGCGTGCGCTGCTGAAGCTCGTCCCATCGCGGGGCGAACTCGTTCACCTCTGGCGCGGGGCGCAGCTGCCAACGGTCGTTGCGGGCGGTGTTCAAGATGCGGGGCTCGGGGCGGGTGAGAGGAGGGTGGCGATGATGCGCTCGCGCTGCTCGGCGGACAGATCCTGGTGGCAGTGCAGTTGCAACACGTGCACCGACCAGCGCTTGCCCTGGTCGCCGGGCAAGTCGGGCACGCCGGGCCACAACCAGTCCCAGCGCGACACGGGCAGGCCTTGCGTGCGGGCCGCCTCGTAGGCCGCCTCGGGCTCGTCCAGCCAGAGCGGGAACACATAGGGCGCCGCATCGTCCGGCAGCACGGGCATCAGCGGCTTGAGGCCCGCACGGCCTGCGAAGGCCTGCGCGTAGGCGGCGTAATGCTCACGGCGGCGCGCGACGATGCGGCCGCGGCTGGCCGCGCTGGCGGCGCGCCGGCTGGTGGCCGAGGCGGCGCGGTGGCAGGCCGCCACGTCGATGCGGGCGTACGCGCCGTTGGCGTCGAACTGCGGGCGGGCAGCGGGCGCCGGCGCAGGCGCGGCAGCCGCGGGGCCGCCGCGCAGTGCCTGCTTGAGCGCCAGCAGCGGGCTGACCCACCAGCGCCAGCGGCCCAGCCGAGCGTGGCGGGCGCTGATCTCCAGGCTGTCCAGCCAGGCACGCAGTTCGCGCAAGGCGCCCAGCGGCTCTAGCGCCGCGCTCGCCCCTTCGCGCACGCGCAGCAGGCCGCCGTCCAGCGCGGGGAAGAACTTGGGCAGGCTGGCGATGGCGATGTCGCCTTGGCGGCCCACCGGGCCGAACATGGCGTGCGCGCAGTCTTCCAGCAGCAGCAGGCCGCGGCGCCGGCACCAGGCCTGCACATCCGAGAGGTCCAGCGGCAGGCCGAACAAATGGGCCACGCAGATCACGCGTGCGTCGGCCGGCAGGTGCGCGTCCAGCCAGGCCAGGTCGGGGCGGCCCTCGGCGGTGATGGGATAGAAGCCCACCTGCAGGCCCAGCGCCAGCGCCGGTGACACCATGGTCGGGCAGTGGTAGCTGGGCACCAGCACGCGCGCGCCGGCCGGCAGCGCCAGTGCTTCCAGGCCCAGCAGGATGGCGGCGCGGCCACTGGCCGTGAACTGCACGCCGTCCAGGTCCAGCAGGCAGGGCAGGGCGGTGCCGCCGCCGTCCTGGTTGTGCGGCCCCGGCACCGGCTGGCGCGGAACCGGCTGGGCGGGGCCGGGCGAGCCGGTCATGCGATCAGAGGCGGGCTGCGACGAAATCGGCCAGCGTGCCCACCGTGGCGAAGGTGTCACCGTCAATGTCATCGTCATCCACCACCAGGCCCAGTTGCTCCTCCAGCGCGGTGATGAGGCTGACGACGGCCATCGAGTCCAACTCGGGCACGGCGCCCAGCAGCGCGGTGTCGCGGGTAAAAGTCTGGGCGCGGCCGTTCAGGCTGAGCACGTCGTCGAGAAGCCTCAGCACATGGCCGAGCACCTGGGCGTTGTTCATTCTTTTGGCGTCCAAAAAGCGAGCGCGGCAGTTTAGCCGCCGGCCCCCTTGCACCCGGGGTGGCCCACCCCTCGGGCCCGGGGTCGCGTGAGATACTTTTTTCGCTCTTTGCGCATCTTCCAGACGTCATCGCCTCATGCCCGAATCAACCCTGCTGAACGAGTTGGTGGCCGTCGCCGCCGAGCGCACGCCCGACGCCCCGGCCCTGACCTGCGGCGGGGCGACGCTGCGCTACGGCGAGCTGGATGCCGCCGTGCGCGGCTTCGCCAGCGGCCTGATGGCCCTGGGCCTGGCACGCGGCGAGCGGGTGGGCATCTACCTGGAAAAGCGCTTCGAGACCGTCGTGGCCAGCTTTGGCGCGCCGGCCGCCGGCGGCGTGTTCGTGCCGCTGAACCCCTTGCTCAAGCCCGAGCAGGTGGGCTTCATCCTGCGCGACTGCGATGTGCGCGTGCTGGTCACCTCGCCCGAGCGCCTGGCGCAGCTGGGCGAGGTGCTGACGCAATGCCCCGCGCTGCGCCATGTGGTGCTCACCAGCGGCACGGGCGCGGCGCCGGTGCCGGTGCATGACTGGGCGCAGCTGCTCTGCAGCCCCGCGCGGCCCGGCCACCGCGTCGTCGACACCGACATGACGGCCATCCTCTACACCTCTGGCTCCACCGGCCGGCCCAAGGGAGTGGTGCTGTCCCACCGCAACATGGTGGCCGGCGCCAAGAGTGTGGCGAGCTACCTGGAGAACCGGCCCAGCGATACGCTGCTGGCGGCGCTGCCGCTGTCCTTCGACGCCGGCTTCAGCCAGCTGACCACCGCTTTCCACAGCGGCGCGCGCGTCGTGCTGCTGAACTACCTGCTGCCGCGCGACGTGCTCAAGGCCATGGAGCGCGAGAAGGTCACGGGCCTGACGGCCGTGCCGCCGCTGTACATCCAGCTGACGCAGCTCGAATGGCCCGCCACCATCAATGAACATCTGCGCTACTTCGCCAACACCGGCGGTCGCATGCCGCGCGCAACGCTGGACCTGCTGCGCGCCAAGGTGCCGTCGGCCCAGCCCTTTTTGATGTATGGCCTCACCGAGGCGTTTCGCTCGACCTACCTGCCGCCGTCGGAAGTGGACCGCCGGCCCGACTCCATCGGTCGCGCCATCCCCAATGCCGAGATCCTGGTGCTGCGCGAGGACGGCACGGAATGTGCGCCCGACGAGCCTGGCGAGCTGGTGCACCGCGGCGCCCTCGTCGGCCTGGGCTACTGGAACGATGCGGAGAAGACGGCCGAGCGCTACAAACCGCTGCCGGTCGGTGTGGGCGGCCGCGAGGCGGGCTTGCAACTGCCCGAGATCGCCGTGTTCTCGGGCGACACCGTCAGGCGCGATGCCGAAGGCTTTCTGTACTTCGTCGGCCGGCGCGACGAGATGATGAAAACCTCGGGCTATCGCGTCAGCCCCACCGAGGTCGAGGAAATCCTCTACGCCACCGGCCTGGTGGGCGAGTGCGTGGCCTTCGGCGTGGACCACGACACGCTGGGCCAGGCCATCCAGGTCATCGCGACGCCGCCCGAAGGCGCGGCCGAGCTGGACATCGCCGCGCTGCTGGCGGCCTGCAAGGCGCGCATGCCGGCCTACATGGTGCCGCATGGCATCGCCGCGCGCAGCGGCCCGCTGCCGCGCAACCCCAACGGCAAAATCGACCGCAAAACCCTGTCGACCGAATGGGTCGAGCAGCACCACGCATGAGCGAATCCACAGCCCCGAAGCGTGCGCTGGAGCACGCGCCCGTCCTGTTCGCGCGCGATGCCCGCGGCGAGCTGCTGGTCGGCGGCCAGCGCCTGTCCGTGCTGGCCGAGCGAGTGGGCCAGACGCCCTTCTATGCCTACGACCGTGGGCTGCTTCAACGCCGGGTTGCCGAGCTGCGCGCCGCGCTGCCGCAGGGCATTGCGCTGCACTACGCGATGAAGGCCAACCCGATGCCGGCCCTGGTGCAGTTGATGGCCGGGCTGGTCGACGGCATCGACGTGGCCTCGGCGGGCGAGCTGCAGGTGGCGCTGAACGCCGGCGCCGACCCGCACGAGATCAGCTTCGCCGGTCCGGGCAAGCGCGATGTCGAGCTGGGCCAGGCGGTGGCGGCGGGTGTGCTCGTCAACGTCGAGTCGGCGCGCGAGCTGAAGGTGCTGGCCGCTGCGTCGCAGCGCCTGGGCTTGCCGGCGCGCGTGGCGCTGCGCGTGAACCCCGACTTCGAGCTCAAGGGCTCGGGCATGCGCATGAGCGGCGGGCCGAAGCAGTTCGGCATCGACGCCGAAGCCGCGCCTGATGTGCTGGCCCAGGTGGGCGCGCTGGCCGGCGACGGCGTCGCGTTCGAAGGCTTCCACCTCTTTGCCGGCTCGCAGAACCTCAAGGCCGAGGCGATCTGCGAGGCGCAGCAAAAGAGCTATGAGCTGGCGCTGCGGCTGGCCGAGGCCGCGCCGGCGCCGGTGCAGTTCCTGAACCTGGGCGGCGGCTTCGGCATCCCGTACTTCCCCGGCGAGACGCGGCTGGACCTGGCGCCCATCGGCGCCAACCTCGCCGCGCTCAAGGAGCGCGCCCGGGCCGAGCTGCCGCAGGCCGAGCTGGTCATTGAGCTCGGCCGCTACTTTGTCGGCGAGGCGGGCATCTACGTGAGCCGGGTGGTGGACCGCAAGGTCTCGCGCGGCCAGGTCTTCCTGGTGGCCGACGGTGGCCTGCACCATCACCTGTCCGCCTCGGGCAACTTCGGCCAGGTGCTGCGCAAGAACTACCCGGCTTCGGTCGAGCCGCAGGGACGCAACGAGGCCGGCACGGAAGTCGCCAGCGTCGTCGGCCCGCTGTGCACGCCGCTGGACCTGCTGGCCGACCGCATGGAGATGGTCCGCGGCGAGGTCGGCGATCTGACCGTGGTCTACCAGAGCGGCGCCTATGGCCGCAGCGCCAGCCCCGAGGGCTTTCTCGGGCATCCGGCCTGTGTCGAGGTGCTGGTCTGAGCCAGGCGGATCAGTCGGCGTATTCCCAGACGCCGTTGCGCAGCAGCTGGTGCGGCCGGAAGCCGGCCTTGTAGGCCATCTTGGGGCTCTCCGCGATCCAGTAGCCCAGGTAGACATGGTCCAGCTTCAGGTCGCGCGCCTGCTGGATCTGCCACAGCACGCCGTAGGTGCCCAGGCTGCCGGCGAGATCCGGGTCGTAGAAGGTGTAGACCGCCGATAGGCCGTCGTTGAGGATGTCGAGGATGGACACCATGCGCAGCGGTGCCGTCCCGTCGGGCAGCGGCTCGCGAAACTCCACCAGCCGCGAATTGATGCGCGACTGCAGCAGGAACTGGGTGTACTGATCGACGCTGTCGTGGTCCATGCCGCCGCCGCTGTGCCGGCCGGCCTGGTAGCGCAGGTAGAGCGCGTAGTGCTCGGACGAGTAGCCCAAGCGCATGACCTTGGCCTGCAGACCCTGGTGCGCCTTCCAGGCGCGGCGCTGCGAACGGTTGGGCTGGAAGCCCGCCACCGGCACGCGCAGCGCGATGCAGGCGCGGCACTGGTCGCAGTAGGGCCGGTAGGTGAACAGCCCACTGCGCCGGAAGCCCGCGGCGACGAGGTTGGAGTAGGCGTCGGCGTGGATCAGGTGGCTGGGCGTGGCGACCTGCGAGCGCGCCTGCCGGCCTGGCAGGTAGCTGCAGGGATAGGCGGCCGTGGCATAGAACTGGATCTGCGCGAGGGGCAGTTCTTTGGGGTGGGTCACGTGAGGTCGAGAAGCCGGTGCCAGTGGTCGGGATGATAGGTCCAGGGGCCGGGCGTGGCCTCATCGACGTGGGTGGCCAGGTGGGCCTCGAAGGCCGCTCGCGAGACTTCCGCTGCGCCCAGCGAGGCCAGGTGGCGGGTGTTCTGCTGGCAGTCGATCCACGGGATGTCGAAGGCGCGGCACAGGCAGACCAGCGCGCACAGGGCGATCTTGGACGCATCCGTGCGGCGCATGAACATGGACTCGCCGTAGAACATGCGGCCGAGGTTGACGCCATACAGCCCGCCAACGAGTTCGCCATTGACCCAGGTTTCGACGCTGTGCACGGCCGGCCAGGCCAGGTAGGCGGCTTGCAGCTCGGGCACGATCCAGGTGCCGTCCTGACCCTTGCGCGGCGTGCCGGCGCAGGCGCTCAGCACGGCGGCGCGGTCATGGTCGACGCGGATCTCGCAGCCCGGCGTGCTGGCGAACTTGGCCACCGTCTTGCGCAGCGAGCGCGAGAGCTTGAAGTTTGCCGTCTGCAGCACCATGCGCGGGTCGGGTGCCCACCACAGCGGCGGCTGGCCGGGGCCATACCAGGGAAAGATGCCGCGCCGGTAGGCGGCAGCGAGCCGCTCGGGGGTCAGCGTGCCGCCGGCGGCCAGCAGGCCCGGGGCGTCCGTGTCCGGGCCCAAGGCCCGGCTGCTGGGCGGGAATGCCAGCGTGCTGTCGTCCAGCCAGTCGATCATGTCCGCATGGTACGGTGCGCCCCATGATCACCGTCTACGGCATTCCCAATTGCGACACCGTCAAGAAGGCCCGCGCCTGGCTGGCCGAGCGGGGGCTGGAGTTCGCATTTCATGACTTCAAGAAGCAGGGCGTACCGGCCGAGCTGTTGCCGGCCTGGCTGGCCGCTTTCGGCCATGACCGGCTCATCAACCGTGCCGGCACGACATGGCGCAAGCTGGACGCCGCCACCAAGGCCGCCATCGTCGACGACGCCAGTGCACAGGCGCTGATGCTGCGCGAGCCCAGTGTGATCAAGCGGCCGGTGGTGCGCTGGGCCGACGGTCGCTGGACGCTCGGATTCAGTGCATCCATGTTTGAAGAAGGTGCATCAGGCGCACCGAAGTAGAGCCTGTCGGCCGCGACCTTGGGCGCGGCCGTGCATTGAAATCGGGCATTGAACTTGCTGTTCTGGTGCGGTCTTGTTCGGCTTGGTGCGTGTTGCCCAAGCCTGGAGCCACGAACCGGGACAGGAGATCACGTTGGAGTCATCAATCAAGCAGGGCGCGGATGCGCTCTTCATCCTGCTGGGCGCCATCATGGTGCTGGCCATGCACGCGGGCTTTGCCTTCCTGGAGCTGGGCACTGTGCGCAAGAAGAACCAGGTCAATGCGCTGGTCAAGATCCTGGTGGACTTCGCGGTGTCCACGCTGGCCTATTTCCTGGTGGGCTATGGCGTGGCCTATGGCCTGCACTTCTTCGTCGGCGCAGAGCAACTGGCGCAGAAGAACGGTTACGAGCTGGTCAAGTTCTTTTTCCTGCTGACCTTCGCGGCAGCCATCCCCGCCATCGTGTCGGGCGGCATTGCGGAGCGGGCGCGCTTCGGACCGCAGCTGGCCGCCACCTGTGTGATCGTGGGCTTCGTCTACCCGTTCTTCGAGGGCATCGCCTGGAACCAGGGCTTGGGCATCCAGGCCTGGCTGAAGGCCGGTACCGGCGCCGAGTTCCATGACTTCGCGGGCAGCGTCGTCGTGCACGCGGTGGGCGGCTGGATAGGCCTGGCCGCCGTGCTGCTGCTGGGTCCGCGGTTGAACCGCTACCGCAAGGACGGCGCGATCAGCGCGCATCCACCGTCCAGCATCCCTTTCCTCGCCTTGGGCGCCTGGGTGCTGACGGTGGGCTGGTTCGGCTTCAACGTGATGAGCGCGCAGACACTGGAGAAGTTGTCGGGCCTGGTGGCCGTGAACTCGCTGATGGCCATGACCGGTGGCACGCTGGTGGCCGTGCTGCTGGGCCGCAATGACCCCGGCTTTGCCTACAACGGCCCTTTGGCCGGCCTGGTGGCCGTGTGCGCGGGCTCGGACGTCATGCACCCGTTGGGCGCGCTGGTGGCCGGCGGCGTGGCGGGCTGGCTGTTCGTGCAGTTCTTCACGCTGACCCAGAACCGCTGGAAGATCGACGACGTGCTGGGCGTGTGGCCGCTGCACGGCTTGTGTGGCGCCTGGGGCGGCATCGCCTGCGGCATCTTCGGCCAGCAGTGGCTGGGTGGGCTGGGCGGTGTCAGCTTCACGGCGCAGCTCATCGGCACGCTGGGCGGCGTGGTCTGGGCGCTGGCGGGCGGCTTTGTCGTGTACGGGATGATCCGCAAGGTCGTCGGCCTGCGGCTGGACGCCGAGCAGGAGTTCGAGGGCGCCGACTTGTCCATCCACAAAATCGGCTCGACGCCGGAACGCGAAGTCAGCTGGTAAGCTGATCCGCGTCTTGCGCACCAAGGCCTCCGCGGGAGGCCTGTTTTTCGAGTCCTTCCATGTTCACCGGCATTGTTCAGGGCGTCGCCCGCGTCGAATCGATTGAAGCCCGCGAGGGCCTGCACACGCTGCGCCTGCGCTTTCCGCCGGGCTTCGATGAAGACCTGGCCATTGGCGCCAGCGTGTCCTGCGACGGCGTGTGCCTGACCGTCACCGAGCGGCCCGCGCCGGGCGTGGCCAGCTTCGACGTGATGGCGCAGACGCTGCGCCTGACCACGCTGGGCCGTTTGATGGCCGGCTCGGGCCTGAACGTGGAGCGCGCGGCCAAGGAGGGCGTGGAGATCGGCGGCCATCCGCTGTCGGGCCATGTGGACGTGTCGGCGCGCATCGCCGAGATCCGCCGGCCCGACAACAACCATGTCATCCGCTTTGCGCTGCCGGCGCCGTGGATGCGCTATGTGTTCGCCAAGGGCTATGTCGGCGTCAACGGCTGCAGCCTGACCGTCGCCGAGGCCCAGCGTGAGCGCGATGGCTCGGGCTGGTTCGAGGTCTGGCTGATCCCCGAGACGCTGCGCATGACCACGTTCGGCGAGAAGACCGTGGGCGACGCCGTGCACATCGAGATCGAGCGCAGCACCCAGGTCATCGTCGACACGGTGCGCGACGCGCTGGACGAGAAGCTGGGCCCGCTGCTGCCGGTGCTGGAGGCGATCGCGCAGGAGCGCGGCATCGATCTCACGCAACTCGCCATCGACAAGTCCTGATGCCTTCTCGATGTCGCTGGCCCTGATCTTGGCGGGGCCTGGACGGCGCGATGTCCAGAGTGCCTCCCGGCTTCTCGGAGGTGCCGTGGACCTCGCCTTTCGTGGCCTGGGCCTGGCGCTCGGCTCAGCGAGGCCAAGGTCCGCCAGCGTCCCAGCGGCGCAGGCTGCTAGGTTGAAAAGCCCGCCGGGCTTGCGCGCGGCGGGCTGCGGTGAAGCCGCTCGGCTTCAGCAGGTGGCGCTCACCACGCTCTTGGCGGTCTCCGCGTACTCCTCGATCTGGTCGAAGTTCATGTAGCGGTACACGCTCGCGGCATCCTTGTTGATGATGCCCATGGCCTCGTGGTATTCGGCCACCGTGGGGATGCGGCCCAGCTTGGAAGCGATCGCGGCCAACTCGGCCGAGGCCAGGAACACGTTGGTGTTCTTGCCCAGGCGATTGGGGAAGTTGCGGGTGGACGTGGAGACGACGGTCGCGCCCTCGCGCACCTGGGCCTGGTTGCCCATGCACAGGCTACAGCCCGGCATCTCGGTGCGCGCACCGGCCGTGCCGAAAGCGGCGTAGTGGCCTTCCTTGATCAGCTCGCTCTGGTCCATCTTGGTCGGCGGGGCGACCCACAGCTTGACCGGGATGTCGCGCTGCCCGCCCAGCAGCTTGGCTGCGGCGCGGAAGTGGCCGATGTTGGTCATGCACGAACCGATGAAGGCCTCGTCGATCTTGGTGCCGGCGACTTCGGACAGGAACTTGGCGTCGTCCGGGTCGTTCGGGCAGCAGAGGATGGGCTCCTTGATGTCGGCCAGGTCGATCTCGATGACCGCCGCGTACTCGGCGTCCTTGTCGGCTTCCAGCAGCTGCGGGTTGGCCAGCCAGGCCTCGACCTTCTCGATGCGGCGCTGCAGCGTCTTCGCGTCCTGGTAGCCGTCGGCGATCATGTTCTTCATCAGCACGACGTTGGAGCGCAGGTACTCCTTGATCGGCTCCGGGTTGAGCTTGATCGTGCAGCCGGCAGCCGAGCGCTCGGCCGAGGCGTCGGAGAGCTCGAAGGCTTGCTCCACCTTCAGATCGGGCAGGCCTTCGATTTCCAGGATGCGGCCCGAGAAGATGTTCTTCTTGCCAGCTTTGGCGACGGTCAGCAGGCCGGCTTTGATGGCGTACAGCGGGATGGCGTGCACCAGGTCGCGCAGCGTGACGCCGGGCTGCATTTGGCCCTTGAAGCGCACCAGCACGGACTCGGGCATGTCCAGCGGCATCACGCCGGTGGCGGCGCCGAAGGCGACCAGGCCGGAACCGGCCGGGAAGGAGATGCCGATCGGGAAGCGGGTGTGCGAGTCGCCGCCGGTGCCGACGGTGTCGGGCAGCAGCAGGCGGTTGAGCCAGCTGTGGATCACGCCGTCGCCCGGACGCAGCGAGACACCGCCGCGGCTCGAGATGAAGGCCGGCAGCTCGCGGTGGGTCTTCACATCGACGGGCTTGGGGTAGGCGGCCGTGTGGCAGAAGCTCTGCATGACCAGGTCGGCCGAGAAACCCAGGCAGGCCAGGTCCTTCAGCTCATCGCGGGTCATGGGACCGGTGGTGTCCTGCGAGCCGACCGTCGTCATCTTGGGCTCGCAGTAGGTGCCCGGGCGGATGCCCTGACCTTCGGGCAGGCCGCAGGCGCGGCCGACCATCTTCTGCGCCAGCGTGAAGCCCTTGCCGGTGTCTCGTGGCGCGACCGGCAGCCGGAAGGCGGTGGAGGCGGGCAGGCCCAGGAACTCGCGCGCCTTGGCCGTCAGCGAACGGCCGATGATCAGGTTGATGCGGCCGCCGGCGCGCACCTCGTCCAACAGCACGTCGCTCTTGAGCTTGAACTCGGCGACGACCTCGCCGTTCTTCAGCAACTTGCCGTCATAGGGCAGCACGTCGATGACGTCGCCCATCTCCAGCTTGGACACGTCCACTTCGATGGGCAGGGCGCCGGAGTCTTCCTGGGTGTTGAAGAAGATCGGGGCGATCTTGCCGCCCAGCGTGACGCCGCCGAAGCGCTTGTTCGGCACGAACGGGATGTCCTGGCCGGTGGCCCAGATCACCGAGTTGGTGGCGGACTTGCGGCTCGAGCCGGTGCCGACCACGTCGCCCACATAGGCCACCAGGTGGCCCTTCTTCTTCAGATCCTCGATGAACTGGATCGGGCCGCGCTTGCCGTCCTCCTCGGGCCTGAAGGCCGCGTCGGGGCGGGTGTTCTTCAGCATCGCCAGGTAGTGCAGCGGGATGTCCGGGCGGCTCCAGGCGTCGGGGGCGGGCGAGAGGTCGTCGGTGTTGGTCTCGCCGGGCACCTTGAAGACGGTGACGGTGATCTTGTTCGGCACCTCGGGGCGGCTGGTGAACCACTCGGCATCGGCCCAGCTCTGCATCACTTCCTGGGCCTTGGCGTTGCCGGCCTTGGCTTTGGCGGCGACGTCGTTGAAGTAATCGAACATCAGCAGGGTCTTCTTCAGGCCCTCGGCGGCGACGCCTGCCACTTCGGCGTCGTCCAGCAGCTCGATCAGCGGATGCACGTTGTAGCCGCCCACCATGGTGCCCAGCAGCTCGGTTGCCTTGGACCTGGAGATCAGGCCGACCGTGATGTCGCCATGGGCGACGGCGGCCAGGAAGCTGGCCTTGACCTTGGCGGCGTCGTCCACGCCCGGCGGCACGCGGTGCGTCAGCAGATCCAACAGGAATGCCTCTTCGCCGGCCGGCGGGTTCTTGATGAGCTCAATCAGCTCGGCGACCTGCTTGGCATCCAGCGGCAGCGGCGGGATGCCGAGGGCGGCGCGCTCGGCGGCATGTTGGCGGTAGGCGGCAAGCATCAGGTTCTCCAGTGAAACAGCTTAGGGGTGGGCCGGGACGATGATCCGCAGCCCCTTGAAATAGTCGCGGTAGAAGCCCGCGTCCCGGGTGATCAGTGCGTCGCACTGCATCATGGCGTGGGCGCCGATGAGGAAGTCGGCCACCGTGCGGCTGCGATTGCCGCCGCGCTGGCGGTAGCGGCGCTGCATCTCGCCGGCGCGCAGCGCGGACTTGGCCTCCATGGGGTCGAAGCGGATGCCCAACTCCTCCAGGAAGCGCAGCACCTCGGCGCCACCTTGGAAGGCTGTGCAGATCTCGGCCAGGGCCACTTCGCTGAGCACCACCGGGCCAACGCGCAGCGCCTGGCGCACGGCCTCGGCGGCGGCGGCACTTGCGTCCTCGCTGCCGGCGATGACGTCGATCAGCACCGAAGAGTCGGCCGCGATCAAGGCTTGTCGCCCTCAGGCTCAGACTCGGGGGGGAGGTAGGGGTCGCCGGGTGCGTGGCCGCGGATGGCCCGCATGGCTTCATCGGTGTCGGCGAAGCCATCCAGCTTGAAGCGGCCGCGCAGCTTGGCGAGCGCGTCGTCGACGTTCTTGCGCAGGATGATGCGCCCGCCATCAAGCTCGACCTTGAGCGTGGTGCCCTTGGTCAGCCCGAGGGCATCGCGGACGGCTTTGGGCAGCGTGATCTGCCCGCGTTCGGCAACGGTGGCTTCCATGGCGCCTCCAGCAACTGGGCACCACGGCGGCGGCGCTCAGGTATGCATCAGAAAGTATGCATTCATTCTACATACCGGAGCGACTGGCTTCAAGGCGAGTGCCTATCGGGTGGTGGGCGAAATGCCCAGGCTGCTTTGGGCTGCCGCGGCGGCCTCGGCCTCGGGGTTGGCCAGCTTGGCTGCCTTGGCCGCCGCGATCAGCTTCTCCTGCTCAGGATGGATGCATTCGTCCAGCAGGCGCTGACCGATCTTGGTGTCCAGCAACATGGATTTGTTGGCGATCTGGATCATCAGTGTGCGGCCCGTCACATCTTCCAGGCGCAGTGCACCGGTTGACGACAGCACGGGCTTCATCGTGATGAGCTGCTTCCTCCAGGCCACGTTGATATAGCCCGCCTTCATGGGGTGCTTGCCGATGTGCACGCTCTCCTTGAATTCGCAGGCGTAGTCGCCGACGTAGGCGCGCTCTGCGGCGGCCAGCTGGGCTTCATCGGCGTCGACCAGCACGGGCTCGGGCGGGGGCGTTTTTTTGGCCACGGCCTGGGGCTTGGCCTTGGCAACCGCGGGCTTGATGGGGGCGGGCTTGGTCGCTGGGGCCTGGGCGAATGCCGGCAGCGCGGCGGTGAGGATCAGGGTGGCGGCGCAGCCGCGGAGCGAGAAGGGCAGCATCGGGGAGCGTGAGCAGGTGGGACGGCAGATGTTGGTGGTTGGCCTTGAGTGGTCGCAGGTATTTTCCGACCTGAACGGCCGGCTCAGCGCCCGTGCTTTACCCGATGGCCGCTGGGAAGAACGCCCGCCGGGCCTCGTCGGGCATGGGGCTGCCAGTGCGCTGGGCGCGTTCCAGCACGGTCCAGAAGTAGCGATAGCTGGCGCGGTCGTGCAGGCGGTCTCGAAAGGAGATGGGGGCCCATTGCTGGGCCTGCGCGGCCAGCAGCAATTCCGCCGCTTCGGCGACCTCGTCCGCCGCCGGTGCGAAGGCCGCGACGATGGGGCGGATCTGGTCGGGATGGATGCTCCACATCCGGGTGTAGCCGAACTCTCGCGCGGCGCGCCGCGCGGCGGCCGACAGCCGATCGGTGTCGCGGTACTCGGTGACCACGCAGTGCGAGGGCACTTTGCCGAAGGCGTGTGCGGCGGCGGCGATTTCCAGCTTGGCGCGCACGACCAGCGGGTGTTCGAACTGCCCAGGCAGTTCCATCGCCGTCTTGGGGATGGCGCCGCGATGCGCGGAGACGAAGTCCATCAGGCCGAAGGACAGGGACTCGATGCGCGGATGCGCGGCGATGCGGAAGGCGTCGCGCAGCGCGCCATGGGTTTCGATCAGCACTTGCAGCGGCAGCGTGGGCGTGCCGTGGTGTGCGCAGGCCGCATCGATGGCGGCCACCGCGCGCTCGACGTCGTCGGCGCTGCCGGGCTTGGGGATCATCAGATAGGCCAGGTGGCGGCCGGCCTTGCCGATCAGCGTGTCCACATCGGCCTCGAAGGCGGGATGGCCCCAGGGGTGGATGCGCGCGCCGACGCGGCCGAAGCGGTTGGCGGCGCTGCTCGCCAGTTCGGCGATCAGCAGCGCATGCTCGGCCTCGCCGCCGACCGGTGCGCCGTCCTCGGCGTCCAGCGTGATGTCGAACACCGGCCCGAGCTCGGCCTGCAGCGCCAGGCTCTTCCTCATGCGGGCCTCGACGCCGCAGTAGTGGTCCACGACCGGCAGCTCGGGCGCGGGAGCTTCATGGCCGAACAAGGCCCGACGGGGGGAGAGCAGATCGTTCATCGCAATGAAAAAGGGCCGGCGACGCCGACCCTTCGAAGTGGGACGTGCGGCCCGATTACAGCAGGTGCTTGACGCCGTCCTGCTCGTCCAGCAGTTCCTTCAGCGTCTTGTTGATGCATTCCTGCGAGAACTCGTCGATGTGGATGCCCTCGACGATCTTGTACTCGCCGCCTTCGCAGGTGACTGGGTAGCCGAACACGACGTCCTTGGGAATGCCGTATTCGCCCCGCGACGGAACGCCCATCGTGACCCACTTGCCGTTGGTGCCCAGGGCCCAGTCGCGCATGTGGTCGATGGCGGCGTTGGCGGCCGAGGCGGCCGACGACAGGCCGCGCGCCGCGATGATGGCTGCGCCGCGCTTGCCCACGGTGGGCAGGAACACCTCACGGTTCCACTGCTCGTCGTTGATCAGCGCCTTGACCGACTGGCCTTCGATGGTGGCATTGCGGTAGTCGGCATACATCGTCGGCGAGTGGTTGCCCCACACGGCCAGCTTCTCGATGGCGCCGACCGGCTTGCCGGTCTTGGCGGCGATCTGCGAGGCGGCGCGGTTGTGGTCCAGGCGCAGCATGGCGGTGAAATTCTTGGCCGGCAGGTCGGGTGCGGACTTCATCGCAATGTAGGCATTGGTGTTGGCCGGGTTCCCGACCACCAGCACCTTGACGTTGCGCGAGGCGACCGCGTTGAGGGCCTTGCCCTGCACCGTGAAGATCTGGGCGTTGGCGGCCAGCAGGTCGGCGCGTTCCATGCCGGGGCCGCGCGGACGTGCGCCGACCAGCAGCGCATAGTCGGTGTCCTTGAAGGCGGTCATCGGGTCGCTGTGGGCCTCGACGCCGGCCAGCAGCGGGAAGGCGCAGTCTTCCAGCTCCATGATGACGCCCTTGAGCGCGTTCTGGGCCTTTTCGTCGGGGATCTCCAGAAGCTGCAGGATGACGGGCTGGTCCTTGCCCAGCATCTCGCCGGAGGCGATGCGGAACAGCAGGGCGTAGCCGATCTGGCCGGCAGCGCCGGTGACGGCGACGCGAACGGGTTTCTTGCTCATGGAAATCTCCGAGGGGCAGTTGAGAAAAGCTAAGGGCGAATCCCGTCAAGTGTACGGGCTTGCCCTGTGCTGCAATGCGCCATGCCCGCAACCAAGCCCCGTCCGCCTGCTCCGCTTTACGAGCAGATCCGCCAGCTCATCGTCGCCGCGCTGGCTGCGGGCGAGTGGCGGCCGAGCGATGCCCTGCCCAGCGAGGCGGCGCTGGCCGAGCGCTTCGCGGTCAGTGCCGGCACGGTGCGTCGCGCGCTGGATGAACTGGCCGCCGCCCACCTCGTGGAGCGCCGCCAGGGCAGCGGCACCTTCGTGTCCACCCATGCCGCACCGCGCCAGCCGTTTCGCTTCCTGCGCCTGGTGCCGGATGACGGCAACGAGCTGTTCTCGCGCGAGCTGCTGGGCTGCAGGCGGCTGAGGGCCAGCGCCGAGGTGGCGCGGGCGCTGGCGCTGCGCGCTGCCGAGCCGGTCATCGAGGTGCGCCGGCTGCTGCATCGCCGCGGCCGACCTGTCGTGCTTGAAGAACTCTGGCTTGCGCAACGATATTTCGAAGGGCTGAGCGCAGAAGTCATCGAGGGCCATTCGGGGGCGCTGTACGCGCTTTTCGAGGCCCGCTTCGGTGTGCACATGGTCCGGGCCGAGGAGAAGCTGCGCGCGGTGCGCGCCGCACCCGAGGCTGCCCGGCTGCTGCAGGTGTCCGAAGGGCAGCCCCTGCTGAGCGTCGAGCGGCTGGCCTTCACCTATGGCGACAGGCCCGTCGAATTGCGGCGCGGGCTTTACTACACCGAAAACGATCACTACCGCAACGACTTGAACTAAAGCTGACTATGGCGCAATGCAGCACAGACGCCAGTCGGTGATGGCCTTGGCCCTAGAATCATCCGGTTTCACACCGATTTCGCAGGGCCGACCATGACGGAAAGCGCAAAGACAAGACCCGTATACCGAAACATCCACGTTACCCAGATCCTGTCTTACCGCCTGCCTCCGGCGGGCATCGTCTCCATCCTGCATCGCATCAGCGGCCTGCTGATGTTCCTGCTGCTGCCCTTCGTGGTGTGGATGCTGGACGCCAGCCTTGGCTCCGAGATTTCGTATGACGGCTTCACCAATGTGTTTGTCGCAGGCGCGGCCGGGCTGCCGGCTTGGTTCATCAAACTGGTCACGCTGGGGTTGATCTGGGCCTATCTGCACCACTTCATTGCCGGCGTGCGCCATCTGTGGATGGACGCCACGCACAGCGTCAGCAAGGCCCAGGGCCACAGCTCGGCGCTGCTCACACTGGTGCTGAGTGTCGCGCTGACGCTGCTGCTGGGCGCCAAGCTGTTCGGCCTGTACTGAGCTTCCGAGGAGAACAACAAGATGAGCACTTTTGGCTCCAAGCGCCTCGTCGTGGGCGCGCACTACGGCCTGCGTGACTGGCTGGCCCAGCGCATCACGGCCGTCTTGATGGCCTTGTTCACGGTCGCCGTGCTGGCGCGCTTTCTGATGCCCGGCGAACTGGGCTACGACCACTGGTACCAGGTGTTCGCGCCGCAGTGGATGAAGCTGCTGACCTTCATCGCCATCCTGTCGCTGGCCTACCACGCGTGGGTGGGCGTGCGCGATATCTGGATGGACTACGTGAAGCCTGTCGGTGTCCGGCTGGCCCTGCAAGTGTTTTCTATCGTGTGGCTGCTTGGCTGTGCCGGTTGGGCGGTCCAGGTGTTGTGGAGACTGTGAGATGACGGCAAAGATTTCGACCCGCAAGTTCGACGTGGTCATCGTCGGGGCGGGTGGCTCCGGCATGCGGGCCTCGCTGCAGCTGGCGCTGGCCGGCCTGAACGTGGCCGTGCTGTCCAAGGTCTTCCCGACCCGCTCGCACACCGTCGCCGCGCAGGGCGGCATCGGCGCGTCGCTCGGCAACATGTCCGAGGACAACTGGCACTACCACTTCTTTGACACCGTCAAGGGATCGGACTGGCTGGGTGACCAGGACGCCATCGAGTTCATGTGCCGCGAGGCGCCCAAGGTCGTCTACGAGCTCGAACACTTCGGCATGCCGTTCGACCGCAACCCGGACGGCACCATCTACCAGCGGCCCTTCGGCGGCCACACGGCCAATTACGGCGAGAAGCCCGTGCAGCGCGCCTGCGCCGCTGCCGACCGCACTGGCCACGCGCTGCTGCACACGCTCTACCAGCAGAACGTCAAGGCGCGCACGCAGTTCTTCGTCGAGTGGATGGCGCTGGACATCATCCGCGATGCCGAAGGCGATGCGGTGGGCGTGACGGCGCTCGAGATGGAGACCGGCGAGGTCCACATCCTGCACGCCAAGACCGTGCTGCTGGCCACAGGCGGCGCCGGCCGCATCTTCGCGGCCTCCACCAATGCCTTCATCAATACCGGCGACGGTCTGGGCATGGCGGCGCGCGCTGGTATCCCGCTGCAGGATATGGAGTTCTGGCAGTTTCACCCCACCGGCGTGGCCGGCGCGGGCGTGCTGCTGACCGAGGGCTGCCGCGGGGAGGGCGCCATCCTGCGCAACGCCAACGGCGAGCGCTTCATGGAGCGCTACGCCCCGACGTTGAAGGACCTGGCGCCGCGCGACTTCGTGTCTCGCTCGATGGACCAGGAGATCAAGGAAGGTCGCGGCTGCGGTCCCAACAAGGACTACGTGCTGCTCGACATGACCCACCTGGGTGCCGAGACCATCATGAAGCGGCTGCCCTCGGTGTTCGAGATCGGCCACAACTTCGCCAACGTCGACATCACCAAGGAACCCATCCCCGTGGTGCCGACCATCCACTACCAGATGGGTGGCATCCCGACCAATGTGCACGGCCAGGTCGTCGTGCCCGGCAATGGCAAGCACAACGAGATCATCAACGGCCTGTACGCCGTGGGTGAGTGCTCCTGCGTGTCGGTGCACGGCGCCAACCGCCTGGGCACCAACTCGTTGCTGGACCTGATCGTGTTCGGCCGCGCCGCGGGCAATCACATCGTCGACTTCAACCTGAAGAACAAGTCGCACAAGGATCTGCCCAAGGACGCCGCCGACAGGACGCTGGCCCGGCTGGCCCGCCTGGACTCGACCAGCAATGGCGAGTACGCCCAAGACGTCGCCAACGATATCCGCGCGACCATGCAGAAGCATGCCGGCGTGTTCCGCACGCAGGCGTCCATGGACGAAGGCGTTGCGAAGATCAAGGACATCGCTGAACGCGTGAAGCACATCGGCCTGAAGGACAAGTCCAAGGTCTTCAACACGGCCCGCGTCGAGGCGCTGGAGGTCGAGAACCTCATCGAGGCCGCCAAGGCCACGATGGTCTCCGCCGCCGCCCGCCCCGAGAGCCGTGGTGCCCACGCGCACAACGACTATCCGAACCGCGACGACGCGAACTGGATGAAGCACACGCTGTGGTATTCCGAAGGCAACCGCCTGGACTACAAGCCTGTGAACCTCCAGCCGCTGACCGTTGAATCCGTGCCCCCGAAGGTTCGCACCTTCTAAGTGAGCCAGCCATGAAGCGCACTTTCCAGATTTACCGCTACGACCCCGACAAGGACGCCAAGCCCTACATGCAGACCCTGGAGGTCGAGCTGGATGGCCACGAGCGCATGTTGCTGGACGCCCTGGTCAAGCTCAAGGCCGTGGACCCGACTCTGTCCTTCCGCCGCTCCTGCCGCGAGGGCGTCTGCGGTTCGGACGCGATGAACATCAACGGCAAGAACGGCCTGGCCTGTCTGACCAATATGCGGACGCTGCCGGGCACCATCGTGCTCAAGCCGCTGCCGGGCCTGCCTGTCGTGCGCGACCTCATCGTCGACATGACGCAGTTCTTCAAGCAGTACCACTCCATCAAGCCCTATCTCGTCAACGACAACCCGCCGCCCGACAAGGAGCGCCTGCAGTCGCCGGTGGAGCGCGAGGAACTGGACGGCCTGTACGAGTGCATCCTGTGCGCCAGCTGCTCGACCAGCTGCCCGAGCTTCTGGTGGAACCCCGACAAGTTCGTCGGTCCGGCAGGTCTCTTGCAGGCCTACCGCTTCATCGCCGACAGCCGCGACGAGGCCACCAATGAGCGCCTGGACAATCTGGAAGATCCTTACCGCCTGTTCCGCTGCCACACCATCATGAACTGCGTGGACGTCTGCCCCAAGGGCCTGAACCCCACGAAGGCCATCGGCAAGATCAAGGAGCTGATGGTGCGCCGCGCCGTCTGAGCCATGCCTGAACTGATCGGTGAACGCGAACTCTCCAAGCTGCGCTGGCGTTGCCGGCGCGGTCTGCTGGAGAACGATCTCTTCATCGACCGCTTTTTCGCGCGCAAGGGCGAGCGGGTCAGCGTCACCGAGGCCGAAGGCTTGACTGCGCTGATGGACCTGTCCGACAACGACTTGCTTGACCTGCTGCTGCGCCGCAAGGAGCCCAGCGGTGAAATCGACACCGCTGCGGTGCGCCAGGTTCTTGCCGAGCTGCGCACCCAAACCGATTTTCAATCCCCTTAGGACTGCACCATGACCCCGTCCGACGTGAAAGCCACCCTGTCGTTCTCCGACGGCAGCCCCTCGATGGACCTGCCCATCTACAAGGGCAGCATTGGCCCGGATGTCATCGACATTCGCAAGCTCTACGCCCAGACCGGCAAGTTCACCTACGACCCGGGCTTCCTGTCGACGGCTTCTTGCAACTCCACCATCACCTACATCGACGGCGACAAGGGTGAGCTGCTGTATCGCGGCTATCCCATCGAGCAGCTCGCGGTGAATTGCGACTACCTCGAGACCTGCTACCTGCTGCTGTACGGAGAGCTGCCGAACGCGGCGCAGAAGGCCGACTTCGAATACCGCGTCATGCACCACACGATGGTGAATGAGCAAATGCAGTTCTTCCTGCGCGGCTTCCGCCGTGACGCCCACCCGATGGCCGTCATGACGGGCCTGGTGGGCGCGATGTCGGCCTTCTATCACGACAGCACCGACATCAATAACCCGGAGCATCGCGAGATCGCGGCGATCCGCCTCATCGCCAAGATGCCCACGCTCGTGGCGATGGCCTACAAGTACACCATCGGCCAGCCCTATATCTACCCGAAGAACGACCTCAGCTACGCCGGCAACTTCATGCGCATGATGTTCGCCACGCCGTGCGAGGAGTACAAGCCCAACGACGTGCTGGTGCGCGCGATGGACCGCATCTTCACGCTGCACGCCGACCACGAGCAGAACGCCTCGACCTCGACCGTGCGCCTGTGCGGCTCGTCGGGCACCAACCCGTTCGCGGCCATCGCGGCCGGGGTGGCCTGCCTGTGGGGCCCGGCGCACGGTGGCGCCAACGAGGCCTGCCTGAACATGCTGGGCGATATCCAGAAAGCTGGCGGCGTGGCGCGCATTGGCGACTTCATCAGCAAGGTCAAGGACAAGAGCTCCGGCGTCAAGCTGATGGGGTTCGGCCACCGCGTCTACAAGAACTACGACCCGCGCGCCAAGCTGATGCGCGAGACCTGCCACGAGGTGCTCAACGAACTGGGCCTGCAGAACGACCCGCTGTTCGAGCTGGCCATGAAGCTGGAGAAAATCGCGCTGGAAGACGAATACTTCGTCGCCCGCAAGCTCTACCCGAACGTGGACTTCTACTCGGGCATCGTGCAGCGCGCCATCGGCATCCCCGTGCCGCTGTTCACGGCCATCTTCGCACTGGCCCGCACGGTGGGCTGGATCGCCCAGCTCAATGAGATGATCGGCGACCCCGAGTACAAGATTGGCCGTCCGCGCCAGCTCTACGTCGGCGCCGCACCGCGCGACGTCAAGCCCATCGCGCAGCGCTGATAGCTTCCCGCTTGCCGCGAACCCCTCGGTCCCCTCCGAGGGGTTTCTTGCTTTTGGAGACCCTCGTGTCTGCACCTGAGATCCTCGTCCTCGGCAGCGTCAACCGTGACCTGATCGTGCATGCGCCGCGCCTGCCGCAGCCCGGCGAGACCTTGCGCGGCCAGCGCTTCGGCTCCTGCCTGGGCGGCAAGGGCGCCAACCAGGCGGTGGCGGCGGCGCGGCTGGGCGCCCGCGTGGCGCTGGCGGCACGCGTGGGCCTGCAGGAGAGTGGCGCTGCGATGGTCGAGCAGTTGAGAGGTGAAGGTGTGGACACCCGCTTCGTCGCCCAGCCTGCCGATGAGGTGCCGGGCGTGGCCCTGATCGTCGTCGGCGCGGAGGACGGCGAGAACCAGATCGTCACCGTCGCCGGCTCCAACGGCACGTTGCCGTTGGAGCAGGTCGAGGCGCTGGAACTGAGCGGCTTGCGCTGGCTGGTGGCCCAGCAGGAATTGCCGCTGCAGAGCGTGGCTCGGGCCTTCGAGCGCGCCCGTGCCGCGGGCGTGCGAACGCTGCTGAACGCCGCGCCCTACCGCCCCGGCTGCGAGGCCCTGCTGCCGCGCGTGGACCTGCTGGTCGTCAACGCGCTGGAAGCCCAGGCGCTGGTCACGGCGCTGGGCGGCGCTGCGGCCGAGCCCGAGGTGCTGGCCGAGGCGCTGCGGGCCAAGGGGCCGTCGGCAGTGCTGGTGTCGCTGGGCGCGGACGGTCTTTGCTGGGTCGATGCGGACGGCGCACGTCGCGTGCCGGCCTGGCGTGTCAAGGCGGTGGATACCGTGGGCGCTGGCGACACGCTGGTGGGTGCGTTGGTCACGGCGTTGGCCGAGGGGCAGGCTGTCGAGACCGCACTGGCCTTCGCTCAGGCCGCCGCTGCACTGGCCGTATCCCGCGCTGGCGTGCAGGACGCGATGCCGCGCCGCGAGGAAGTCGAGCAACTGCTTGCGCAGAAACACTGATCCCACAAGGAGAACGAGAGATGTCCCAGACCCTGCTGCTGCCTCGCTGGCTGCTGACCATGAAGCCCGGCCAAGACACGCTGGAACACCACGGCCTGCTGATGGACGGCGAACGCATCGCCGCCATCGGCCCGCGCGATGACCTGATCGCCCGGCATCCGCAGGCCACGCGCGTCGAGCTGCCCGAGCAAATCCTCATCCCCGGCCTCATCAACGGCCATGCCCACTCGGCCATGACGCTGCTGCGCGGCGTGGCCGACGATGTGCCGCTGATGGATTGGCTGCAAAACCACATCTGGCCGCTGGAGAGGAAGTGGGTCAGCGAGGCCTGGACCTACCTTGGCTCCAAGCTGGCGGCGGCCGAGGGGCTGCGCAGCGGCACGACCTACATCAACGACATGTACTTCTTCCCGACCGCGATGGCCCGTGCCGCCGTGGATGCGGGTGTGCGTGCCGCCGTGTCCATCAACGTCATCGACTTCCCGACCGGCTATGCGTCCGGGCCCGACGACTACATCGCCAAGGGCGTGGCCGCCTACGAGCAGTACAAGGGCGAGACTCTGCTGGACTGGACCAGCGCACCACATGCGCCCTACACGGTGTCCGACGAGACCTTCATCAAGCTGCGCGACCTGGCCGAGAAGCTGGACATCCAGATGCACTGCCACATCCACGAGACCGCGGTCGAGGTGGAAGACAGCCTCAAGGCCCACGGCGTGCGCCCCATCGCGCGGCTGGACAAGCTGGGCTTGTTCAGCGAGCGCATGATCGCCGTGCACATGGTCCACCTGGATGAGTCCGAGATCGCGCTGATGGCCAGCAAGGGCGTGCACCTGGTGCACAACCCCAACTCCAACCTGAAGCTGGCCTCGGGCGTCATGCCTTTGAAGGCGCTGGAGGCTGCCGGCGTCAACACCATCCTCGGCACCGACGGCGCCGCCTCCAACAACCGGCTCGATATGTTCGGTGAGATCCGCTCGGCAGCGCTGCTGGCCAAGGGCATCACCGGCGACCCGACGGTGGCCTCCGCCCGCACGGCGCTGGAGATGGCGACCATCCGTGCCGCCAAGGCCATGGGTCGGGCCGATGACCTCGGCTCGCTGGAAGTGGGCAAGCTGGCCGACTGCGTGGCCGTGTCGCTGGACAGCCTGGAATGTCAGCCGGTCTACAACGCGGCGGCGCAATTGGTCTACGTGGCGGGTCGCGAGCATGTCAGCAACGTGTGGGTGGGTGGCCGTCAGGTGCTGCGCGAGCGCCAGCTGACGACCATCGACGTGCCGGCTTTGCTGGCCGAGGCGCGCGAGATCGTCGAGCGCATGAAGGCCGGCTGAAGACCGCAAGCCCGCCGCTCCTGGGCCACCGGGCGGGTGACGCTGGCAGACGTGGCGCAGGCCGCGGGCAAGACGCTGCTGGCGCGCGTGCAGGCCGCCACGGCGTTCGCCGCCGCGGCAAACCCAGCGGATTCCTCACATCGTCTGGTTCGGGTACTGGGGCAGCGCAGAACCATGGCGATGTGCCGAGCGCAGTTGCAGCCGGGACTTTCGATCAGCAAGGCTCGCGCGGGCAGTTGGGGATCCGCCCTCAGTAGAATCCCGCGCTTCTGCACGCCGCTGCATGCCCGGGCGCGTGCCTACCCGAGAACCGCGCGTCCGCCCGCGCCCAGCCTCCCCGGATCCCATGGCCCAGACCCCGCAACTGACCTATTTCGAGGGCGGCAATGCCCTGTCCGACTTCCGCGCCCAGGCCTTGCTGGCCGCGCTGCAACAGGTCAGCGACCGCATCACCGGCATCAGCGCCCGCGCGATGCACTGGGTCTGGACGGATGCGCCGCTGGACGCCGCCACCCGTGAGCGCTTTGCTGCGCTGCTGACCTATGGCGAACCGGCAGCGGCCGACGCGCAGGGCGACCTGATCGTCGTCACGCCGCGCTTTGGCACGGTGAGCCCCTGGGCCTCCAAGGCCACCGACATCGCACGCAACTGTGGCTTCGCGCTCAAGCGCGTGGAGCGGGTCGTGGAGTACCGCATCGCGACCAAGAGCGGCCTGCTGGGCGGCGCCAAGCCGCTGAACACTGACGAGCTAAATGCCTGCGCCGCGCTGCTGCATGACCGCATGACGGAGTCGGTCTGCTTCACCCGCGAGGACACGGCCCGTCTGTTCGACGAGCGCAGCGCCGAGCCGCTGGCCCATGTGGACGTGCTGGGGGGCGGTCGCGCCGCGCTGGAGCGGGCCAATGTGGAATTCGGCCTGGCGCTGTCCGGCGACGAGATCGACTACCTGGAGACCAACTTCAGGAGGCTGGGGCGCAACCCCAGCGACGTGGAACTGATGATGTTCGCGCAGGCCAACAGCGAGCACTGCCGGCACAAGATCTTCAACGCCAGCTTCGTCGTGGACGGCGAGCCGCAGCCGCTGTCGCTGTTCGGCATGATCCGCAACACCGAGAAGCTGCATCCGCAGCACACGGTCATTGCCTACTCGGACAACGCAGCTGTCATGGAGGGGCACACCATCGAGCGCTGGATGCCCTCTCCCCAGCCGGGTGCGGCCTACCGGGCGCGGGCGGAACTGGCGCATGTGCTGATGAAGGTGGAGACGCACAACCACCCGACCGCCATCTCGCCCCACCCGGGCGCCTCCACCGGCGCAGGCGGCGAGATTCGTGATGAGGGGGCGACGGGGCGCGGTGCAAAGCCCAAGGCGGGCCTGACGGGGTTCTCGGTGTCCAACCTGCACCTGCCGGGCTTGCATGAGCCCTGGGAAAAGAACCCGGTCGGCAAGCCGGCCCACATCGCGTCCGCGCTGCAGATCATGATCGATGGCCCGCTGGGCGGCGCAGCCTTCAACAACGAGTTCGGCCGGCCCAACCTGGCTGGCTACTTTCGCGTTTATGAGCAGACGGTGGACGGCATCCGCCGCGGCTATCACAAGCCCATCATGATCGCGGGCGGCCTGGGCGCCATCCGCTCGGACCTGACGAAGAAGATCGAGTTCCCGGCGGGCACGCTGCTGATCCAGCTGGGCGGCCCTGGCATGCGCATCGGCATGGGCGGTGGCGCTGCGTCGTCGATGGCGGCGGGTACCAACACGGCCGACCTTGACTTCGACTCCGTGCAGCGTGGCAACCCTGAGATCGAGCGCCGTGCGCAGGAGGTCATCAACCACTGCTGGGGTCTGGGGGCCGAGAACCCGGTGCTGGCCATCCACGACGTGGGAGCGGGCGGCCTCTCCAACGCCTTCCCGGAGCTGGTGAACGACGCCGGCCGCGGCGCGCGCTTCGATTTGCGCAAGGTGCCACTGGAGGAGAGCGGCCTGGCGCCCAAGGAGATCTGGTGCAATGAGAGTCAGGAGCGCTATGTGCTGGCCATCGCGCCGGACAGCCTTGCACGCTTTCAGGCTTTGTGCGAGCGCGAGCGTTGCCCGTTCGCGGTCGTCGGCGTGACGACCGAAGCCCGCGAACTGGTGCTAGAGGACGGGCCCGGCGGCGAGCGCGCCATCGACATGCCCATGGATGTGCTGCTGGGCAAGCCGCCCAAGATGACGCGCGACGTGAAGCGCGTAGCCCGCAGCGGCGGCGCGCTGGACCTGACGGGTGTGACGCTGGCCGAGGCGGCGCTGAACGTGCTGCGCCACCCAACGGTGGCCAGCAAGCGCTTCTTGATCACCATCGGCGATCGCAGCGTGGGTGGCCTGAGTCACCGCGACCAGATGGTAGGCCCCTGGCAGGTGCCGGTGGCGGACTGCGCCGTCACGCTGGCCGACTTCAAGGGCTTTGCCGGCGAGGCGATGAGCATGGGCGAGCGCACGCCGCTGGCGGCCGTCAATGCGCCGGCCTCGGGCCGCATGGCGGTGGCCGAGGCCATCACCAACCTGCTGGCCGCACCCATCGAGCTGCCCCGCGTCAAGCTCAGCGCCAACTGGATGGCCGCCTGCGGTGAGGCCGGCGAAGATGCCGCGCTGTTCGACACCGTCAAGGCCGTGGGCATGGAGCTTTGTCCGGCGCTGGGCGTCTCCATCCCGGTCGGCAAGGACTCTTTGTCGATGCGGACCAAGTGGGACCAAGACGGGGAGACCCGGCAGGTCACGGCGCCGGTGTCGCTCATCGTCAGCGCCTTTGCCAGCATCAGTGACGTGCGCGGCACGCTGACGCCGCAATGGCAGACCTTGGGGCAGGGCGAGGACTCGTGTGCCATCCTCATCGACCTGGGCCAGGGCAAGCACCGCATGGGCGGCTCCATCCTGGCGCAGACGCTGGACCAGTTCGGCCCGGACGTGCCGGACCTGGACGACCCGAAGTTGCTGGTGTCGCTGGTCAACGCGATCAACGAGCTGCGCACCGCCGGCAAGCTGCTGGCCTACCACGACCGCGCCGACGGCGGGCTGTGGGCGGCTGCCTGTGAGATGGCCTTTGCGGGGCAGACCGGGCTGAGCCTGAACGTGGACCTGCTGGTCACCGAAGGCGACGGCATTGCCGACAGCCGCGCCGACATGGGCGACTCCAAGAACTGGGCCGCCCAGGTCAGCGGCCGCCGCGACGAGCTGACGCTGCGCGCGCTGTTCGCCGAGGAACTGGGCGCGCTGATCCAGGTGCGCACGGCCGACCGCGACGCCGTCATGCAGGTGCTGCGCGCGCATGGGCTGTCCAAGCATTCGCACGTCGTCGCCACGCCCAACACGACGCGGCAGATGGAGGTCTGGCGCGATGCGAAGAAGGTCTTCAGCGCCGATCTGACCGCGCTGCAGCAGACTTGGGACGAGGTGTCCTGGCGCATCGCCCGGCTGCGCGACAACCCCGCCTGCGCCGATGCCGAGCATGCCGCTGTGGGCCGTGCCGACGATCCGGGCCTGCATGTGCACCTGACCTTCACGCCCGAGGCGCCTTTCGTCTCGACCGGCGCTCGCCCCAAGGTCGCCATCCTGCGCGAGCAGGGCGTCAACTCGCATGTCGAGATGGCCTATGCGATGGCGCTGGGCGGCTTCGACAGCTTCGACGTGCACATGAGCGACCTGCAGAGCGGCGCGGTCACGCTGGACGGCTTTGCGGCCTTCGTCGCCTGCGGCGGCTTCAGCTATGGCGACACGCTGGGCGCGGGCGAGGGGTGGGCGCGCTCCATCATGTTCAACCCGGTGCTGGCCGAGCAGTTCCGCGCCTTCTTCGCGCGGCCCGACACGCTGGCGTTGGGCGTGTGCAACGGCTGCCAGATGCTCGCGGCGCTGGCCCCCATCATTCCGGGCGCCGCAGCCTGGCCGCGCTTCACACGCAACCGGAGCGAGCAGTTCGAGGCGCGGCTGTCGCTGGTCGAAGTGCTGGAATCGCCCAGCGTGTTCTTCCAGGGCATGGCCGGCAGCCGGCTGCCCATCGCCGTCGCGCACGGTGAGGGCTTTGCGAACTTCGCCCGTCAAGGAGATGCAAGCCAGGTCATCGCCGCAATGCGCTTTGTCGACCACCACGGACAAGCGACCGAGGCCTATCCGTTCAACCCCAATGGCAGTCCGGGCGGCCTGACGGCGGTGACGACACCGGACGGCCGCTTCACCGCGCTGATGCCGCACCCCGAGCGCGTATTCCGCAACGTCTCGATGAGCTGGACCTCGGGCGACAAGAGCGCGCACAGCCCCTGGCTGCGCATGTTCCAGAACGCGCGCAAGGCGCTGGGCTGATCTGCTGGCGCAAAAGAAAAGCGGGCCCAGGCCCGCTTTTTTTGTGGCGGCTCTCGCCTCAGTCCTGCACCACAGCCGCCTCGCGCAGCCGCTTGTTCACCCGCAGCGCCAGCAGCGTGCAGACCACGCCGGACAGCAGGTAGACGCTGAGCGAGCCCAGGCCAAAGCGTGCGGACAGATACAGAGCCACCACCGGTGCGAAGGCCGCGCCCAGCAGCCAGGCGAGATCGGCCGTCAGCGCCGCGCCGGTGTAGCGAAAGCGTGACAGGAAGTTGGACGTGACCGACCCCGCCGATTGGCCGTAGGACAGGCCCAGCAACACGAAGCCGATCAAGATGAAGGCCGCCTGGCCGGGCTTGCCGCCGCCCAGCATCAGCGGCGCGAACAGTGCGAACACGCCGATGGCCACGGCGAGCGTGCCGAGGAAGCTGCGCCGGCCGACCTTGTCGGCGATGAGTCCGGACATGGGCATGGCGGCTGCGGCGAAGGCGGCGCCCAGCAGCTCCATCTTCATGAAGTCGTCGACGCCCTGCGGGTCGGACAGTGCCACCCACGACAGCGGGAACACCGTCACCAGGTGGAAGAGGGCGTAGCTGGCCAGCGCGGCGAAGGCGCCGATGACGATGTGGTGGCCCTGCGCGGGCAGCAACTCGCCCAGCCGGGCAGGCTCCAGCTCCTGCTCCTCCATGCGCTTCTCGTACTCGTGGGTGACGACCAGGCGCAGCCGGGCGAACAGCGCGACGACGTTGATCGCGAACGCGGTGAAGAAGGGGAAGCGCCAGCCCCAGGACAGGAAGTCCGAGGCATCCAGGCTGCTGTAGACGTACAGGAACACGCCGGAGGCCACGAAGAAGCCCAGCGGTGCGCCGAGCTGGCCCAGCATCGCGTACCAGCCGCGGCGCTGCTGCGGTGCGTTCAGCGCCAGCAGCGAGGGCAGGCCGTCCCAGGACGCGCCCAGCGCCAGGCCCTGGCCCACGCGGCACAGCGTCAGCAGCACGATGGCGGTCTCGCCGGCCGCGGCGTAGCCGGGCAGCAGGCCCATGGCCACGGTGGAGCTGCCCAGCAGGAACAGCGCCACGGTGAGCTTGGCGGAGCGCCCGAAGCGGCGCTGGATCTCCATGCCGATCAGCGTGCCCACCGGCCGCACGACAAAGGCCAGCGCGAACGCCAGGAAGGCGTACAGCGTGCCCGTCAGCGCGTCGGTGAACGGGAAGAACACCTGCGGGAACACCAGCACCGACGCGATGCCGAACACGAAGAAGTCGAAGTACTCGGACGCGCGTCCGATGATGACGCCAACCGCGATGTCGCCGGGGGCGAGGTCCTCGGCGCTGCGGGCACCCCGAGGGGCGGGTCGGGTGGGCTGATAGGTACTGCTGATTGCCATGGCGGGCCTTTGTTTCCCTCTATGCCTTGGACAAAATGTCCAATCGTTGATTTGCCTCAATCAACTTACATTTCGCAGCAGCGTGCAAGATCGTTAACCCTTGCGCGCCACTCCGGATGTACCCCAACAAGTCTCTCCTCACCCGCGCCATGGCTTTGGCGTCCGTCGGCGCATTGAGCGGCTGCAACGGCATTGTCATGAAGCCGCATGGCGACATCGCCCAACAGCAGGCCGACCTCATCGTCACCGCCACGTTGCTGATGTTGATCATCATCGTGCCGGTCATCGTGCTCACACTGGTGTTCGCCTTCCGCTACCGCCAGTCCAACAGCGAGGCCACCTATGCGCCGGACTGGGATCACTCCACACGGCTGGAGCTGGTCATCTGGGGCGCGCCGCTGCTGATCATCATCGCACTGGGCGCCATCACCTGGATCAGCACGCACAAGCTGGACCCGTTCCGCCCGCTGGACCGCATCGCCGAGGGCAAGCCGTTGCCCGCCGGCGCCAAACCGCTGGAGGTTTATGCGGTGTCCATGGACTGGAAGTGGTTGTTCATCTATCCCGAGCAGGGCATCGCCACGGTCAACGAGATGGCCGCACCCGTGGACCGCCCCATCCACTTCCGCCTCACGTCCACCAGCGTGATGAACACCTTCTACGTGCCCGCGCTGGCCGGCATGATCTACACCATGCCTGGCATGGAGACCCAGTTGCATGCGGTCATCAACAAGGCCGGCGCGTATGACGGCCTGTCGGCCCACTACAGCGGCGCAGGCTTCTCGGACATGCGCTTCAAGTTCCACGGCCTCTCCGATGACGACTTCGCGCGTTGGGTGGCCGAGCACAAGGCTGGCGGCAACACGCTGACGCGCGAGGCTTACCTGCAGCTGGAGCAGCCCAGCACGCGCGAGCCGGTGCGTCGCTATGCCAGCGTGGAGCCGGGCCTGTGGAGCGCCATCGTCGACCGCTGCGTGGACGGCCGCAAGATGTGCGCCAGCCAGATGATGGCCATCGACGCGGCCGGCGGCGCCGGCAAGGGTGGCATCGCCAGCACCATGCGCAGCCCCTGGCGCGACCTGGCCGGCGGCCAGCGCGAGCGCACCGTGGTGGCCGCGCTGTGCACGCCCACCAACCTGCAGGGCATTCCCGTCGAGGTCCCGCAACTCGACGTGCAGACGAACTGAGTCTTCCCGATGACGTCCTATCCTGACGAACTCCATCCCCTGCTCGGCCGGCTGAGCTGGAGCGCGATCCCGCTGCACGAACCCATCCTGATCGGCACCTTCGCGGCCGTCGCGTTGGGTGGCCTGCTGGTGCTGGCACTGCTCACCAAGTACCGCCTGTGGGGCACGCTGTGGCGCGACTGGCTGACCAGCATCGACCACAAGAAGATCGGCATCATGTACATGGTGCTGGGCATCGTGATGCTGCTGCGCGGCTTTGCCGATGCCATCATGATGCGTGCCCACCAGGCCATGGCCTTTGGTGACAACGCCGGCTTCCTGCCGCCGCACCACTACGACCAGATCTTCACGGCGCACGGCGTCATCATGATCTTCTTCGTCGCCATGCCGCTGGTGACGGGCTTCATGAACTACGTCGTGCCGCTGCAGATCGGCGCGCGCGACGTGGCCTTCCCCTTCCTGAACAACTTCAGCTTCTGGATGACGGCCGGCGGCGCCATCCTGATCATGGTGTCGTTGTTCGTCGGCGAGTTCGCCAAGACCGGCTGGCTGGCCTTCCCGCCGCTGTCGGGCATCTTGGCCAGCCCCGACGTGGGCGTGGACTACTACCTGTGGTCACTGCAGATCGCGGGCGTGGGCACGACGCTGTCGGGCATCAACCTGATCGCCACCATCATCAAGATGCGCGCACCGGGCATGACGCTGATGAAGATGCCGGTGTTCACCTGGACGTCGCTGTGCACCAACGTGCTCATCGTCGCGACCTTCCCGGTGCTGGCCGCCACGCTCGCGCTGCTGACCGCCGACCGCTATTTGGGCACCAACTTCTTCACGAACGATCTCGGCGGCAACGCCATGCTCTACGTGAACCTGATCTGGATCTGGGGCCACCCGGAGGTCTACATCCTGATCCTGCCGGTGTTCGGCATCTTCTCGGAGGTGGTGTCCACCTACAGCCGCAAGAAGCTGTTCGGCTATGCGTCCATGGTCTACGCGACCGTGGTCATCACCATCCTGTCCTACCTCGTCTGGCTGCACCACTTCTTCACGATGGGCTCGGGCGCCTCGGTGAACAGCTTCTTCGGCATCACGACGATGATCATCTCGATCCCGACGGGCGCCAAGATCTTCAACTGGCTGTTCAC
>JBKBOJ010000028.1:0-37736 GCA_046294815.1 Roseateles sp. | reverse complement strand
ATGGAGAACACCGCCAGCAGCAGCGAGGCCACCTGCGGGCTGCCGTGCAGCACCTCCTTGGCGAAGGCCGGGAAGTTGGCCAGGAAGACCGCGCCGAAGAACCACATCCACGAGATGCCCAGCAGCGAGCGGAACACGGCCAGGTCTTCGTGGGCGATCTTCAGGTTGCGCCAGGTCTCGGTGAAGGGGTTCCAGTTGATCTTCAGCTCCGGGTCGGTCGGCGGGCTGGCAGGAATGGCCTGCGCCGCAGCGCGGCCGAGGATGGCCAGGCCCAGGCAGGTCCAGGCCACGTGCTGCGGGCCCACCACCGGCGTGTCCACCAGGATGCCGCCAGCCAACTGGCCCAGCAGGATGGCGACGAAAGTGCCCATCTCCACCATGCCGTTGCCGCCGGTCAGCTCGCGCTCGTTGAGCTGCTGCGGCAGGTAGGCGTACTTGACCGGGCCGAACAGCGTCGAGTGCAGGCCCATCAGGAACACGCAAGCAAGCAGCGCCGGCACGTTGGCGGCATAAAAGCCCCAGGCCGCGACCCCCATGATGGCGATCTCCAGGCTCTTGACCAGCTGCATCAGCCGCGCCTTGTCGTGCTTGTCGGCCAGCTGGCCGCTGGTGGCCGAGAACAGCACGAAGGGCAGGATGAACAGCGCGCCGATGACCAGTCCGGCCATGCTGGGTGGCAGCCAGTCCAGCTGCAGCTGGTAGGTCACCATCAGCGTGAAGGCGAACTTGAAGACGTTGTCGTTCGCCGCGCCGAGGAACTGCGTCCAGAAGAAGGGCGCGAAGCGGCGCTGGCCCAGCAGGGCGAATTGGTTGGGATGAGATTGGCTCATTGCTTGACGAGTTGCAGTGCGTCCGAGAGGCCGGCGCGCGGCAGCCAGGCGAAGGCCGAGTCGGCGGTGACCGTCTCGATGTGCCGGGCAATGCGGCGCGCGGTCGGATGATCGTCGAAAGCGATGTTGGCCTGGGTCAGCCGTCCGCCCAGCCGGGTCAGCGCCGACAGCCGCAGGTCGGTGGGCTGGTAGCCCTGGGCGCGCAGCCAGTCCTGCGCCGCGCGCCGGCTGACCACACCGGGCGCGGCTGCGCCGGCCAGCGTCTCCAGCACCCACTGGTTGCTCTGCTGGTAGGTGGTGCCGAAGGCATAGGACACCATGCTGTAGCGCCGCTCGTTGAAGCGCACGACGCGGGCGTTGTCGGTCAGCACCGGCAGCAGCGCCTGCTGCAGCTCAGGTTTCAGCACGACGAAAGCCGCGTCATAGCGGTGCGGGCTGTCCAGGAAGAACTCGCCCAGGCCCTGGCGGAACAGCGCGGCGTGGTCGGTGCCGCATTGGTTGAGCTTGTGCACGACGCGCCAGACGGCGGGCTGCTGCGTGGCGTCCTTGTACACAAAGCCCAGGTGCGACCACTGCAGGCCGTACTTGGACAAGTCCTGCCCGGCGCGGGCCAGCACCGCCACCTGTGCGCCGCTGGCGTCCAGCTGGCGGGCGGTGGCCTGGGCCAGGGCCAGGCCCTGCTCCAGCTGCTGCGTGGTTTGCGGCTTTTCTTCGCAGGGTCGGCCCGCGTGGGCCGGCAGCGCCGCCGCGAGCGCCAGCGTGGCCAGCAGCGCCTTCAACGCGTCACCTGCTCGTTGTGCAGCAGCGCCTTGCCGATCTCGTTGGGGATGAAGGCGATGACCTGGCCCGCGGTGGACAGCACGGCGCCCGTGGCGATGACGGACACGGTGACGACGGCGCCCGTGGACACCACCAGGCCCTCGGCCAGCTTGCCCGAGGTGCGCAGGCTGATGCGCACGCCGTCCGACGCACGCTCCAGCACCCACACCGTGACGCCGCTGACCACCTCGACGCTGACGACGGTCAGCGTGACGCCGGCCGACAGCAGTGCCGCGGGGGCCACGCTGAGCGCAGCGCCGGTGGCGCTGACGGCAGCGACGGACAGCGCCACCGGGGCGACGGAGATGGCGCTGGCCTCGGACTGGGCGCGCACCGGGGCGGCCAGGGACAGAGACAGGACAAGGGCGGTCAACAGGGTTTTCATGACGGACTCCGGGTTCAGAGGGAATGGGTTTCGGTCGCATCGGCCAGCGCATCGCGGCGGCCTTGCAGACGGGCTTCCAGCAGGTCCGCCTCGTGCGCGTCGCGCAGCATCTTGGCCAGCGTGAAGACGTTGGAGATCAGGTACAGCCAGCACACGCCGAGGTAGGCCTTCCACACCGGCTGTATCTCCATGCGCCACAGACCCCAGGCGGTCAGGCCCATGGCCAGCGCAAAGCCGCTCCAGACGACGATGCGCCACATGGGCGTGTCGACCGGGCGCTCCTGGTTGTCGCGGATGAACTTGGCCAGCGCGAACGCGGTGGACAGGCAGAACACATAGCCCATCACCATGAAGGCGCGGTCCAGGTCCTGGCCCGGCAGCCAGGCCAGGCCCGAGCCGCACAGCATCACGCTGAGGCCGAAGGAGATCCAGACCTGCAGGCGCCAGGCGCCGCTGTCGCGCCTGATGGTGGGGATGGTGGGCATGGGTTCTCGCGGGCTGTGGTTGGAATGGCCGCGATGTTGCGCGAAGCCGGGCGGGGCGGGCCTGGGAATAGTTCCAAGGCGCACCGCAAGCGCCGCGAAGTAGCGTTTCATGCGCCTGGCGGCCGCTGGAAGTGGGGCCGGGTCTCGAAAACCGCTGCCGACAGCCGCGCGCCGCGCCAGCGCGCCAGGCGTTTCAGCGCCAGGTCGAACAGCAGCGGATTGTGTTCGCGCAACTGGGCCAGTGCCGGCGCGTCGGCGGCATCCAGCAGGCCGGCATCGACCAGCTTCGGCAGCCGCAGCGCGGCCGGGATGCCGGGCAGCGGGTAGTCCGAGCCGTGCAGCAGGCGCGGGTGCCAGTCTTCGCGCGCGATCAGCGTGCGGCCCACGTCGGGATGGCGGTTGGTCTGCAGCGCCACCGAGATGTCGCCCATCAGCCGGCCGCCCCAGTCCTCGTCCATCAGCCGCGCGAACAGCGAGAAGGCCGGCACCTCGCGTGGGCGCTTCTGGTCCAGGTCCAGCGCCTCGCCGAGCGACGCGCAATGCGCGACGACGACGCGCACGCCGCGTTCCAGCGCCGCGCGCACCAGCAGCGGGTTGCCCAGCTCGTCGCGGCCGGCGCCGGGGGCGGCGCGCTCCTCGCCGCAATGCACGACGACCGGCAGCCGCGCGGCGGCCAGGCGCTCGTAGAAGGGCCGCAGCCGCGGGTCGCGCAGGTCGATGTTCATGCTGGACGGCAGCCACTTCAAAGCGACGGCGCCGCCCGCGAGGGCCGCGTCCAGCCGCGCCAGCGCATCGGGCCGGTAGGGGTGGATGGAGGCCACCCACGCAAAGCGCTGCGCATGCTCGGCCGCGATGCGGGCGGCATAGGCGTCGGGCACGTGGAAGGTGGTGCGCGCCGGGTCGGGGCGGCCCTGGTCGTCGCAGGCTTGGTCGAACGCGAACAGCAACCAGCGCGCGCCGGCCGGGAACTCGTCGGCCAGCGCGCGCAGGCGCTGCACATAGGCGCGGTCCACGCTGGGCGCATCGGCCGGCACGCAGGCGGCGTTCAGGATGAAGCGCTTGCGCAGCATCTCGACCGGGTGCCACCACTGGCTGCGCTGCGGGTTGACGGTGCAGCCCGAGCCGGAGTCGCCGGTGCCCAGCAGGTGGGCGTGCACGTCCCACAGCTGCCGCGGGTCCAGGCCGTCGAAGGCCCGCTCGACCAGCGGGCGCAGCGCATTGGGCAGGCCGCTGCGGCAGGGGTTGAGCAGGCCGGCGCGGGCGGGCGAAGCGAGCGAGGTGAACAGGCCGGCGGCGGCGGCGCAGCACAGCAGGTGGCGTCGGGAGAGCATGGCGGGGCGGCTGGGTGGTGGGGTGGGCCGCGACTGTGGCGGGAGCTTGCGCCGGCGCGCCGGGTTTTGTCACGGTGTGCCGGCGTGCGCTGCCGGCGGTGCCGCGATGCGCTACCGTTCGCGCCCATGTCGAGCACGCAATCCCTCGTGGCCCTCATCAAGGCCGAGCTGAAGAGCCAGGGCCTGAGCTATGCCGAGCTGGCGCGGGAGCTGGACCTGTCGGAGTCCAGCGTCAAGCGCATGCTGGCGCCGGGCGGCGAGATGCCGCTGTCGCGCGTGGACGAGATCTGCCGTGTGCTGAGGCTGGACTTCGCCGAGCTGGCCGGCCGGCTGGCCAGCCAGGCGCCCGCGCAGCGCGAGCTGAGCCTGGAACAGGAGAAGGCGGTCGTGGCCGACCCCAAGCTGCTGCTGGTGGCCATCTGCTGCCTGAGCCTGTGGGCGTTGGAGGACATCCTGGCCCGCTACCGGCTCAGCGAGGCCGACGCCATCGCGGCGCTGGCCAAGCTGGACCGCCTGGGCGTCATCGAGCTGCGGCCCGGCAACCGCTACAAGCTCAAGGTGGCCAAGACGCTGCGCTGGCGGCCGCAGGGGCCGGTGATGAGCTTCTTCCGCGAGCGCGTGATGGCCGACTTCTTTGCCGGCGGCTTCGACGGCGAGGGCGAGCTGCTGACGCTGGTGCACGGCGAGTTCGGCGCCGGCCATGCGCGCGAGCTGGCCGAGCGGCTGCAGCGCGCGGCCGACGATTTCGCGCGCCAGCACCTGCTGGACCAGAAGCTGCCCCAGGCCGAGAAGCGGCCCTACAGCGTGGTCATCGGGCTGCGGTCCTGGGTGTTCGAGGCTTTCCGGGACCTGGAGCGGCCCGGTCTGGGGCTCACCAGAACTCCCAGCGCCCGGTCGCGATGACCCACACGCCCAGCAGGCCGTTGGTCACGGCATGGGCGATGACGGCGCTCCACAGCTTGCCGCTCCAGCGGTACAGCCACGCATAGGCGAGGCCGGCAAGGATGGCGGCCAGCCACAGCGTGTGGGCCAGCGTGAACACGAAGGTGGACAGCACGATGGCGCGCAGCCCCACCCGCTGCGGGTCCACGCGCTCGAAGGCCGGGTGCTCGATCCAGCGCATCAGGAAGCTGCGCCAGAACAGCTCCTCCATGACCGGCACCACCAGCGTCGCGCCGGCCAGGCGCAGCGCGATCAGCATCCAGATGGGCCGGCCGGCCTCGTCCAGCGGCACGAAGCTGGCGATGGCGCTGCCCAGCTGCATCCACGGTGCGTCCAGCTGCACCCAGACGGCGAACACGGCGATGCCCACCACGGCCGCCCAGCCGGCCTCGCGCGCGTCGGGCAGGTTCTGGCGCACCAGCTCGCCGTAGCCGCGCCAGTACCACGCCAGCAGGCCGGCGACGATGACGGTCTGGGCGCCGTAGATCCAGCGCGCATCCAGGCCCATGCCGTCGGGCAGGTAGCCGCGCAGCGCCAGCAAGGCCATGAAGACCACGAAGGGAATGCAGCGGGCGAGGGCGGCGGGGCTGAGCGCGGGGCGGTCGTCGGGCATGGCGGCGACGAGCTTAACCCGGATGTTTTGCGGGGGACGCGGGAGGGGCGGGGTTCACGGGCGAGGCGTTGAGGGCCAGCGCGCCCGAGCGGTGCGTAGGCCACGAAAGCCCAACCGCATCGCTTGTTGAACGGCCGCCAGCCCCGTGTTCAGCGGTGTTGCAGGTCGATCCGGGCCGACCTCGCGAAACATCCGGGTTAGGCGCAGGCGGCAGCCCGGCAGCCGCTCTTGCGGCCTTCGAATCAGGGGGGCGGCTCAGGTCAGCGCGGCCAGGCGCGCCTCGATGGTGGCCTTGATCTGCAGCAGCTCGGCCGGCACCCGCTCGCCCAGTTGCTTGAACAGCTCGGCATGCAGGGCCATCTCGGCCTGCCATTCGGCGGGGTCGATGCGCGTCACGGCGTCGAATTGGGCGGGGCTGAAGTCCAGCCCCTGCCAGTTCAGGTCTGCGTAGTTGGGCGTGACGCCGAACACATGCTCGGCGCCGCCGCCCGTGCCGTCCAGGCGGTCCAGCATCCACTTCAGCACGCGCATGTTCTCGCCGTAGCCGGGCCAGACGAACTTGCCGTCGGCGCCCTTGCGGAACCAGTTGACGCAGTAGATCGCCGGCAGCCGGGCGCCGTTGGCCTGCAGCTTGGCGCCCAGGTCCAGCCAGTGGCGGAAGTAGTCGGCCATGTTGTAGCCGACGAAGGGCAGCATCGCGAACGGGTCGCGGCGCACCACGCCCTGCTGGCCGGCGGCCGCGGCGGTGGTCTCGCTGCCCATGGTGGCCGCCATGTAGACGCCCTCGACCCAGTTGCGCGCCTCCGTGACCAGCGGCACGGTGGTGGAGCGGCGGCCACCGAAGATGAAGGCGTCGATGGGCACGCCGGCGGGGTTGTCCCAGTTCGCATCGAGCGCCGGGTTGTTGGTGGCGGCCACCGTGAAGCGGGCGTTCGGGTGGGCCGCCTTGGCACCGGTCGCCTTCGCGATCTCGGGGGTCCAGTCCCGGCCTTGCCAGTCGATGCAGTGGGCCGGCGGCGTGTCGGTCATGCCCTCCCACCACACGTCGCCGTCGTCCGTCAGCGCCACGTTGGTGAAGATCACGTCGCGGCGCAGACTGGCCATGCAGTTGGGGTTGGTGTGGGCGTTGGTGCCCGGGGCGACGCCGAAGTAGCCAGCCTCGGGGTTGATCGCGTAGAGCCTGCCGTCGGCGTGCGGCTTGATCCAGGCGATGTCGTCGCCGATGGTGGTCACCTTCCAGCCGTCGAAGGCAGCCGGCGGGATCAGCATCGCGAAGTTGGTCTTGCCGCAGGCGCTGGGGAAGGCCGCGGCCACGTGGTACTTCTTGCCCTGCGGGCTTTCCACGCCCAGCACCAGCATGTGCTCGGCCAGCCAGCCCTGGTCGCGACCCATCGTGGACGCGATGCGCAGCGCAAAGCACTTTTTGCCCAGCAGCGCATTGCCGCCGTAGCCCGAGCCATAGCTCCAGATCTCGCGCGTCTCGGGGTAGTGGACGATGTACTTGGTGGCATTGCAGGGCCACGGCACGTCGGCCTGACCCGGCTCCAGCGGCGCGCCCACCGTGTGCACGCAGGGCACGAAGTCACCGTCGGTGCCCAGCAACTCGATGACCGCGCGGCCCATGCGTGTCATCGCGCGCATGTTGACGACCACGTAAGGGCTGTCGCTGAGCTCCACGCCGATATGGGCGATGGGGCTGCCCAGCGGCCCCATGCTGAACGGCACCACGTAGAGCGTGCGGCCGCGCATGCAGCCCTTGAAGAGCGCGTTCTCGCCGGTCTGCAGCAGCGCGCGCATCTGTGCCGGGGCCATCCAGTTGTTGGTGGCGCCGGCGTCTTCCTGCCGCTCGCAGCAGATGAAGGTGCGGTCCTCCACGCGGGCCACGTCGCTGGGGTCGGAGTTGGCCAGGTAGCTGCCCGGGCGCAGCGCCGGGTTGAGCTTCTTGAACGTGCCGGCGGCCACCAGCTGGTCGCACAGGCGCTGGTACTCGTCGGTGCTGCCGTCGCACCAGCAGACCTCGGCCGCCTCGGTGAGCGCTGCGATCTCGGCCACCCAGGCGATCAGCCGGGCATGCTTGACGTAGGCGGGCAGGTTCAGGCGCAGGCCCTGCATCACGGGTTGGTTCATGGTGAAAGCTCCGATCATGGGGATGTGTTTGGGGCAGCCCGCGGAGCTGGCCCAAGCACACCGGGCCTGGGGCCGGGATTGTCGAAGCCAATGTAATCACGCGGTAACCACCGAAGCGGGTGGGTGCCATGCAAAACAAGAATAAGCCCATGCGGAAGCGGGCTGGCCGGTTGTTGTGGCGCAAAACAAGGCGTGCGCGGGTGCGAAATGCTGTCGAATCTGGCGTAACAGATGCCGCTGTCGAAGTTCACCGCGGCGTGGCCGCAAACATGGGGCAGCGCCAGCTCAGCGGCGCGGCGGCTGACGAGCGCTTGACCTTGCCCGGCAGGCAATGCGGACGATGGCGGCATCATTGCGAGCTGCAAACCCGATGAGCACCGCCAACCCCGCCCTCCATGAAGTGACGCTGCAGGTCAGCGGCATGACCTGTGCGTCCTGCGTGCGTCGCGTCGAGAAGGCCTTGCAGGCCGTGCCCGGCGTGCAGGCTGCCAGCGTCAACCTGGCCACCGAGAAGGCCTCGGTGCAGGCGCTGCCCGGCGTGCAGGACAGCGCGCTGACGGCCGCGCTGGACAAGGCCGGCTATCCGGCCAGCGTGGTGCAGCGCGATGCGCCGCCGCCCGCGCCGACCGGCAGCGGCCTGCCGGCCTGGTGGCCGGTGGCTGCCAGCGGCGCACTGACGCTGCCGCTGGTGCTGCCCATGCTGACGGGCCTGCTGGGCCTGGCCTGGATGCTGCCCGGCTGGCTGCAGTGGCTGCTGGCCACGCCGGTGCAGTTTGTCTTTGGCGCGCGCTTCTACCGTGCCGGCTGGCATGCGCTGCGCGCCGGCAGCGGCAATATGGATCTGCTGGTGGCGTTGGGCACATCGGCAGCGTACGGGCTGTCGGTCTATCTGCTGCTGGGCCATCCGGGCCATGCCCACCTGTATTTCGAGGCCTCGGCCGCCGTCATCACGTTGGTGCTGCTGGGCAAGTGGCTGGAGCAGCGCGCCAAGCGTCAGACCACCGATGCCATCCGCGCACTCAACGCGCTGCGCCCGGCCACTGCCCGCGTGCTGCGCGGCGATCAGGTGGTGGAGCTGCCGGTGGCTCAGGTGGTGGTGGGCGACCTGGTGGCGGTGCGCCCGGGCGACCGCATCGCGGTGGACGGCGAGATCGTCGCCGGCCGCAGCCATGTCGACGAAGCGCTGATCACCGGGGAGAGCCTGCCGGTGGCCAAGGGCCCGGGCGACCGGGTGACCGCCGGTGCCATCAATGCCGAGGGCGCGCTGACGGTGCGCACCACGGCGGTGGGCGCCGAGACCACGCTGGCGCGCATCATCCGCCTCGTCGAGTCGGCCCAGGCCGCCAAGGCGCCCATCCAGCGCATCGTCGACCGTGTCAGCGCGGTGTTCGTGCCGGTGGTGCTGGTGGTCGCGGCGCTGACCTTCGTCGGCTGGTGGCTGCATGCGGGCGATGCGGAGCAGGCGCTGGTCAATGCGGTGGCGGTGCTGGTCATTGCCTGCCCCTGTGCGCTGGGCCTGGCCACGCCCACCACGCTGATGGCTGGCACCGGCGTGGCGGCGCGGCAGGGCATCCTCATCAAGGACGCCGAGGCGCTGGAGCTGGCGCATGCCGTCAGCGTCGTCGCCTTCGACAAGACCGGCACGCTGACCGTGGGCCGGCCTGCCGTGGTGGCCGTGGAGCCGGCCCCCGGCCAGGCGCGTGCCGACGTGCTGGCCCTGGCCGCGGCGCTGCAGCGCGTCAGCAGCCACCCGCTGGCGCTGGCCGTGCAGCAGCAGGCGCAGGCCGAGCAGCTGGCCGTGCCGCAGGCGAGCGACGCCCAGGCGCTGCCGGGCCGTGGCGTGTCGGGCCATGTGCAGGGGCGGCGGTTGGCCCTGGGCAGCACGCGGCTGCTGCAGGAGCGCGGGCTGAACGCCGCTGCGCTGGCCGACGCGGCGACGCGCCTGGAGGCCGAGGGCCGCACGGTGTCGTGGCTGATGGCCGAGGACGCGGTGCTGGGCCTGCTGGCCTTTGGCGACCGCCTCAAGGACACGGCCGCCGCGGCGGTGGCCGAGCTGCAGGCGCGCGGCATCCGCACCGTCATGCTGACCGGCGACAGCCGCGGCGCGGCGGCCGGCGTCGCGCGGCAGCTGGGCATCACCGACGTGCGCGCCGAGGTGCTGCCGGCCGACAAGGCCGCCATCGTGCAGCAGCTGCGCGAGGGCGGGGCGGTGGTGGCCTTCGTCGGCGACGGCCTGAACGACGGGCCGGCGCTGGCCGCCGCGACGGTGGGCTTTGCGATGGCCGGCGGCGCCGACGTGGCGACCGAAGCCGCCGGCGTCACGCTGATGCGCGGCGACCCGCGCCTGGTGGCCGACGCGCTGGACATCTCGCGCCGTACGCTGGCCAAAATCCACCAGGGCCTGTTCTGGGCCTTTGCCTACAACGTCGTGGGCATCCCGCTGGCCGCGTTCGGGCTGCTGAACCCGGTCATCGCCGGCGCGGCCATGGCCTTCAGCAGCGTCAGCGTGGTGGCCAACGCGCTGACGCTGCGGCGCTGGCGCGGCACGGCCACGGCCCGCACGCGTGCGTGAAGGGCGGGTCGCGCCGCGCTATCGTCGCGCCGTTCCTGGTTTCGCGAGTTTCATGATGCGCCCCGTACTCCTTGCCCTTGCCCTGGTCGCCGCGAGCGCCGCGCAGGCTGAATCCCTCGTCTCCTCCACCGCCAGCGCGGGCTCCATGGTCTCGGGCAGCGTGTCCGATTCCCTGAAGACCTCGTCCGCCAGCAGCAGCGGTGGCGAGAGGCGCGCCGAGGGCCGCTACCGCGTCACCGAGGTGGCTTGGGCCGAGGCCGGCAAGCTGCGCCTGACCCTGGCGCGCGACGGCGCCGCGCCGGTGGCGCTGACGCTGCCCGCGCAGGCGCTGGCCGAACGACCCCTGCAGGTGGGCGACGAGGTGCAGGCCACACCCCAGCCCTATGGCATCGCCTTCGCGCATGCCGATGCTGCCGAGCCCTTCTTCCTGGTGCTCGAAGACGCCTGGGCGCGCGAGCTGGCGGCGCGCGTCGTCACGCCCTGATGCGCCGCGCCGCCGCGGCGCTGCTGCTTGCGCTGGGCGCGGCGACCGCCCAGGGCGGTTCGGTGCTGCCGCGCGGCTGCGACCGCGCGCACGGCACCAGCGCGGCCCAGCAGCACCGGCTGCTGCGCTTTGCCGCCGTGGTGCGCGAGGCGCTGGCGGCCTCGGGCGCGCCAGTCGCGCTGGTGGCGCGCTCGGGCACCGACCTGTCGCGCTTTGGCCTGCGCTACTCGCATGCCGGCCTCGCGCTGGCCGAGGGGCTGGAGACGCCCTGGGCCGTGCGCCAGCTCTACTACGCCTGCGCCGAGGGCCAGCCGCGGCTGTTCGACCAGGGCCTGGCCGGCTTCGTCAGCGGCACCGACGACGTGGCCACTGGCTACCTGCGCGTGCTGCTGCCGCCGCCCGAGGCCGGCGCCACGCTGGCCGCCGCAGCGCTGGACAAGCCGCTGGCACTGGGCCTGCTGAACGCCCGCTACAGCGCCAATGCCTATGCCTTCAGCACCGAGTTCCAGAACTGCAACCAGTGGGTCGCCGAGCTGCTGGCCGCCGCGCTCGCGGGCACGCGCACGCGCGACGGCGCGCAGCACTGGCTGAGGCAGGCGGGCTATGCGCCCGAGCCGGTGCGGGTGTCGGGGCTGCTGATGCTGGCGGGCCGCTTGCTGCCCTGGCTGCACTTCTACGACCACCCGGACGAGCAGCTGCAGGCTGGCCAGGTGCAGACCAGCCTGCCCGACAGCCTGGAGGCCTTCGCGCTGCGCCTGTGGCCCACGGCGCGCCGCATCGAGTTCTGCCACGGGCCGCAGGGCATCGTGCAGCGCGAGGGTGGGCCGCCGTTGGCAGCGGCTTGCGTGCCGCAGCCGGGCGACCGCGTCACGCCGCTGGACGATGGGCAGGAGGGCAGCGCCGACGCAGCGCGCTCTTCGACGAGCCGGCGCAGCCGGGCATCTACCTGGCCGGGCTGAACGACTCGTTGCAGCAATGCCTGTCGCTGGCCCGCCATGCGCGCGTCAGCGCCGCGCCGGAACCCCCAGCCCGCGCTGCACCGCTGGCCGCGCGAGGAAGGCCTGCAGCACGCGATCCACCGCCTTGAAGTCGGCATAGCCGACCAGCTCGCCGGCCCCGTAGAAGTCCACCAGGTTGCGCACCCACGGGAAGATGGCGATGTCGGCCACCGTGTAGTCGTCGCCCATCAGCCAGGCGCGGCCCTGCAGGCGCTGGTCCAGCACACCCAGCAGCCGGCGCGCCTCGGCGACGTAGCGGTCGCGCGGCCGCTTGTCCTCGAAGTCCCTGCCGGCGAACTTGTGGAAGAAGCCCAGTTGGCCAAACATCGGACCCACGCCGCCCATCTGGAACATCAGCCACTGCAGCGTCTCGTAGCGGCGTGCCGGGTCGGCGGGCATCAACTGGCCGGTCTTGTCGGCGAGATACACGAGGATGGCCCCGCTCTCGAACAGCGCCAGCGGCGCACCGCCCGGGCCGTCGGGGTCGAGGATGGCGGGGATTTTGTTGTTCGGGTTCAGCGACAGGAACTCGGGGCTGAACTGGTCGTTGGTCTCGAAGCTGACCAGGTGTGCCTCATAGGGCAGGCCCGTTTCCTCCAGCGCGATGGACACCTTGACGCCATTGGGCGTGGGCAGCGAATACAGCTGCAGGCGGTCCGGATGAACGGCGGGCCATTTGCGGGTGATCGTGAAATCGTGGAGGCTTGGCATTGCGGGCTCGGCGAAAAGCGTCATTCTGTGATGCAGCATGGGCGACCCGCTCAGGCCCCACGCCAAGCCCCCAATGATCGACCGCCGTTGCTTCATGTGCCTGCCGCTGCTGGCCGGTGGCGGTGCATCTGCGACGCCGGTCGAGCCGGATCGGCCGCTGGTGCTGGTCAATGCGGTCTACCCGCCCTTCGTCAATCCGCCGGGCCATGCACAGGGCGAAGGGCTGGACATCGAGATCGCCCGCGAGGCGCTGCGCCGCGTGGGGCGCGAGGTGCGCGTGGAGCTGCTGCCCTGGAAGCGCGCGCTGCTGATGTTGGAGCTGGGCCAGGCCGACCTCACGACCACCATCAGCCGCACGCGGGACCGCGACCGCTACCTGCGCTGGACCCGGAGCTACCGCAATGGCGCCAAGTACCAGTTCTACACGCGGCACGATTCGCCGCTGCAGATCAACAGCCTGGCCGACCTGGCCGGACGCCGGCTGGGCGTGGTGCAGGGCTTCTTCTACCCCGAGGCCATCATGCAGCAGCCGCGCATGGCGGTGGAGTCGGCGCGCGACGTGGGCGTGCTGTTGCAGAAGCTGATGGCCGGGCGGCTGGAGGTGATGGTGGTGACGGCCACGCGTGGCGCCTGGGAGATCCGCGAGGCGGGATTGACGCAGCAGATCAAGCGCCAGCCCTATGAGTACGCCGCCATCAGCCCCAACTACATGGCCTTCTCCAAGCAGCGCTGCGACGAGGCGCTGGTAAGCGCCACCAGTGCGGCGCTGGCGCAGATGGCGGCCGACGGCACGCTGGCCGCCATCGAGCGTCGCTACCTGAAGGCACTGGGCCGCTGAGCCTGGCCGACAATGCCTGCATGTCGACCGCTCCCCCCGCCACCACGCCCACGTCGCGGCTTGCGCTCTACCTGCAGCTGATCCGCTGGGACCGCCCGGCCGGCTGGCTGCTGCTGTTGTGGCCCACCCTGACGGCGCTGTGGATCGCCGCCGATGGCTTCCCCGGCTGGCACCTGCTGGCCGTGTTCACGCTCGGCACCATCCTGATGCGCTCGGCCGGCTGCTGCGTCAACGATGTGGCCGACCGCAACTTTGACCGCCATGTGCAACGCACCGCGCAGCGGCCGGTGACGACCGGCGCCGTGTCGGTGAAGGAAGCGCTGGGGCTGGGCGCGGCGCTGGCGCTGGCCTCGTTCGGCCTGGTGCTGACGACCAACCCGCCGGCCATCCTGCTGAGCTTCGCGGCGCTGGCCGTGGCGATTGCCTACCCCTTCGCCAAGCGCGTGCTGGCCATGCCGCAGGCGGTGCTGGGCGTGGCGTTCTCGTTCGGCATCCCGATGGCCTTTGCCGCCGCTTTGGGCGGCGCGGAATGGAACCTGCGCGCGGTGCCGCTGTCGGCTTGGGCGCTGCTGGTGGCCAACCTGTTCTGGGTGCTGGCCTACGACACCGAGTACGCCATGGTGGACCGCGACGACGACCTGAAGATCGGCGTGCGCTCCTCGGCCATCGCCTTGGGGCGCTGGGACGTGGCCGGCATCATGGCCTTCTACGCCGCCTACCTCGCGCTGTGGACCGGCCTGGGGCTGCGGCTGGGTCTGGGGCGCTGGTTCCTGGCCGGCATGGCGGTGGCCGCGGCGCAGGCGCTGTGGCACTGGACGCTGATCCGCCGGCGCGAGCGCGCCGAGTGCTTTCGTGCCTTCCGCGCCAACCACTGGCTGGGCTTCGCGGTGTTCGCGGGCACGGTGCTGGACCTGGGCCTGCGCTGAGCTACATTGCCCGGCGTGGCGGCGCAGACCGCCGGGGTCGATCAATCAGGAAGTTTGTTCGATGCGGTATCGCCGGCGCAGTCTCGCGGCCTGGGCTTTGTTGAGCTTGAGCCTGCTGGTGGGTTGCGGCGGCGGAGGCGGCAGCGCCGGCACGCCGCTGTTGCGTGACGCGGTCACGTCCGGTGCTGGGTCGTCGGGCGGCAGCAGCCCCGGCGCCTCGGCAGACCCGGCCGGTCCCTCGGCCAGCTTTGCCCAGCAATGCGCGGCCAACAACACGCTGGCTGCGGCCCACCTGCGCAACTCGACGCTGGACACCGAGAAGAAGTGGCTGCGCGCCTACTTCGACGAGGCCTATCTGTGGCGCGACGAGGTGCCCCGCGTGGATCCCGGCGCCGCGGCCTACAGCGGCAGCGACGCCTATGCGGCGATGAATGCTTACTTCGAGGCGCTGAAGTCGCCGCAGACCACCGACTCCGGCGCCCGCCGTGACCGCTTCAGCTTCACCTACCCGACGGCGGACTGGAAGGCCTTGGCAGAGAACGCCACCGAGGCCGGCTACGGCATCGAGTGGAGCAGCGCCAGCCCCACGCCGCCACGCCGGCTGCGCATCGCCTATGTGGAGCCGGGTTCGCCGGCGGCCAACGCGGGGCTGATGCGCGGCGACGAGCTGGTCAGCGTGGACGGCACCGACGCCGACACGCCCACCAAGGCCGGCGTCGACGCGCTCAATGCCGGGCTCTATCCGCGCGTCGCCGGTGCCGCGCATGCCTTCGTGTTCCGGCGCAACGGCGTGGAGCTGGCGCGCACGCTCAGCAGCGCCATCCTCACGCGCAACCCCGTGCCGCAGGCCAAGGTGCTGACGCTGGCCAACGGCGCTCGCGCCGGCTACCTCCTGTTCAACGACCACAACCTGCCTGCCGAGCAGTTGCTGATCAACGCCATGCGCGACTTTCGCGCTCAGGGCGTCAGCGAGCTGGTGCTGGACCTGCGCTACAACGGCGGCGGCTATCTGTTCATCGCCAGCGAGTTGGCCACGATGATCGCCGGCACCACGCGCACCGCCGGCCAGGCCTTCGAGACGCTGCGCTACAACAGCCGCCGCAGCAGCGAGAACTCGACGACGCCGTTCTTCGCCGAGTCCTGCATCGCCGTCAACGGCCGCTGCTCCAACGTGCAGCCGCTGCCCACGCTGAACCTCAGCCGCGTCTACGTGCTGGCGCAGCGGGGCACCTGCTCGGCCAGTGAGTCCATCATCAACGGCCTGCGCGGCGTCGACGTGGAGGTGGTGCTGATCGGCGGCACCACCTGCGGCAAGCCCTATGGCTTCACGGCCAAGGACAACTGCGGCATCAGCTACTTCCCGATCGAGTTCGCCGGCGTCAACGCCAAGGGCTTTGGCGACTATGCAGACGGCTTTGTGCCGGGCAGCGGCGCAAGCGCGCGCTTCGTGCCGGGCTGCGCGGTCAGTGACGACTTCAGCCGCCCGCTGGGCGACACGCAAGAAGGCATGTTGGCCGCGGCCCTGGGCCATGCGGTGACGGGTCAGTGCCCGGCCGGCATGGCCCCCACGGCCAGCGTGCGTGCGCAAAGCGGCATGGAAGGCGTGCCGCTTCATTTGCAGCGCCACCCGGCGCGCAGCAACCGGCTGCTGCTGCCGCGCTAGGAGCCTGTCGGACTCCTAACCCTTCTTGTTGACGCCACCCGGGAAGCGCTCCCGGATGGCGTCCATCCAGCGCAGCAGCGCCAGCGTCTCGTCGTGCGGCATGCGCGGGCTTTCCAGCAGGCCGGCGCGGATGCAGGCCTGGGCCTCGGCCATCTCGCCCTCGAAGCCGTTGAGCACATAGGGCGCCTCGGTGCGTTCGGGCGCGGCCTTGCGCGTGACCACCTCGACCGCCTGCGAGCCCCAGAAGTCCACCGGGAAGCGCAGCGCTGCGCGCGAGCCCTGCACCTCGAAGGCGTTCATCGACGCGGCATCGAAGCCGCAGCGGAACTGCGACGTGACGCCGCCTGGGAAGTGCAGCGTCGCGCAGACGGATGCGTCAACCCCCGTGGGCGCGAGCGTGGCGGCCACGTCGATCTGCAGCGGCTCGGGGCAGATGCCGCCGTTCATCTGTTGCAGCGCCCAGCGCGTCACGGCCAGGTTGTAGATGCCGATGTCCCACAGCGACCCGCCGGCCAGCGCCGGGTTCCAGGTGCGGTGGCTGGGGTCGTAGGCGGACGAGAAGCAGAAGCTGGACTGCATGGCGCGCAGCTCGCCGATGGCGCCCTCACGCAGCAGCCTGGCGGCCACGTCGTAGGCGGGCAGGAAGCGCGTCCACAGCGCCTCCATCAGGAACACGCCGCGCTCGCGCGCCAGCTCGATCAGGGCCTGGCCCTCTTCCAGCGACGTGACCAGCGGTTTCTCGCACAGCACCGGCTTGCCCGCCAGCAGCGCCGCGCGCACGTACTCGCCGTGGTGGGAATGCGGCGTGGCGATGTAGATGGCGTCCACGGCCGGGTCGGCCAGCAGGTCGGTCAGCCTTGTCGTCACGCGTGCGGGCTGGCCCTGGCTTTGCCACTGGTTGGCATAGGCCTGGCCCTTGGCCGCGTCGCGCGCGAACACGGCCGCCAGACGGGCGCCGGGCACGGCCGCCAGCGCGCCGGCAAAGCGGTTGGCGATGCCGCCGGGGCCGATCACGCCCCAGTTGAAAGTGGATGGATGGTCATGGGCCATGGCTGAGCGCTTTGACGAGGTCGGATTGGGTGAGGATGCCGACGAGCCGGGCCTGCTCGCCGACGATGGGCAGGTGGTGGTGGCCGCTGTCCGAGAACAGCGGCACCAGCTCGGCGATGGGGCGGTCGGCGCTGACCACGCGCACCTGGCGCGTCATGATCTGGCCCACCACCTCGGGCTTGGTGGAATGCGTCGTGGGCGAGGGCTTCAGCAGCGCCTGCAGCCGGGCGGCCAGGCCCTCGCGCTGCTCGCCGTCGGCGGCGCGCATGAAGTCGGCGCGGGTGACGATGCCGACGATGCGCTGCACCCGGTCCACCACCGGCAGCGCCTTGATGCGGTGCTGCTGCAGCAGCGCCCAGGCCTCGGCCAGCGGTGTGCCGAACTCGACCGTGACGACAGGGCTGGACATGATGTCCGCGCAGCGCAGCCCGGCCAGCCGCTTGCGGTAGGCCAGCAGCTCGGCCTCCTGCAGCAGCCCGGCGAGGTCGTCGCGCGGCACGTCCAGCACCTGGTTGTAGCGCGCCAGCACGGCGTCCAGCTCGGCATCGCCGAAGCGCGGCGGCGCCACCAGCGTCGCGCCCTGCGCCGCTGCGGGCGCGCTCTGCGCATGCGGATAGCGCCGGCCGGTCAGCGTGTTGTAGGCCATGCCGGTCAGCACCAGCAGCAGCGAGTTCAGCGCCACCGGCATGAAGGCGAACTGCCAGTCCAGCACGCCGTTCAGCACCATCAGCAGCGCCGCCGCGCCGCCGGGCGGATGCAGGCAGCGCAGCGCGAACATCGCGGCAATGGCCAGCGCCACCGCGGCGGCGGCCACGCCCGCTGCCGGCAGCGGCAGCCCGTGCAGGCAGGCCACGCCCACCAGCGCCGACACGGTGTTGCCGCCGAGCACGGCCCAGGGCTGGGCCAGCGGGCTGGCCGGCACGCCGAACACCAATACGGCACTGGCGCCCAGCGGCGCCACCAGCCAGGCCGCGCCGGGTGCGCCGACCGCCAGTGTCAGCAGCCCGGCTAGCAGCACGCCCAGCCCGGCCCCCAGCACCACACGCAGGCGCTCGCGCGCATCGACCGCCAGCGGCGCGGGCCGCAGCGCATTCAGCAGACTGGAAGCCCGCTCGGACAGGAAGGCAGCAGGGGGCATGTTCGGCAGTGCCCCGGGGCTTTGTCCTCCGGGGGCGGGCGCCGATTGTGCGACCCGCGGCGGTACGCTGGGTTACGGCGCTGGTGTCAGCCCTTGCCCAGCAGACCGGCCATCTGCGCCTTCAGCACCCGCGCCTGCGCGCGGCGCTCCTTGGTCGCGGCGCGCTGGTAGGCCGTCTCGGCCTTCTCGCGCAGCGCGATGGCGCGCGCCAGCGCCTCCTGGTAGCGCTCGATGGTGTAGGTGTTCTCGGTGCCGATGTAGACGCTGCGCGCCAGCGGCGTGTCGCCGAAGCGGGGTAGGGTTACCGCGAAGCTGCAATCACGGACACGACTTCCCGCGCGCTGGCGCACGATGGGGCCCGAGATGCCCGAGGGCAGGTCGCTCTGCTTCTTGCGGCTGGGCGTGCGGCGCAGGCGCGACGGTGCCGGCAGCGTCGCGATGCGCTTGAGCAGCTCCTTGGTCGCCAGCGCCAGCGACTTCTTTGCGCCGCTGCCGTCCTGGCTGTGGTCCGAGAACAGCTTGGTTCCGCCGTAGCGCAGTTGCCAGCCGTGGGTGGAAAGATGGTCGATGCGTTGGATGCACTGCGGCACTAGGAAACGCTCGCCGCTGAAGATCACCACTTCACGCGTCTTCATTGTTGTCTCCGTTCGATGTTGCCCACCGTCGTCGTGCGCGGCAGGTCGTCTAACGCCTCTCTGCTACGGGGCGAGTGTAGGGCGTTTTATGGGCGGGCCGCGAATTTATGACTGCACGAAAACATTTCCATGACTCGCAAGCCAGCGCCGCGACAGGTGAAAACGGAGTTGCGTGACCACAGCATCTGCGGCGACGGCGCGCTGCCGGTGGCTTCACGCCATTGCCGGGCCATCTGGCGGCGCGTGACGCCGTAGCGCGCCAGCCGGCGCGGCTGCAGCTGGCTGCGGCGGATGCGCGGGTCGTCGTAGAGCAGGTGGGCCAGCGGCCGGTTGCCCAGGCCGCGCAAGGCCTTCCAGGGCCCGCGCGTGCTGCGCTGGTGCACCGCCGAGCGCGCCCAGACCAGCGGCTCGCCGTCCACGCGCAGGATGACCTCGCGCACCAGCGCCAGGCCGTAATGCGGCTGGCCCAGCGCGGCGCGCTCGTGCTTGCGCAGCGGCGCGACGGCCTGACGCAGCACCTGCACCTCGAAGCGCTGGCCCAGCTTGGCCAGGCGTCGGCTCAGTGAGCCAGGCGCGCGCAACCAGTCGCGCAGGCTGTCGCGGGTGGCAATGCCCATGCGGCCACTCAGCCGCCGAACTCGCGACCCAGCTCGGCCGCGCGCTTCTGCGCGGCCAGCACCGCACGGCGGATGGCGGCGTCCACGCCGTCGCTCTGCAGCGACGTGATGGCCGCATGCGTGGTGCCGCCCTTGCTGGTGACGCGCTCGCGCAGCACGGTGGGCGATTCGTCCGACGCCAGCGCCAGCGCCGCCGCCCCGCTGCAGGTGGCCAGCGCCAGGCGGCGGCCCTGCTCGGCGCTGAGCCCCATGTCCTGGGCCGCGGCCATCATGGCTTCGACGACGAAGAAGAAATAGGCCGGACCCGAGCCCGACAGCGCGGTCACCGCGTCCAGGTCGGCCTCGCGTTCCACCCACAGCGTCTGGCCGGTGGGCGCCAGCAGCCGCTCGACCGTGGTGCGCTCGTCGGCCGACACCGCCGGCCGGGCGTACAGGCCCGCGATGCCCTGGCCGATGAGCGCCGGCGTGTTGGGCATCGCGCGCACGACGCGCTCGCTGCCGCTGGCGGCGGCCAGCGAGGCGGTCGTGATGCCGGCCATCACCGACAGCTGCAGCGCCTGGCCCACCCAGGCCTGCAGCGGCGCAGCAGCCTCGGCAAACAGCTGTGGCTTGACGGCCCAGACCACGGTGGCCGCCTCGGCCAGCCGTGCGTCGCCGGCCGCTTGGGGCCGCACGCCGAAGTCGGCAGCCAGTTTGTCGCGCTGCGGCTCATGGGGCTCGACGACCCGCAGCTGCGCCGCGGGCAGGCCGGCGCGCAACAGGCCGCCGATGATGGCGCTGGCCATGTTGCCGCCGCCGATGAAGGCGATCACGTCTGGATTCATGGGGCGCGAGTCTAAGGGCCGGTGTGGCCACGCTGCGGTTGCGGCCGGCTGCCTCGGTGGCGTACAGCGCGCGTTCGGCGCGGCGGTACAGGGGCGCGCAGCGCTCAGCCGTGCCAGCGCCGTGTCGCGCGGCGCACCACCTCGGGCAGCAGGTGTTCGTTGGCCTCGATCTGCCGCAGCCAGGCCGCGTCGTTGCCGCTGCCGGCGATCTCGCGGCGCAGCAGCTGCAGCGCGGGTTCGGCGCGCAGCTCGGCGGCATGGCCCCCCAGCCGACTCAGCACCGCCAGCAGGTCGTCGCGCAGCACGCGGTGCTCGCCGGTCTCGGGGTCGACGAAGGTGCCGTCCAGCCCGAAACGGCAGGCCTGGAAGCGGTTGAAGGTGTAGGGCAGGTAGTCGTCCTCGCTGAGCTTGAACGGCTTCTCGCGCGTCAGCCACTGCGCCAGGCACTGGATGAAGCCGGCCAGCGCGGCTGCCTTCTCGATGGTCAGCGGCGTGTCCAGCACGCGGACCTCGATGGTGCCGAACTCGGGCTTGGGGCGGATGTCCCAGTAGAAGTCCTTCATGCCCGTGACGACGCCGGTGCGCGTCATCTTGTTGAAGAACACCTCGAAGTCGTCCCAGGTCTGCACGAAGGGCGCGCGGCCGCTCAGCGGGAAGGCGAACACCGAGTTCAAGCGCGCCGAGTCGAAGCCCGTGTCCTCGCCTTGCACGAAGGGCGACGACGCGGCCAGCGCGATCAGGTGCGGGATGAAGCGGCTCATGCCGTGCAGCAGCACCAGCGCCTCATCGGCGCTGGGGCAGCCCACGTGCACATGCTGGCCAAACACCGTGAACTGCTTGGACAGATAGCCGTACAGCGTGCTCAGCTCATGAAAGCGCGGCGTCTCGAAGATGCGCCGGCGCGTCCATTGCTGGAAGGGGTGGGTGCCGCCGCCGCACAGGCTCACGTCCAGCCGCTCGGCACAGTCCACCAGCGCGGCGCGGATCTCGCCCAGCTCGGCCAGCGCCTGGCCGTGGTCGGCGCAGACGCCGGTGGACAGCTCGATCATGCTGTTCGTGATCTCGGGCTTCACGTCGCCGGGAATCTTGTGCTTGGCCATCAGCCGCAGCAGGTCGGCCGAGACGGGCGCGAGGTCGTAGTCGTCGTTGTTGACGATCTGCAGCTCCAGCTCGACGCCCAGCGTCAGCGGCTGCGATTTGGAGAAGGTGCCGAGGCTCATGGGCGCTTCTCCTCACGGCGTTGGCGGGTGGGTGGCAGCTCGCCGGCCAGGCGCAGTGCGAACTGCACGGCGATGGGCCCGAGCAGCTCCAGCACCGCGATGCTGGCCAGGATGATGGGCACGGCGCCCTTGGCCAGCTCGGGCTCGGCGCGCATCAGCTCGCTGAGCATGACCAGCGCCGTGGCCGACAGCGGGGTCATCGTGATGGACAGGGCCAGGCCCTGCCGCCAGCTGGCCTTGGCCCAGGGCGACAGCACGACGATGGCCAGCGTCTTGGCCAGGAAGCGCGCCGCCAGCAGCGCCAGCGCCGCGAAGCCACCGGCCACCAGGATCTGTGGCGTCCAGGCCGAGCCGACGATGACGAACAGCATCAGCACCAGCGCGCCGCCCACCGTGCCGAAATGGCGCGGCCAGACCCAGGGGCGCTCGCTGCCGTTGCGCAGCAGCAGGCCGGCCAGCAGCGGCATCAGCAGCGTCGACACACCAATGGCGCGCGCCGCGACGATGGCGAAGGCCACCAGGCCGAACAGCAGCAGGGTGGCGCTCTCGTTGCGCAGGTCCAAGCGGCGCGCGGCGAGATACGCGGCACCGGCCAGCAGTGCTGCCACGCCCAGCGTCGTCAGCAGCGCGATGGCCAGGCCGCCCAGCGCCTGCGGCAGGCTGCCGCCGTCGTCGGCCGCCCACCAGGTGCGCATCAGCGTCAGCGCGACCACGGCGTACAGCGTGTTCAGCGCCGTCAGCAGCGAGGCCCGCTGCGTGACCTGGCCCTCGGCACCCAGCTCCAGCGCCACCCGGCCCGACACCGCGGCCGGCGCCGGCATGGCCAGGATGGCGCAGGCGATGGCCGTGGGCCAGCCGATGTCGAACAGCCGCAGCACCAAGGCCACCGCGACGGCGCTCAGCGTGGCTTCCACGAGGCTGGTGATCGCCAGGCCCGGGTTGCGGCCCAGCCAGCTCAGGCGCACGCGGCTGCCGATCTCGAACAGCAGCAGGCCCAGCGCCAGGTCGGTGACGATCTGCGCGGCGCCGGACAGCGGCATGGCCACGCCGTGGCCCAGGGCCGCGGCCACGCAGCCCGCCAGCGTGTAGCCGACCACGCGCGGCAGCCGCGTCGTCGCGGCGATGAACTCGCCGGCCAGCCCACCGGCCAGCAGCACGCCGACGACGAACATCAGCTCGCTGGACGGCGTCACGGCCAGCCCGGCCCAGACGCGGGCCCCGCTGTCCAGTGCAGTCATGCGGTCTCCGTTGAGGATTGGGGAGCGGAGCTTAGAGCGGTGTAACAGGATGCTTTGTAGGCGAACACGCCGAAATGACCCCAAGCCGTCTCCGGGACAATGGCGCTCATGCAAGTCGTCAGCGTCAATACCGCCCGCGCCGAGCCCCTGCTGGCCGGGGCGCAGCTCGTGCCCTCGGCCATCCGCAAGCGCGCCCGCGACGGGCGCATCGCCGTGGGCCCGCTGGGCCTGGACGGCGACGAGCAGGCCGACCGCAGCGTGCACGGCGGGCCGGCCAAGGCCGTCTACGCCTATCCGCAGGAGCATTACGCGTTCTGGGCCACCGTGCGCGCGCAGGCCAAGGTCGCGGGCGAGCTGCAGCCGGGGGCGGCCGGCGAGAACCTGACCCTGCTGGGCCTGCTGGAGAACAAGCTCTGGCTGGGCGACGTGCTGCGCTTCCCGGACTGCGAGCTCATCGTCTCCGAGCCGCGCTACCCCTGCTTCAAGTTCAACGCCCACATGGGCTTCAACCAGGCCGTCAAGCTGATGGCGCAGAGCGCCTACTGCGGCTTCTATCTGGCGGTGCGGCGCGAGGGCAGCATCGCCGCGGGCGAGGCCTTCGAGCTGCTGCCCGGGCCGCGCGAGGTGGGCGTGGTCGAGCTGTTCAAGGCCAAGATGAAAGGCAGGTCATGACGCGGCGCCGCGCGCTGCTGGCCGCCGCGGGCCTGCTGCCGTTTGCGGCCCATGCGGGGCCGGTGCTGAAGGTCGGGCCGCGGCAGGCCGTCAAGTCGCTGGCGGCCGCGGCGCGCCACGCGCGCGACGGCATGCTGATCGAGGTGGACGCGGGCGAGTACATCGCCGACGTGGCCGTCTGGACCCAGCATGACCTGACGCTGCGCGCCGTGGGCGGCCGCGTGCGGCTCATCGCCGCCGGCGCCCATGCGCAGGGCAAGGGGCTGTTCGTGACGCGCGGCCGGCACATGCGCATCGAGGGCTTCGACTTCATCGGCTGCACCGTGCCCGACCGCAATGGCGCGGGCATACGCCTGGAAGCCGGCTCGCTGACGCTGGTGGACTGCGGCTTTCGCGACAACGAGAACGGCCTGCTGTCGACCAACGACGACAGCATCGAGCTGGACATCGTGGACTGCGAGTTCGGCCCCATTCCGCCGCGCGATGGCAAGACGCACAACCTCTACGTGGGCGCCATCAAGCGCCTGGCCGTGACCGGCAGCTACTTCCACCACGGCATGCTGGGCCATCTGCTGAAAAGCCGCGCGGCCGTCAACCACATCCTCTATAACCGGCTGAGCGACGAGGTGGGCGGCCGCGCCAGCTACGAGCTGGAGTTCCCCAACGGGGGCGTGGCCGTCGTGATGGGCAACCTCATCATGCAGAGCTCCACGACCGACAACGCCCACGTGGTGTCCTTCGGCGCGGAGGGCGCGAGATGGCTGCGGCAGGCGCTCTGCCTGGTGCACAACACGCTGGTGGACCAGCGCCCCAGCGGCGGCATCTGGCTGCGCGTGACGCCGCGCCATGCCGAGGTCATGCTGGCCAACAACCTGTTCGTCGGCGGCCCCGCGCTCGCGGCCGAGGGCCACTGGACGAGGCGCGCCAACTTCACGGCTGACTGGGACGAGTTCGTGCGCGCGGCGCGCGAGGACTTCCGGCTCAGGCCCGACTCCGGCCTGCGCGGCAAGGCGCAGGACATGGGCGAGGCCGAGGGCCTGCGGCTCAGCCCCGCGCGCGAGTACCGGCATCCGCACACCAGCGTGGCGCTGCCCGGGCCGGCGCGCCACCCCGGTGCGTTCCAGAGTTAGGCCTGGCGCACGGTCGGATAGTCCGTGTAGCCCTCCGCGCCGCCGCCGTAGAAGGTCTCCTTGTTGTACGGTGCCCAGGGCAGGTTGTCGCGCATGCGCTCCACCAGGTCGGGGTTGCTGATGAAGGGCCGGCCGATGGACACCGCGTCGGCGCGGCCGCTGGCGACGGCGTCCAGCGCCAGCGCGCGGTCGTAGCCGTTGTTGGCGATGTAGGGGCCGCCGAAGCGGCGGCGCAGTTCCTGGTAGTCGAAGGGCGCGTTGTCGCGCGCGCCGCCGGTGGCGCCTTCAACGACCTCCAGGAAGGCCAACTGCAGCGGCGCCAACTGGTCGGCGACATGGTTGAACAGCGCCTGCGGGTCGCTGTCCTGCCCGATGTCGTTGGACGGCGTGACCGGCGACAGCCGCAGCCCCGTGCGGCCCGGGCCTATGGCCTCGGCCACCGCCGTCATCACCTCGATCAGCAGGCGCGCGCGGTTCTCGATGGGGCCGCCGTAGGCATCGGTGCGGTCGTTGACGCTGTCGCGCAGGAACTGCTCCAGCAGATAGCCGTTGGCGGCATGCACCTCCACGCCGTCGAAGCCGGCGGCGATGGCGTTGCGGGCGGCCTGGGCATAGTCGGCGATCAGCTGCGGGATCTCGTCGGTGCGCAGCGCGCGCGGCGTGTCGGTGGGCACCAGCTGGCCGTGGGCCGCATAGGTGCGCGTGTTGGCGGCACGGTTGGTCGACGACACCGGCGCCTGGCCGAGCGGCTGCAGGCTCTTGACCGAGATGCGGCCCACATGCCAGAGCTGCACGACGATCTTGCCGCCCTCGGCATGCACCGCGTCCGTCACGCGCTTCCAGGCAGCGATCTGCTCGGGGCTGTGGATGCCGGGCGTGTCGAAATAGCCCTGGCCGTCGGGGCGGATCTGGGTGGCCTCGGTGATCAGCAGGCCGGCGCTGGCGCGCTGGCGGTAGTACTCGACCTGCAGGTCATTGGGCACTTGCCGCGGCGCGCGGTTGCGCGTCAGCGGCGCCATGACGATGCGGTTGGCCAGGGAGATGTCGCCGAAGCGGGCGGGGTCGAAGAGAGTGGTCATGGGCACGAAATGGGGCCAAATGCAAGAGCCGCAAGGCTAGTGCTGCCGCGCTTTCCCCGTCTCGGCGGGGTTGATCCGGTCTGTGTTAGCGACAATCGCGCCCATGCTCGCCTACCGCCACGCCTTCCATGCCGGCAACCATGCCGACGTCCTCAAGCACCTGGTGCTGACGCGCGTGCTGCGCTACATGGGCGAGAAGGACAAGCCCTACACCCTCATCGACACCCATGCCGGCGCCGGCGGCTACTCGCTGGAGGGCCGCTACGCGCAGAAGAACGCCGAGCACGCCAGCGGCATCGCCAAGCTCTACGACGACGTGGACGGCCTGCCTGCGCCGCTGGCCGACTACGTGGGCCTGGTGCGCGCCTTCAACCCGGACGGCCAGCTGCGTCAATACCCCGGCTCGCCGGCCATTGCCAACTTCGTGCTGCGCGAGACCGACCGGCTGCGCGCCTACGAACTGCACCCCACCGACCACCGCATCCTGGCCAGCTACCTGGAGAGCCGCCCCAACACCCAGGTCAGCGACCGCGACGGTTTTGCCGCCATCAAGGCCGAACTGCCCTCGCCCACGCGCCGCGCCGCGCTGCTGATGGACCCGCCGTACGAGATCAAGACCGACTACGCCAAGGTGCTGGCCGCGCTGCGCGAGGCGCTGGAGCGTGCGGCCGACACGGTGGTGATGGTCTGGTACCCGCAGCTGCAACTGCTCGAGTCCACCCAGCTCGCGCAGCGCCTGAAGGCCAGCGCGGATGCGGCCGCGAAGAAGGGCTGGCTGCACGTGCGGCTGACGGTGGCCCGGGCCGACGCGCGCGGCTTCGGCATGATGGGCAGCGGCATGTTCGTCGCCAACCCGCCGTTCACGCTGCACGACGAGCTGGCCCAATGCCTGCCGCTGCTGGTCGAGCGCCTGGGGCAGTACGACGGCGCGAATTTCGTGCTGGAACAAAAGGCTGCCTGAGCCAAGGGGACAATCGAGCGATGAGCACCCAAGACCTGACCGACGCCGAGTTCGCCGAACTCGACGAACTCCTGGCCGCCACGCCCGCGCCGCTGCAGCCGCTGGACGCCTCCATGCTGGACGGCTATCTGTGCGGCGTCATCGTGCAGCCCCGCCTGATCCCCATGGACGAGTGGCTGCCCAACATCTTCGACTACGACGGCGGCCTGCTGCCCGACAGCGTGGACGCCGCCTGGCTGGAGCGCATCACGCAGCTGGTGCAGCGCCGCCATGCCGCGCTGAACAAGGGCCTGGTGGAGAACGGCTGGTTCGACCCCGTCATCCTTGACATCGACGACGAAGCCGCCGAGCCCGAGCCGCTGCCCGAGGACGCGACCGAAGAAGAGCGCGCCGCGCGCGACAGCTATGCGGCGCTGGGCCCCATCTCGCGCGCGCTGATGCCCTGGGTGGCCGGTTTCCAGCATGCGGCGCTGTGCTTCCCCGAGCTGGCCGAGCTGCCCAACGACGACGTGGCCGCCGCGCTGGCCCGGCTATACCGCCACCTGCCGGCCGAGACGCCGCAGGAGAAGGAAGTCGTCGCCACGCTGAACCGCGAGCACCCGCTGAAAGACCTGGACGACGCCATCGAGGAGCTGGTCGTCACGGTGGCCGACCTGGCCGACCTGACCGAGGCAGAGCGCTACCGCGTCGAGACCATCAAGCGCGAGACGCCCAAGGTCGGGCGCAACGATCCCTGCCCGTGCGGCAGCGGCCGCAAATACAAGGTCTGCCACGGCGGCAACTGATGCGGCTGCAGCTCTTGTCGGACCTGCATCTGGAGACGGAGTCCTACCAGCCGCTGCCGGCGCCGGGTGCTCAAGCGCTGATCCTCGCCGGCGACATCGACACCAGCTGGCGCAGCTTCGAGCTGTTCCGTGACTGGCCAGTGCCGGTGCTGTTCGTGCCCGGCAACCACGAGTTCGACCGCCGCGACGTGGACGACGCGCGCGCGGCGCTGCGCACCCATGTCACGGCGCTGGGCCTGCGCATGCTGGACGACGATGCCGTCGTGCTGGCCGATGCAAGCGGCCGGCGCGTGCGCTTCGTCGGCAGCACGCGCTGGTGCGACTTCGACGCCTTCGGCCCCGCGGGCCGCGCGCGGGCGATGCGCGCGGGGGGCTATTTCCAGAAGGTCATGCAGTCCACCCGCTGCGGCGCGCCCTTCGACGTGGAGGCCGTGCGCCGCCTGGGCCTGGAGCAGCGCGCCTGGCTGGCCGAAGAGCTGGGGCGCACCGGCGACTGGGATGCCACGGTCGTCATCACCCACTTCGCCCCCAGCCTGAAGAGCGCCGACCCGCGCTACGGCCGCCAGCCGGGCACGGCCAGCTTCTGCAACGACGACGAGGATCTGCTGCCGCTGGCGCAGCTGTGGCTGCACGGCCACCTGCACTGCCGGCACGACTACCGGCTGCACGGCTGCCGCGTCGTCAGCAACGCGCGCGGCCATCAGCGCAAGGGCGAGGCCGACGGCTTCGACGGCCAGCGCGTGATCAGTGTGCTTGAACCGGCTTGATGCGCAGCGCCCACATCACGCCGGCGATCAGCAGCGCGATGCCCGCGAGGGTGGCCGGCGGCGGCATGCGCTGGTTCCATGCGAAGGCATAGGCCAGCGCAGCCAGCGTCTCGAAGACGATCAGCTGGCCCGACAGCGAGGTCGGCAGGCGCTGGCTGGCCTCGTTCCAGCACAGCGTGCCCAGCCACGACGAGCACAGGCCGATGGCCAGCATCAGGCCGATGAAGGCCAGCGGCCGGTCGCCGAGCGGGAAGGCGTAGCCCGCGGGCATCAGCGTGCCGGGCAGGGCCAGCTGCACGGCGCCCACGGCCAGCAGGCCCAGCAGCGCCATGGGCAGTGTCACCAGGCCCTGCGCGGTGGCCCAGGCTCGCGGCGACTTGGCGGCCCCCACGTCGTCGCTGCGCGACTCCTGCCCCCCGAGGGGGTCCGCGCCGCTTGGGGCGGCCCGGCGCCGCGCGGGGTCACTGTGCGCGCGCAGCCAGTCGGCATTGCGGATGGGATACCAGGTCCAGCAGGCCACGGCCGCGACGGCCAGCAGCGCGCCTTCGGCATAGCGGCGCAGGTCGCCGGACTGGGCCTGCAGGTGCTGCAGCTCGTCGCGGTTGACCAGCGCCAGACCCGCGGCGATCAGCGCCAGCGAGGGCAGCAGCTTCAGCCAAGGCAGATGGCCGTCACGCACGCGGTTGCGGTGGTTGGCGCAGACGGCGATGACCACCGGCAGCGTGCCGATGATCATGGTGGGCAGCGGCGCGCCGGCGCGCTGGATGGCGGCCGACAGCGTCAGGTAGTACAGGAAGTTGCCCACCGCGCTGAGCTTGACGGCCTCCCACCAGTCGGCGGGCGCCAGCTCGCGCAGCGCGCGCCGGTCCACCAGCGCCAGCGGCAGCGCAATCAGGCCGAAGGCCAGGTAGCGTCCTACGGTCAGCAAGGCCGGCGGGCAGGCCGGCAACATGACCGGCGCGACGAACACCAGCCCCCACATCAATCCCGCCGCGAGGGCGAACAGCACACCAGCCAACATGGGGCGGCATCATGCCGCACGCCTCAGCCCTCGCCGAACCAGCTTGCGACGGACTCGCGCTGCGCGGGTGTGAAGTGCAGGCCCAGCTTGCTGCGCCGCCACAGCACGTCGTCGGCGCTGCGTGCCCATTCCTGCTCGACGAGGTGGCGCAGTTCGTTCTCGAACAGTCCCGGCGCGACCTCCGCGCCCGTGGGTTCGGCCAGCAGTTCGGCCGCCAGGCTGCCGTAGGCCAGCGCCAGCCGTGCGACATCGGCCGCGCGGCGCTCGGGGTGGCGGGCCTGCAGCGCGGCCGTGTAGGCGGCGATGTCCACGCCATGCGCGCCCAGGTCGCCGCCGGGCAGGCGGGCGGCGCCGGTCCAGGGCTTGCGCGGGCCGTCCAGCATCGCGCCCAACTGCGTCGCGCCGTCCTCGGCCAGCTTGCGGTAGGTGGTGAGCTTGCCGCCCCACACGTTGAGCAGCGGCGCGGCGCTGGCGTCGGCCTCCAGCAGGTAGTCGCGCGTGACGGAAGAGGCCGATCCAGCCTCGTCCAGCAGCGGGCGCACACCGGCATAGGTCCACAGCACGTCGGTCGGCTGCACGGGCCGCGCGAGATAACGGCTGGCCTGCTCGCACAGGTAGTCCACCTCGGCCGCGTCGATCTGCGCCTGCGCGGGCGGACCGTTATCGCTCGGCAGCTCCACATCGGTGGTGCCGATCAGCGTGAAGCGGCCCTGATAGGGAATGGCGAAGACGATGCGGCCGTCGGGGGCCTGGAAGATGTAGGCGTGGTCGTGCGTGAAGCGCTGGTCCACCACGATGTGGCTGCCCTTCACGAGCCGCAGCCCGCGCGCCGGCAGCCCCTGGCCGCGCAGAAAGGCCTCGGCCCAGGGCCCGGTCGCGTTGACCAGTGCGCGGCTTTGCAGCCGGCGGCCGTCCTGCAGCCTGAGTTGCCAGGCATGGGTGCCGCGCTCGGCGCGCGTGACGGCGCAGCGCGTCAGCACCTCGGCGCCGCGGGCACGGGCGTCCTGCGCATTGGCCACCACCAGCCGGGCATCGTCCACCCAGCCGTCCGAGTAGACGAAGCCGCGCGTGTACTCTGGCTTCAGCGGCGCGCCGTAGACGCTGCCGGCCAGCTCCAGCGCGTGCGAGCCGGGCAGCAGCTCGCGGCGCGCCAGGTGGTCGTATAGGAACAGGCCGGCGCGGATCATCCAGGCCGGCCGCAAATGCGGCGCATGCGGCAGCACGAAGCGCAGCGGCTGGATCAGGTGCGGCGCGCTCTTGAGCAGCAGCTCGCGCTCCTGCAGCGCCTTGCGCACCAGCGAGAACTCGTAGGTCTCCAGGTAGCGCAGGCCGCCATGGATGAGCTTGGTGGAACTGGATGAGGTGTGCTGGGCCAGGTCTTGCGCCTCGGCCAGCAGCACGCGCCAGCCGCGCCCGGCCAGGTCGCGCGCCAGCCCCGCGCCGTTGATGCCGCCGCCCACCACCACCACGTCAAAATGCTCTGCCATGCATTCACTCTAAGGGACAGGCGATGCAAGCACTGCTGGCGCTGGATCAAGGCACTTCCAGCTCGCGGGCCATGGTGTTCGGCCGTGATGGCCGCCTGCTGGCCGTCGCGCAGCGCGAGCTGACGCAGCACTTCCCGCAGCCCGGCTGGGTGGAGCACGACGCCCGCGAGATCTGGGCCGGCCAGCTGGCCTGCGCCCGCGAGGCCATCGCCCAGGCGGGCGTGACGCCTGCGGCCATCGGCATCACGAACCAACGCGAGACCACCGTGCTGTGGGACCGCAAGACCGGCGAACCGCTGCACCGCGCGCTGGTCTGGCAGGACCGCCGCACGGCCGACTTCTGCGAGCAGTTGAAGGCCCAGGGCCTGGAGCCGCGCGTGCATGCGCTGACCGGCCTGGTGCTGGACCCGTATTTCTCCGCCACCAAGCTGCGCTGGCTGCTGGACCACCTGCCCGGCGCCCGCGCGCGCGCCGAGCGCGGCGAGCTGGCCTTCGGCACCGTGGACAGCTGGCTGCTGTGGCAGCTCACCGGCGGCGCCGTGCATGCGACCGACGTCAGCAACGCGTCGCGCACGCTGCTGTTCGACATCCACCGTGGCGACTGGAGCGAGGAGCTGCTGGGCCTGTTCGGCATCCCGCGCGCGCTGCTGCCCGAGGTGCGGCCGTCAGCGGGCTTGTTCGGCCAGGCGACAGAGTTCGGCATGCCCATCTGCGGCATCGCCGGCGACCAGCAGGCCGCGCTGTTCGGCCAGGCGGCGCTGCGGCCCGGCCAGGCCAAGAACACCTACGGCACCGGCTGCTTTTTGCTGATGCACACCGGCGCGCAGGCGCGCGCCTCGGCGCACGGCCTCGTCACCACGCGCGCGGCGCAGGTCGATGCCGTGCCTCAGTTCGCGCTGGAGGGCAGCGTGTTCGTCGGCGGCGCCGTGGTGCAGTGGCTGCGCGACGGCCTGGGCCTGATCCGCAGCAGCGCCGAGGTGCAGGCGCTGGCCGAGAGCGTGCCCGACAGCGGCGGCGTGACGCTGGTGCCCGCCTTCGCCGGCCTGGGTGCGCCGCACTGGCGGGCGGATGCGCGCGGTGCCATCGTGGGCCTGACGCGCGGCAGCGGCCGCGGCCACATCGCCCGTGCGGCGCTGGAGAGCATCGCCTTCCAGAGCGCCGAGCTGCTGCAGGCCATGCGCAACGACGGTGCCGCGCTGACCGAGCTGCGCGTGGATGGCGGCGCCAGCGCCAACGATCTGCTGATGCAGTTCCAGGCCGACCTGCTGGGCATCCCGGTGCTGCGGCCGCGGGTCATCGAGACCACGGCGCTGGGCGCAGCGCTGCTGGCAGGCGTGGGCGCGGGCGTCTATGCGTCGGTCGAAGAGATTGGCGCCATCTGGCAGCTGGACCGCGCCTTCGAGCCGCGCATGTCGCGCGACGAGGCGGGGGGGCGGATGGCGCAGTGGGACAGGGCGGTCAGGCAGGTGCTGGCGGGGTGAGGTTGGGCCCCGCAACGAAGGAGTAGTCGATGACGGTGTGGTTGTTGTTGCTGGCGTCGCTGGGTTGCGGCTGGCTCGCCGTGGACGCCTGGCGACTGCGCGCCAGTGGCCCCATGCCCTATGCCATCGAGGCGGCGGTCCGCGGCGAGCCGCTGGACGGTGTGCCGCTGGTCGAGCAGCGCCAGCGCCAGCAACTGGCGCGGCGGCAACTGGGCGCGCTCCAGGGCGTTGTCTGGGTCTGGGCCATCCTCGCCGTCGGCTTCGCGGCAGCGGCGCTGTTCGCCGCGCTGGCCTGACTTCAGCCGCCCAGCAGCGTCCCGCCCGCGACCAGCGTCGCCACCCCCAGCGCCGCAAAGATGACGGCCGCCACGGTGTGGACCAGCTTGACCGGCATCTTGTGCGCCAGCCTGTCGCCCACCAGCACGGCCGGCACGTTGGCCAGCATCATGCCGGCCGTCGTGCCCATCACGACGCCGATGAAGTCCGCCGGGAAGCGCGCGGCCAGCGCGACGGTGGCGATCTGGGTCTTGTCGCCCATCTCGGCGAGGAAGAAGGCGATCAGCGTCGTGACGAACACGCCGTGGCCGGGCTTGGGGGTGTCGTCCGCGTCGAGCTTGTCGGGGACCAGCATCCAGCCCGCCATCGCGATGAAGGACAGGCCCAGGATCCAGCGCAGCGCCGTCGGGCCGATGAAATGGGTCAGCCAGCTGCCGACGGCACCGGCCACCGCATGGTTGACCACGGTGGCCGCGAAGATGCCCAGCACGATGGGCCAGGGTCGCCGGAAGCGGGCGGCGAGCATGAAGGCGAGGAGCTGGGTCTTGTCGCCGATCTCGGCGAGGGCCACCAGACCGGTGGCAATCAGGAAGGCTTGCATGACGGCGCGATTGTCCAGGCAAATTGTCGCGGCGCTTGGCCTGTGGCGAGGCGGACACCGGCACGGGCGACGAAGAGCCGGCCCGGCGTGAGCCCATCGACCCGCTGCCACAGAATGCCAACCCATGCGCCGTGCCGACCGCCTGTTCCAGATCGTCCAGCTCATCCGCGGCCGCCGCCTCACGACGGCCGATTACCTGGCCCAGCGGCTGGAGGTGTCCATGCGCACCGTCTACCGCGACATCGCGGCCCTGGTCCAGCAGGGCGTGCCCATCGAGGGCGAGGCCGGCGTGGGCTACCGCATGCGGGCCGGCTTCGACCTGCCGCCGCTGATGTTCAGCAAGCAGGAGGCGCAGGCCCTGGTGGCCAGCGTGCGGCTGGCCGAGGCGCGGCTGGACGCGGCGCTGGCCCGCCAGGCCGAGAACGCGCTGGGCAAGATCCTGGCCGTGCTGCCGCTGGACGCCCGCGCTGCGGCCGAGAGCCTGGCGCTGTATGCGCCGCTGCCGGCGCTGGACCCGGCCACCAGCGCCCACCTGACCGCACTGCGCGAGGCCACCGAGGCGCGTTGCAAGCTGCGCCTGGTCTACGTGGACCTGGGCGGCGTCAGGAGCGAGCGCGTCGTGCGCCCGCTGGCCTGCCTGTTCTGGGGGCCGGTGTGGACGCTGGCCGCCTGGTGCGAGCTGCGCGAGGACTTCCGCAGCTTCCGCGTCGACCGCATCGAGACGCTGGCCGTGCTGGACGAGCGCTTTCGCGACGAGCCGGGCAAGACGCTGGCGGACATGCAGCGTCTGCACGAGCAGCAGGCGCGGGCCGACGTCCGTCGCGCCGGCTGAACCTCAGCCGCGGCCCAGCACGCGGATCACCTCGGCCTCGGCCACCGGCTTGGTGATGAAGCCGTTCATGCCAGCGGCCAGCGCGGCCTGGCGCTCCTGGTCCAGCGCGGCGGCGGTAAAGGCGTGGATGGGCAGCGCCGCCGTGGCCGGGTCGGCGCGCAGCAGCGCGGTGGCTTCCAGGCCGTCGATCTTGGGCATGTGCAAGTCCATCAGCACGGCGTCGAGCCGGCTGGCCTGCTCGCGCGCCAGGCGCACGGCCTGCTCACCGTCCTCGGCCTCGATGACCTCGGCGCCCAAGCGCTGCAGCAGCGCAGCGATGATGAGGCGGTTGACCGGGTTGTCCTCGGCCACCAGCAGGCGCTGGCCGGCCAGCGGGTCGCGCGGCGGCAGCGGGATGCGCAGCCGCGTGGCGGTGTCGTCCACCGTCGGCGAGCGCGGCAGGCGCAGCTTGGCCCAGAAGGTGGAGCCGCTGTGGCCGTCGCTGTCCACGCCCACGCTGCCGTCCATGCGCGCGGCCAGCTCGCGGCAGATGGACAGGCCCAGCCCGGTGCCGCCGAAGCGCCGCGTGGTGGAGTCGTCGGCCTGCGCAAAGGGGCGGAACAGCCGCGGCTGCAGCGCCGGCGGCACGCCGATGCCGCTGTCCTGCACGGCAAAGCGCACGTGGTCGGGGCCGGGCGCGGTGATGCTGAGCCGGATGTGGCCACGCTCGGTGAATTTCAGCGCGTTGACGAGGAAGTTGGCCAGGATCTGGCGCACGCGCACCGAGTCGCCCAGCACCAGCCGCGGCACGTCGGGCGCGATGTCGATGCGCATGTCCAGCCCGCGCTCGCGGCCCAGTGCTGCGCAGCCCTCGAAGCTGGCCTGGGCCAGTGCATGCAGGTCGAACTCGATCTGTTCGAGCTCCAGGTGGCCGGCCTCGATCTTGGACAGGTCCAGCACGTTGGAGACGATTTCGTTGAGCGACTCGGCCGCACCGACCAGGTGGGCCAGGTACATGTCGCGCTGCGCTGGGTCGGGGCCGGCCTGCTGCAGCAGCCGCGCCAGGCCCAGCACGCCGTTGAGCGGCGTGCGGATCTCGTGGCTCATCGTCGCGAGGAAGGCGCTCTTGGCATGGCTGGCCGCCTCGGCCTGCTGCTTGGCCGCCTGCAGCTCGCGCTGCTGGCGGCGCTGCTCGGTGACGTCCTCGGCCACCCACAGCGTGGCGCGATCGGCATCGCGCTCATGGCGGTCGTACAGCGACGGCAGGCTGCGCGCGTTGAGGCGCACGCTGATGCGCTGGCCGTCTGCGCGCAGGAACTCGCGCTCGAAGGCCTGGGCGCCGCCGGCCAGCTCCAGCGCCGCGGGCAGGGCCGGGTTGCCGGGGGCCAGCTGCGGCTCGGTGCCGCCGAAGATCTCCTGCCAGTGCCGGTTGACGCGCTCGAAGTGCTCGCCGCGCTTGAGCGCGATGCCCACGCTGGCGTGCTCCAGGATGGCGTCGGCCTCGATGCGGGCGCGCTCGCGTTCGGTGATGTCGCGGGCGATCAGCATGGTCGCGGGCTCGCCGTCCCAGTCCAGCGATGCGGCCGACACCAGCAGGTCGCGCCAGTGGCCGCCCACCAGGACGGCGGAGCGGAAGTCGCGCACGATGCCGGTGGACGCCAGCGCGTCGGCCAGCCGGCGCGGCTCGGTGTCGTCGGGCCACAGCCCCAGCTCCAACCCCGAGCGGCCCAGCAGCTCGTCGCGGCTGCGGCCCACCAGCGCGCAGAAGCCCGTGTTGGCGAAGCGCAGGCGCCCGTCGCCCTGGCTGGCCACGCAGATCGCGTCGGGGCTGGCGCGCAGCAGCTGGTCCAGCATGTCGGCGGTGCGCTGATGCTGCTGCAGCGCCAGGCGCTCGCCGGTGATGTTGTGGCTGACGCCGCGCCAGCCGGTGTGGCGGCCCTGGGCGTCGTACACCGGCTCGCCCGAGCTCAGCGTCCACAGCATGCGGCCGTCCGGCGTGCGAAAGCCGTTGATGCGGTCGCGGTAGGGGCGCCTGGCGCGGATGTCCTCCAGCAGCGCGTGGTAGTCGGCGTCGCGCACCAGCATGGCCCCGCCCGGCTCGCCCAGGCGCAGGTAGTCCTCGCGCTTGTGGCCCGACAGCGCCTCGAACTCGTCGGACAGCCAGGTGATGCGGAACCGCGCATCCGCTTCCCAGGCCCAGTTGTGGGCGGCCTGCACCAGCCGCGCCAGCCGGTTCTCCTCGCTGATGGCGCGGGCCAGCGCACTGCCCATGACGCGGTTGAGCAGCAGGGCCGAGGCCAGGCCGCTGATGGCGAGCAGCGCATGCGCGATGCCGCGGTCGACCAGGTTGGGCAGCACCGGTGCCTTCATGCCCGGCAGCAGGCCCTGGACCTCGGCCCAGGCCAGTGCGGCGATGAGCAGCAGGTAGAGGGCTGCCAGTGTCAGCGCGGCCGCATTGCCGGCCACACCGCCGGCCAGCGCAATCAGCAGCGCGCCGGCCGCCAGCATCAGCGTGTGCATGCCCAGCCCGATGTGGACCGCATGCGCGACCAGGGTCATCAGCGTGCCGCCCAGCACCAGCGTGGCGGCCAGCCGGGCCCGGCCGGCGCGGCACAGCAGCGCCGCGGCAGCGCCCACGCCCAACAGCACCAGGCCCATGTTCAGGCGCTGGCTGGCCCACGGCGCGCGCAGGCCGGCGCTGGTTTCGGCGGCGCCGGTCAGCGCGGCCACCGCGCCGACCACCACCACGATGCCGATCAGCGTGCGCGCCGCCATGCGCTGCACGGCGTCGCGGGCCGTGCGGGGCTCAAGCGGCGGTGTGGGCATGGCAGGCTGGGCTGCGACTGGCGCCGCGGCGACGGTGGGGCGGGTCATGGAGCGGCGCGTTCGGGGCGGCTGTACGGCACATTAGCACGCAGGGCTGGTGCACCAGCCTGTGGTTTTCAACGGCAGTGGGGTGGGCCCGAGCGGGCGGGCGGGCGGCATTTTGGGACGCCGGCGCATCAGCCGAGCAGCCGCGTCAGCCAGGCCAGCAGCCTCTGCAGCAGACCGGGTGGCGGCGCGGGCCGTTCGGGCGGCGCAGCCGCTGGCGCGGCGGCGGCATGCCGGGCGGCCAGCGCGGCGACGAAGCGGGTGAAGAAGTCCTCGGCCAGCTTCTGCGCGGTGGCGTCCACCAGCCGTGAGCCCAGCTGCGCGAGCTTGCCGCCCACGCTGGCGCTCACGTCGTAGGCCAGCTGGGTCTCGGTGGGCGACAAGGCCTGCAGCGTCACCTGGGCCTGGCCCTTGCCGTGGCCGGCTGCGCCGCCCGAGCCTTCGAAGCCCAGGCGATAGCTGCGCGGCGGGTCCAGGTCGGACAGCGTCAGCCGGCCCTTGAACTTGGCCTTGACCGGGCCGATGGACAGGGCCAGCAGCACGTCGAAGGCCTGCTCGCCGGCCGGGGTGATGGACTCGCAGCCCGGCAGCGCGGCCTGCAGCATGGCGGTGTCGTTCAGCGCGGCCCAGGCCTCGGCCTGGGACACGGGCAGCGACTGCGAGCCGGTCAGGTGCATGGCGACATTCTGCCGCTTGCGTGGCCGCCTGCCAGCACCTCGACCAGCCGGTCCACGCTGGCGAGGTCGTGCACCGGCAGATGCCGGCTCACCTCGGGCAGCAGCGCACGCACGCCGGCCGCGCGCGGCGCGAAGCCGTCGAAGCGCAGCAGCGGGTTCAGCCAGATCAGCTCGCGGCAGGACAGGCGCAGCCGCTGGGCCTCGAAGCTCAGGCGGCGGCAGCCGTCAGCGTCGCCGCGCTCCAGGCCGTCGGTGACCAGCAGCACCGTCGCGCCGGCCGGCATGCGCCGCGCCCAGTCGCGATTGAACGCGTGCAGGCTCTGGCTGATGCGGGTGCCGCCGGCCCAGTCAGGCACCGCTGCGGCCGCGGCGGCCAGTGCGATGTCGGGGTCGCGCTGGCGCAGCTGGCGGGTGATGCGGGTCAGCCGCGTGCCGAACACGAAGACCTCCACGACCGGCCGCTCGGCCATGCCCGGCCCGGGGTTCAGCAGGCCCTGGGCCAGTTGCAGCAGCACGCGCGAGTAGCGCCCCATGGAGCCGGAGATGTCGGCCAGCACCACCAGCGCGGCCGGCTGCGGGCGGGCGCGCTCGCGCTGCGGCAGGGACAGCTCGTGGCGGCCCTCGGCGCGCAGCGTCGCGCGCCAGGCGATGCGGCCGTGCGCGGCGGCCAG
>JBKBOJ010000027.1:0-39170 GCA_046294815.1 Roseateles sp. | reverse complement strand
TCAAACACGCCTCGTGGACATGTGCACAGGCCGGCCAGCGGCCTGCACACATGCCCACCGGGCTCGACGACCAGGAGTCATTGTGACTGTTGGGTTCCACACGAAATGACGAAGAGCCGGCCCCGCGCCCTGCCTCAGCAGAACCGCGCACAGGCGGCGGTTCAACGCAGAGTATCGGCGGCGGCTCCGATGAGGCGGGTACGGCCCCCACGCCGCAGCGTGGAATGTCCTGAGCTCATGGCTGTGGCTCGTCGTCGTGCATCGCGCTTTAGGGGATGCATGCGGGTGGTTGCCACCGCCCTTTGGGCGGTTTTAGCTGCCCATTGGGGTCGTAATTTGGGCAGAAAGAAGCCCGCAAAGGCGGGCTAAATTGTTGATTTCAAGGGGAAATCACTGGTGGGTGCTGACGGGTTCGAACCGCCGACCATCGCTGTGTAAGAGCGGCGCTCTACCAACTGAGCTAAGCACCCGACATCGCGTCGGGACGTGATCCCGCGTGAATCAGTTGACGGCGTCCTTCAGGGCCTTGCCCGGCTTGAACTTGGGCACCTTGGCCGACTTGATCTTGATCGCCTCGTTGGTGCGCGGGTTGCGGCCGGTGCGCGCCGCACGCTTGGTGACGCTGAAGGTGCCGAAGCCGACCAGCGACACGGTGCCATTCTTCTTCAGCGTGGTTTTGACCGCACCGATCACGGCCTCGAGAGCACGACCGGCAGCGGCCTTGGAGATGTCGGCCTGCTTGGCAATGTGCTCGATCAGTTCGGACTTATTCACTCGTGCCCCCCGGTTGATGGTTCAGCGGACTGCAGCGCCTACAAGCCTTGGCCGGGCGCATGTTGGCGTTGACGGTCTGCCCCGCGCACTGCTTCGCCTTTGCAGGCCGCTTGAGCGGCCCAGGGCGCCGCGGGGAAGCGGATTCTAGACGCGCGCTGCGCGGAGTCCGGGGCGGGAAAAGTCCCAATACAAGTGGAGGTCCGGTCCATCGCGCTCAACGCGCTTTCGCGCGAATCTCCGGCAAGGCCTTCTGCAGGTAATAGACCATGGACCAGATCGTCAGCACCACAGCGGCATAGATCAGCCAGGTTCCCCACAGGCGCGTCGGGATGAGGCCGAACAGTTGCCCGTCGAACAGCAGGAAGGGGATGGCCACCATCTGCACCGTGGTCTTGAGCTTGCCAACCATATGCACAGCCACGCTGCGCGATGCGCCGATCTGCGCCATCCACTCGCGCAGCGCCGAGATGGCGATCTCCCGGCCCACGATGACCAGCGCGACGAAGGCGTTCACGCGCCCCAGTTCCAGCAGCACCAGCAGCGCCGAGCAGACCAGGAACTTGTCGGCCACCGGGTCCAGAAAGGCACCGAACGACGAGGTCTGATTGAGCCTGCGGGCCAAATATCCATCCAGCCAGTCGGTCAGCGCGACGACGATGAACAGTGCCGTCGCGAAGAGGTTCTGGTGAGCGGGCGTCAGGTCCAGGTAGAACACCCCGACGATCAGCGGGATGGCCACGATGCGGGCCCAGGTCAGCAGTGTCGGCAGGGTCAGGAACATGGCGACGATTGTGCCCAAGCCGCGGGGCTGCGCGGCGAGGGTTGTAGCGGCGGCCCGTCAGTCCAGCGAGCGTGGCTTGAAGCGCCGGTATTCGTCGAACAGAAAGGTCTCGGTGAAGCGCCAGGGTTGCGGCATGCGGCGCACGTCACCGAAGGGCGCGGCGCGGTGGACCGCGTCAATGGCCATCTGCAGCGTCTCCGGGCCGAAGCGGGGCGGGCGCACGACATCGATCTTGCGGACGCTGCCGTCGGCCTTGACCTCCACCTCCAGCACGATCACGGTCAGCAGGTGCGATGGGGCCGGTGTCATATAGCTGCGCTCGGGGTTGGCCGCGACCAGGCGCTCGGCCGCCTGCCGGCGCAACTCGGCCTGCGTGCGCACCGGCTTGGGCGCCGGCAGCGCCTTGGCGGTGGATGGGGCTGCAGTGGCGCCCGGCGGCGGGCTCGGTGCGACGACGGGCGCGGGCGATGACGCCGGTGCAGGCGCCGTTGCAGGCGCCGGCGCTCGCGGCGCCGCGCCGCAGGCCGCCAGCAATGGTGCGACGAGCCAGCGCAGCGCGCGCTTGAACATGTGGGCAAGGGTCATGGGCGTCTCTGGTTAGAAAAACGTGGCGGCGCGTCAATGCAGCGCGCGGTAGATGTCTTCGGCCAGTTCGCGCGAGATGCCTTTCACGCTGGCCAGCTCGTCCACGCTGGCGCCGGCCACGCCGCGCACGCCGCCAAAGCGCTGCAGCAGTTGCGCGCGCTTCTTGGGTCCAACGCCCGGCACGTCCTCCAGCCGCGAACCGCCGGTGCGCGTGGCGGCACGCCTGGCGCGCATGCCGGTGATGGCGAAGCGGTGGGCCTCGTCGCGGATCTGCGCGATCAGCATCAGCGCGGCCGAGTCACGGCCGAGATACACCTTTTCGCGGCCATCGGCGAACACCAGCTCCTCCAGCCCCACCTTGCGGCCCTCGCCCTTCTCGACGCCGACGATCAGGCCCAGGTCCAGCCCCAACTCCTCGAAGACCTCGCGCGCCACGCTGACCTGACCGCGCCCGCCGTCCACCAGCACGACGTCGGGCAATCTTGGCGCATTCGACCCGGTGCCGAGCTGAGCCGCCTCGGCCAGCTTGCTGTAGCGCCGCGTCAGCACCTGGCGCATCGCGGCGTAGTCGTCGCCGCCGGTGATGCCCTCGATGTTGTAGCGCCGGTACAGGCTGCTCTGCATCTGGTGGTTCTCGAAGACGACGCAGCTGGCCATCGTCGCCTCGCCGGCGGTGTGGCTGATGTCGAAGCACTCGACACGGAACTTGTCGATCTCGGCGACCGACAGGTCGAGCGCGTCGACCAGCGCCCGCGTGCGCGCCTGCTGCGAGCCCTCCTCGGCCAGCAGCCGCGCCAGCGCCAGCTCGCAGCCCTTGACGCACATCTCCAGCCAGATGCGGCGCTGGCCGCGCGGCTGGGCCTGCACTGTGACTCGGCCACCGGCCTGGCCGGCCAGCGCCTCGCCCAAGGCGGGGTCCACCGCTTCGCTGACAAGGATGAGGCCGGGCACCGGCGATGCCAGGTAGTGCTGGGCCATGAAGGCCTCGAGCACCTGGCGCTCGGGCGACACGCGCTCCTCGTCGTCGAGCTGCAGCGCGGTCGCGTCGTCGACATGGCGCGGAAAGAAGGCCCGGTCGCCCAGATGGCGGCCACCGCGCACCATGGCCAGGTTCACGCAGGCCTTGCCCCCCTGCACCTTGACGGCCAGGATGTCCACGTCGCGGTCGCGGCCGGTCGCGCTGCTCTCCTCGATGACCTGCTGCTGCAGCACCTTGGACAGCGCCTGGATCTGGTTGCGCACCTCGGCCGCGAGTTCGTAGCGCTGGGCCTCGGCGAAGGCCATCATCTGCGCCTGCAGCGCGGCCAGCACCTCGTCGGTCTCGCCGCGCAGAAAGGCCTCGGCGCTGCGCACGTTGCGCGCGTACTCCTCGGTCTGCCCCAGTGGCACGCAGGGCGCCGAGCAGCGCTTGATCTGGTGCAGCAGACAGGGCCGGCTGCGGTTGTTGAAGACGCTGTCCTCGCAGGTGCGCAGCTTGAACACCTTCTGCATCAAATGGATGGACTCCTTCACCGCCCAGGCACTCGGAAAAGGGCCGAAGTACTGGTGGCGCTTGTCCACCGCGCCACGGTAGTAGCTCATGCGCGGCCAGGGGTGCGAGCTGAGCTTGAGATAGGGGTAGCTCTTGTCGTCCCGAAACAGGATGTTGAACCGCGGGTTAAGCGTCTTGATCAGGTTGTTTTCCAGCAGCAGCGCCTCGGCCTCGGTGCGCACCACCGTGGTTTCCAACCGAGCGATACGGCTGACCATCATGCCGATGCGGGTGCGGCCGTGGTTCTTATGGAAGTAGCTGCTGACGCGCTTCTTCAGGTCTTTGGCCTTGCCGACGTAGAGCACCTCGCCGTCGGCGTCGAAGTAGCGATACACACCCGGCAGCGCCGGCAGCGCATTGACCTCGTTGAGCAGCTTCTCGCGCAGCGCAAGGGCATCGGCGTCGGGCGGCATGGGCTCGGTAGCGGGGGACGGGGGCAGGCTGGACATCGGCGTCATTTTGGCCTGGGACAATCGCCGCCATGCTCTGGGACCTGTTCTGCCGCGTCATCGACAACCATGGCGATCTGGGCGTCTGCTGGCGGCTGGCGCGCGACCTGGCCGGCCGCGGCGACCGCGTCAGGCTGTGGGTGGACGATGCGGCGGCGCTGGCCTGGATGGCGCCGCAGCGGCCGGCCACCGTCGACGTGCAGCCCTGGCCCGAAGATGATGTCGCCGCGACGCCGGGCGACGTGGTCATCGAGGCCTTTGGCTGCGAGCTGCCGCCGGCCTTCGTCGCCCGCATGGCCGCGCGCCGGCCGGCGCCGCGCTGGATCAACCTCGAATACCTCAGCGCCGAGGACTACGTCGAGCGCAGCCACGGTCTGGCGTCGCCCCAGTTCTTCGGCCCGGGTGCAGGCCTGACCAAGCATTTCTTCTACCCCGGCTTCACGCCCCGCACCGGCGGCCTGCTGCGCGAGCCTGGGCTGCTGGACCGCATCAAGGACTTCGATGGCCCGGCCTGGCTGGCCGCGCGTGGCTGGGCACCCCAGCCGGGCGAGCGCGTCGTCAGCCTGTTTGCCTACGCCAACCCGGCGCTGCCCGGCTTGCTCGACGCACTGGCCAGCGCACCCACGCTGCTGCTGGCCTGCCCGGGCCCGCTGCAGCCGCTGGTGGCCGACCGGCCGGGCCTGCGCCACATCGCCCTGCCCTATCTGGCCCAGGACGACTACGACTTGCTGCTTTGGGCCTGCGACCTCAACTTCGTGCGCGGCGAGGACAGCTTCGTGCGAGCCCAATGGGCCGGCAAGCCCTTTGTCTGGCACATCTACCCCCAGCACGACGACGCCCACCATGCCAAGCTGACTGCCTTCATGGACCGCGCTGGGCTGCCTGCCGCCTGGCGCGACATCTGGCGCGGCTGGAACGGCCTGGCGCCGCTGCCGCAGCGGCTCGACGGCCTCACGGAAGCCGCAGCGGCGGCGCCCCTGTGGCGTGCGCAATTGGCGACCCAGCCCGACCTGCTGACGCAGCTGCGGGGCTTCTTAGGGGTTTCCAGCTAGAATACTGGGCTTTGCCGCGCCAACCGGGATGCCTGTTCTTTCGGAGTCTGGTGCGCAGCGCTCGACCCAATCGCCTAGAGACACCTCCCATGAAACTCGCTCAAGAAATCCGCGCCGGCAACGTGATCATGCAGGGCAAGGACCCGATGGTCGTCCTGAAGACCGAATACAGCCGCGGCGGCCGGCGCCGAGCTGGTCTTCAAGGCCGACGACAAGATGGACCAAATCATCCTGGACAAGAAGGAGTGCACCTACTCCTACTTCGCCGACCCGATGTATGTGTTCATGGACAGCGACTACAACCAGTACGAGGTCGAGGCCGAGAACATGGGCGACGCCATCTCCTACCTCGAAGACGGCATGGCCGTCGAAGTGACCTTCTACGAAGGCAAGGCGATTTCGGTGGAACTGCCCACCAGCGTCGTGCGCGAGATCGAGACCGAGCCGGCCGTCAAGGGCGACACCTCGGGCAAGGTCATGAAGCCCGCCCGCCTGAAGGGCACCGGCTTCGAGATCGCCGTGCCGCTGTTCGTCGAGAACGGCGACAAGATCGAAATCGACACCCGCACGCACGAGTACCGCAAGCGCGTTTGAGCGCCCCCGGCCTCGCCAATGAAAACGCCCGCAGCCGCGGGCGTTTTGCTTTACAGCACGTCGTCGGGCCCTTCGGGCTCGGCGTCGATCTCGCGATCGAACGCGGCGCTGGCCTTCAGCGGAATCCAGGGCCGGTCCAGCGGCCGGTAGACGCGGCGCTGCAGGCGCGCCAAGCGGTCGGAGCGCTCGACGGCATTGATCACCTGCTCGGGCGCGATGAGCATGGCGAAGGGGTCGGCCAGGTTGGGGATGGTGGACAGCATGGTGGGCCTCGGGTGCGACGATGGCCTCACTGTAGGGAGGCGCGCCTCGCCGCAACAGTCGGCCCAGCGCGCTGCTGCATGTAAGAGTTTTTCTTACACGCCCGATCCGGCGTGAACTAAGGCCGAACCGCGCTGCGCTCGCGTTCCTGCATGGCGCGGCGCAGTTCCTTGGCCATCGCGTCACGGCCCGCGCGCTGGGCGAAGTCGGCAGCGGTCAGTTCCTGCTCGTTGGCCGCGCGCGGCTCGGCGCCGGCTTTCAGCAGCAGGGGCACCAGGTCGCCGTTGCCGTAGCGGGCAGCCATCATCAGCGGCGTGGTGCCGTTCTCGGAGCGCGCATTCAACTCGGCGCCGTGCGCAATGAGGAAAGCGGCCACGCCGTTGTCCGGGCCGCTGCAGGCGTAGTGCAACGGCGTCCAGCCACGGCGGTTGACGGCCGCGCCGCGCTTGACCAGCGCCTGCACCGCCGGCAGCGCGCCGCGGATGGCGGCCAGCATCAGCGGCGTCTCGCCGTCGGCGTTGACGGCGTTCACGTCCACCTTGGGCGAGGCCAGCAGCGCCTCCAGCGCGCGCTGCGAGCCCTCGCGCACGGCCGTGAACAGCGCCGTGCGGCCGCGCGAATCGGCCAGATTGGGGTCGATGCCCTGCTGCAGCTGTTGCTGGATGAGGCGCGGGTCGTTGAACTCGGCAGCCTTGACGAAGTCATCGACCGACACCGCCTGCGCCAGGCCCGCTGCCGCCAGCGTCAGCGCCACCAACCAGCGCTTCATGCGACCTCCGGCAGTCGGAACAGCCGGCGCGCATTGGCCGCGGTCAGCGCGGCCAGCTCGGGCACCGGCAGGCCGAGCGCATCGGCCACCGCCTTCGCGACATGCGGCACATAGGCCGGCGTGTTGGTCTTGCCGCGCAAGGGCACGGGCGCCAGGTAGGGGCTGTCGGTCTCGATCAGCAGCCGCTCGGGCGGCAGCTGCGGCAGCAGATCGCGCAGGTTCTGCGCGTTCTTGAAGCTCACGATGCCCGAGAACGAGATGTAGTAGCCCCGCTCCACCGCCGCCAGCGCCACCTCCGCCGATTCGGTGAAGCAGTGAAACACGCCGCCCGCCTGCTCGCCGCCCTCCTCGTCCAGCACGCGCAGCGTGTCGGCCGCGCTGGCGCGGGTGTGGATGACCAGCGGCTTGGCCGCGATCTTGGCGGCGCGGATGTGGGTGCGAAAACGCTCGCGCTGCCAGGCCATGTCGTCGATGCTGCGGCCGTTGAGCCGGTAGTAGTCCAGCCCCGTCTCGCCGATGGCGACCACCTTGGGTCTGGCCGCCAACTGCACCAGCTCGGCCACGTCGGGCTCGCGCATGTCCTCGGTGTCGGGGTGCACGCCCACGGTGGCCCACAACGGCGCATGTTCGACGGCCAGCGCATGCACGGCCTCGAACTCCTCCATCTGCGTGCAGATGCAGATGGCCTGATCGACCTGCGCGTCGCGCATGTCCGCGAGGATGTCGGCGAGCCTCTCCTTCAGCTCCGGGAAGCTGAGGTGGCAGTGGGAATCAATGAACATCGATCACAAGGTCTGCGTGGGCTTGCTCGACGAGATCGCCGTGCCCAGGATTTCCTCGATGCGCAGGCGGATCAGCCGCGTCTTCTCGTCGCCCGGGAAGCGCACCCCGACGCCCTGGGTGCGGCCGCCCGACGCATTGGCCGGCGTCAGCCAGGCCACCTTGCCGGCCACGGGATAGCGCTGGTTGTCATCGGGCAGCGCCAGCAGCAGGTAGATGTCCTCGCCGAGCTTGTAATCGCGCGTGGTGGGCACGAACACGCCGCCGTCGGTGAAGGCTGGGATGTAGGCCGCGTAAAGCGCCGACTTCTCGCGGAACACCAGCTGGATGACGCTGGGCCGTGCCCCCGAAGACCCGCCGCCGGCGCCGCCCACGGTGGGCAACGGCAGCGTGCCGCCCAGCTGGCTGGGCTGGAACGGCAGGGTGGCCGACCCCTGCTTGGAATTTCCGTCGCTCATGCCCCGAGTGTATTGAAGCTACGCACGGCCGCCGCGATGGCGGCCTGCGCCTGGGCCACCAGCGCCTCCAGCCACAGGCCGGCATTCAGCGGGTGCTCGGCATGGCGTGCGGCGCGGCGCAGCTCGGCTTCCCAGGCCAGCAGCGGCTGCACCCGGCGCGGCGAGGGCAGCGAGGATGTCGCAAAGAACTGGCCCGGCTGGCCGTGACTGCGGCGCAGCAGGTCGTGACACAGGCGCTGCAGCGCGTCGATGGCGCGCGGCGGCGCCCAGTCTGCCAGCGCCGCCGCCTCGCCGCGCGCGACGCGCTTGGGCAGCGCCTGCCAGGCCGCGTCGGTCAGGCCGTCCTCAAACCAGGCCAGCGCCTGCTGCGGCCTGCCGCCGGTGGCGGCCAGCAGGCCGGCGGCGTCCTTCACGCCCTTGGCCTCCAGCCAGGCCAGCGCCGTGGCGCTGTCCGGCAAGGCCAGCGGCAGCGGCTGGCAGCGGCTGCGTATGGTCGGCAGCAGCGCCGCGCTGTCATGGCTGGCCAGCGCGAAGCGCAGCAGGCCGGACGGCTCCTCCAGCGTCTTCAAAAGCGCATTGGCGGCGACGCCGTTGAGCGCTTCGGCCGGGAAGATGACGGCCACCTTGGCCTTGCCACGCGCCGACGTGGCCTGCGCGAACGCCAGCAGCGCCCGCACCGCCTCGATCTTGATCTCACGGCTTGGCTTGGCCTTGCCGGCCTTGGGGTCGGGCTCCTCGAACGGCAGGCCCAGCGCCTCGCGGGCCGGGGCCTCCAGCGCCTCTGGCAGCAGCAGCTGGAAGTCAGGATGCGTGCCGCTGGCGAACAGCTTGCAGCTGGCGCAGTGGCCGCAGGCCGGCTGCCCCGGCGCCGCGGCCTCGCACAGCCAGCTCTGCGCGAGCTTGACCGCCAGCTCCAGCTGGCCCACGCCGGCCGGGCCCTGCACCAGCAAGGCATGCGAGCGGTAGCGCGCCAGCGCCTCGGTCAGCGGCTGCTGCAGCCAGGGGAGATCGGCGTTCAGCATGCGGGATAGCGTTGGGCCAGCACGGCCAGCACCTGCACGCCCACCTCAGCGACCGTGCCGCTGGCGTCGATGCGCACGATGCGCTGCGGCGCCTGAGCCGCACGGGCCGCGTAGCCGGCACGCACGCGCTCGAAGAACTCCAGGTCCAGCTGCTCGATGCGGTCGGCCTCACGGGCGCTGGCGCGGCGCGCGGCGGCCTGTTCGGCGGGCAGGTCGAACCACAGCGTCAGCTCGGGCTCGGTGCCTTCCTGCACCCAGTCGGCCAACGACGTCAGCACCGCCAGCGGCAGACCGCGGCCACCGCCCTGGTAGGCGAAGCTGGCGTCGGTGAAGCGGTCGCACAGCAGCGTCCTGCCGGCGGCCAGCGCGGGCCGGATGACGGTCTCGACATGGTCGCGCCGGCCGGCAAACATCAGCAGCACCTCGGTCAGCGCGCCCATGGGCTGCTTGAGCACGATGTCGCGCAGCGTCTCGGCCAGCGGCGTGCCGCCGGGCTCGCGGCTGAGCTGCACGTCGTCACCGCGCGCGCGGAACCAGTCGGCCACCGTCTGGATGTGGGTGGATTTGCCGGCGCCGTCGATGCCTTCGAATGAGATGAACCGCCCTGTCACTTGCCGCCGCGTTGGTATTTGTTGACCGCGCGATTGTGCGCGGCGAGGTCGTCGCTGAACTCGCTGCTGCCGTCGCCGCGCGCGACGAAGTACAGCGCCTGGATCGCCGCCGGGTTGACCGCCGCCTGCAGCGAGGCTGCGCCCGGCATGGCGATGGGCGTGGGCGGCAGACCGCCGCGAATGTAGGTGTTGAACGGCGTGTCCGTCTGCAGGTCGCGCTTGCGCAGATTGCCGTCGAAGGCCTCGCCCAAGCCGTAGATGACCGTGGGGTCGGTCTGCAAGGGCATGCCGATGCGCAGCCGGTTGATGAACACGGCCGCCACCCGCGCGCGGTCGCCCGCGGTGCCGGTTTCCTTTTCGATGATGGACGCGAGGATGAGCGCCTCGTCCGCCGACTTCAGCGGCAGGTTGGGCGCGCGCTGCGCCCAAGCCGCGGCCAGCCGCTTCTTCATCGCCGCATGGGCGCGCTTGAGCACGGTCAGGTCGCTGACGCCGCGGCTATAGGCATAGGTGTCGGGGAAGAAGCGGCCCTCGGGCGCCACGCCCGGCTCGCCCAAAGCAGCCATGATCTCCGCGTCGCTCATCTGCGCAGTGCGGACCTTGAGCGCTGGCGCGGCCGCCAGCGCAGCGCGCACCTGACGCCAGTTCCAGCCTTCGATCAGGCGCAGCTGCTCCAGCACCTCGTCGCCGCGCACCATCTTGCCCAGCAGCTCGCGCGGCGTGACACCGACGTGCACCTCGTAGCTGCCGGCGCGGATCTGGCGCGCCTGGCCGGACCATTTGAACCACTGGTAGAGCAGCCGCGCATCGGTCTGCACGCCGGCCGCCACCCAGGCGCGCGCGACCTCGGCCGGGTTGCTGCCGGGCTCCACCGACAGCTCCACCGACGCCGTGGCCAGCCGCAGCGGGCTGCGCAGCCACTGCCAGGCGGCAGCGGCGGCCAGCGCCGCGATCAACATCCACACGAGCACCGCTCGCACCAGCCACTTCATGCCCTTGCCCGGGGTCTGACCAAAAGGCGCAGATGATAATTCCGCCCATGTCTCAAGCCTCCCAAGCCTCCCGACTGCACCTCACCGACTGGGGCGTGATCCGCGCCCAGGGCGCCGATGCCGCCAGCTTTCTGCACAGCCAGCTGACGCAGGACTTTGCGCAGCTGGACCACGACCATGCGCGCCTGGCCGGCTTCTGCACCCCCAAGGGCCGGCTGCTGGCCACGATGGTGGGCTGGCGGCATGGCGACGACGAGATCCTGCTGGCGCTGCCGGCCGACACGCTGGCGGCCACGCTGAAGCGGCTGTCCATGTTCGTGCTGCGCGCCAAGTGCAAGCTCAGCGACGCGAGCGCCGAATTCGCCGTCTACGGCCTGCTCGGCACGCCGGCCGCCGCGGCCTGGACGCTGGCGCGCGACGACGCTGCGGTGCAAATCGCCCTGCCCGCTGCATCCGGGCTGGGTCGTGCGCTGTGCGTGCAGCCGGCAACCGACCCCGCGCCGGCCGGCGCCGAGCTAAGCGCCGCCGACTGGGCCTGGGCCGAGACCGAGGCCGGCATGGCCTGGGTGCGCGGTGCCACTGTCGAGGCCTTCGTGCCGCAGATGATCAACTTCGAGGTGCTGGGCGGCGTGAGCTTCAAGAAGGGCTGCTATCCCGGTCAGGAAGTCGTCGCGCGCAGCCAGTACCGAGGCACGCTCAAGCGCCGGCTGCAGCTGTTCGAGACCGACGGCGACGCCGCCGTGGGCCAGGAAATCTTCCACAGCGCCGACCCCGAACAGCCGGCCGGCATGGTAGCCGGCTGTGGCACGCGCGGCGGCCGCTCGGTCATTGCCGCGGAGATCAAGCTCGCGGCGCTGGAAGGCGGCAGCCTGCACCTGGGCAGCGCGTCGGGCGCGACGCTGCAGCCGCGCGCCCTGCCTTACGAGATTCCGCCGCAGGACTGACCCTGGCGCGGATAGGGGACGCCCAGCCTCCACAGGCTTGATGAGTTGGCGCCGGCGTCCCCCTAACTCTCGGTGCACGGACTCGCGGGCGGCCGCCCATATTGAAGGAGACGGCCGCCGCGGCGGGACGCTCCCCTCTCGGTGAGGTCGTCGCAACCGACCCATCAGAGAGGCACACCATGGCTACCAAGCGCCCAGGCGGAACCGCCGCCTACGACCCGCCCGCCACCGACAACACCAGCGATCAGCCCGCCACCAGCAGCGAGTTCGAGGCCCCCTCGGAGGCTGTCCTCGACAGCGCGCATGCCGAGGCCGAGTCCTTCATGGCCGGCCTGGACCCGCAGCTCATCGCCGCCAAGAGCGCCGTCGAAGACCTGCTCAAGTCCTTGTCGACAGAGGCCGAGGGCGTCACGTCGGCGGCCTCGCTGGACAGCAACATCGTCGGCGTGGGCATCGGCCTCGGCGAGCTGGCCGAGCACGGCGGCCTTCCCGGCGAGCCGGTGCTGGAGGTCTACACCATCGAACCCGAGCCCGCGCCCGAGACCCGCGCGCGCATCGCCTCGGCGGCCGGCTTCCAGGCGCTCGCGTCGCCCGACTTCCCGGTGCAGGTGGTGCGCACCGGCATCGTCGACGCCCACCAGCACCGCATGCGCCTGCGGCCGTCGCCGGGTGGCATCAGTGTCGGCAACGTGGCCATCACGGCGGGCACCCAGGGCTGCCTGTGCCGCGGCCGCAGCGCGCCGCGCAGCTCGCGGCTGATGATCCTGAGCAACAACCACGTGCTGGCCAACAGCAATGCCGCGCCCATCAACAGCGCCATCGTCCAGCCCGGCCCCTACGACGGCGGCCGCATGCCGGCCGACCAGGTCGCCGTGCTGGAGCGCTTCGTGCCCATCAACTTCTCCGGCGGCAACAACTTGGTGGATGCGGCCACCGGCTGGGCCTGGCCCGACCGCGTGCGCGCGGAGCTGATGTACCTCTCCGGCGGCAGGCCGGTGTACTTCCGCGTGGGCAGCGCACCGGTGGCGGCGGTGCCGGGCATGATGGTGGGCAAGAGCGGCCGCACGACGCAGCTGACCTCCGGCCGCGTCACCGCCATTGGCGTGACGGTCAACGTCAACTACGGCGGCGGCAAGGTCGGGCGCTTCGTCAACCAGATGTCGATCCGGGCCGCCAGCGGCGACTTCAGCCAGGGCGGCGACTCGGGCTCGCTGATCTGGACCTGGGACGCCCGGCGCGCGCCGGTGGGCCTGCTGTTCGCCGGCGGCGGCGGCACAACCTTCGCCAACCGCATCGGCGACGTGCTGGCGGCACTGGACGTCAATCTCGTGACCTGAACGGTCCGTCCAACAGGCGGACAATCCCGGGCGGCGGCAAGCTGCCGCCGCCGCAGTTGCCAGGAGTCCGCCATGCCAGCACTACCCAAGGCCTCCCCGCCGCCCGGGGATCTCGGCTTTCTGTCCCTCGACCCAGAGCCGGTGGGCAGCCAGGCCCAACCCACCGCCGAGGACGTGCTGCCCCAGCCCGTGGCCGACCAGCTGCTGCGCCTGCCCGGCGTCGACGGTGCCTGGATAGAACGGGATGCGCAGGGCCGGCGCGTGGTGGTGCTGTACTACAGCCGTCCCGGCCAGCCCACCCACCTGCCCGGCGAGGTGGAGGGCATGCCCACCCGCATCATCGGCGGCGAACCGATACGTGCGGGTGGCTGATGCGGCTCTACGTCTACTACCGCGTGGCCACAGCGCATGTCGACGAAGCGCTGATCGCCTTTCGCAAGGCGCGCGTCGAGGCGCCCATCGAGCTGCTGCAGCGGCCCGAGCCCGACGAGCTGGGCCGCTGGACCTGGATGGAGATCTACCCCGAAGGTTGGACGCACCGCGAGCCGCAGGTGGCGGCAGCGATGGCGCGCTGGGTGGCCGGGGAGCGCAAAGTGGAGCGGTTTGAGATGCTGGGCTGACCCGCTCAGAGCGCCCGCACCATTTCCACATGCGCGATGCCGGCTTCCTCGAACGGCTCGCCACGGCGCTGGAAGCCGGCGCGCAGATAGAAGTTCTCGGCGCTCAGCTGCGCGTGCAGCAGCACCTCGCGGTAGCCCTGGCGCCGAGCCTCGGCCATCAGCGCATCCAGCACCTGGCGGCCGATGCGGGTGCCGCGCATCGGGCGCAGCACGGCCATGCGGCCTATCTTGGCGACGCCGGGCACATGCTCGAGCAAGCGGCCTGTGGCCAGCGGCAGGCCGAAGCGATTGCGCGCCAGTGCGTGCAGGCAGCTGGCATCGGCTGCGTCCCATTCCAGATCGGCCGGGATGTGCTGCTCTTCGATGAACACCTCACGGCGTATCGCGGCCGCGGCCTGGCCCACCTCGGCCCAGCCGCCCAGCGCCACGTCCACGACCGGCTGGCCGGCCTCGAAGTCCTGCATCAGGCCGCGCAAGGCGTCGGGCAGACGGACGGGTGTCTGCGTGGCGGGGTCGGCGAAGACGTAGATCATCTCGGCCTGCACCAGCAGTTGCTCGCCACGGAAGATGCCGCCGTCCACCCGCATCGAGCTGTTGCCGAACTCGCGGGCACGGATGCCGATGTCCAGCCGGTCGTCGTAGCGCGCCGAGCCGCGGTAGTCCAGCATTGCGCGGCGCACGTACAGGTCGCCGCCCAGCGACTTCATGGTCTGCGCATAGGGGATGGCCAGCGCGCGCCAGTAGCCGCTCACGGCGGTGTCCAGGTAGGTCAAGTAGTGCCCGTTGAAGACGATGCCCTGGGCATCGATCTCGGCCCAGCGCACGCGCAGGGGTTCGAGGTGGCGGAATTCGCTGCGTTTCATGGTTGTAGGTACTCCCTGATCGCGGACGCGCAGAAGTCCATTGCCGTGATGGCCTCGGGCAGGCTGCGGCCCATCTTGATGAAATCGTGCGTGACGCCGCGCACCAGCTCCAGTTGCACCGGCACGCCCGCCGCGCGCAGCCGGTCCGCATAGGCCAGGCCCTCGTCCACCAGCGGGTCGGCCTCGGCCAGCAGCACCGCGGCAGGCGCGAGCTCGGCATGGTCGTCGGCCAGCAACGGCGCGAAGCGCCAGTCGGTGCGCTGCGCCTGATCGATGTAGTGATCGAAGAACCACTCGATGCTCTTGGCATCCAGCAAAAAGCCCTCGGCAAAGCGGCGGTGCGAGTCGTGGCTGGCATGGGCGTCGGTGCCCGGCGTGATCAGCAGTTGCCCCTTCAGCGGCAGGCCGCGGTCGCGCGCAAAGATGGCGCACACCGCGGCCAGCGTGCCGCCGGCGCTGTCACCGCCCACGGCCAGCCGGCTGCCGTCCAGGCCCAGCCTATCGGCGCGTTCGTGCAGCCAGGCGAGCGCCGCCCAGGCGTCGTCCACGGCGGCGGGAAAGCGGTGCTCGGGCGCGAGCCGGTAGTCCAGCGCCAGCACGGCCGCGCCGCTGCGCAAGGCCAGCTGCCGGCATAGGCTGTCATGCGTCTCCAGGTCGCCGATGGTGAAGCCACCACCGTGCAGGTAGAGCAGCACGGGCAGGACCGCGTCGCTGAGCGCGTACAGCCGCGCCGGGCGGTCGGCAACCTGCAGATCCTGCACGCGGGCCAGCGGGGCGCGCGGCAGATCCAGGATCTCGGCGGCCATGCGATAGGCGATGCGTGCCTCGCGCGGCGACAGGCTGTGCAAGGGCGGACGGTTGGCGCGCCGAATGCGCGCGAGCAGTGCCGCCATGCGGGGAGACAGGGGATGGGTCATGACCGCAGCATTGTCCCCGGCAGCACCCACGGGCCGCGCAGCGGCGCTGGGAAGGCGGGCTCCGCCGGGGCGCGCAGTGCCTGCGTGTTGGCGTCGCAGGCCTTCCGGTCGGCCAGCTGGGCGATGCGGCTTGCGCCGTCGCGGTACACCATATGTCCACCGACGTCGTTGCGGACGGTCACGCGGGCCCGCGTCCCCACGGGCCAGATCGGTCTGGCTCAGGCGCAAGGACGTGGCCAGGTCGGGCAGCGCCTGCCACAGCGCCGGGGCGGTTTGGCCATTGGGCCAGGATCAGCAGCAAAGGCCATCGAGTCGCGCGCATGACGGTGAGTCTAGGAGCCTGTCGGGCTCCTAGGCAGACCGGCATAGCATGTACAAAGACACCGCGGAGCCCGAGCCATGGCACAGATCCTTTACCTGACCCGCATCGAGATCGAGTTCGGCGCCAGCCGCCTGCTGCCCGCCGAGTGCGAGCGCGCCGGCATGCGGCGGCCGCTGGTCGTCACCGATGCCGGCGTACGCGCGGCCGGCGTGCTGGACCAGGCGCTGGCCGGCTTTGCCGAGCGGCCGCCGGTGTTCGACCAGACGCCCGCCAACCCCACCGAGGCGGCTGTGCGGCTGGCCGTGGCGCAGTTGCGGGCCGAGGGCTGTGACGGCCTGGTGGCCGTCGGCGGCGGCTCCAGCATCGATCTGGCCAAGGGCGTGGCCATCGCTGCCACGCACGAAGGGCCGCTGAAGCGCTGGGCCACCATCGAGGGCGGCGCTGTCAACATCACCGCTGCGGTGCTTCCGCTGATCGCCGTGCCGACCACGGCCGGCACCGGCAGCGAGGTGGCACGCGGCGCCATCCTCATCGTCGACGATGGCCGCAAGCTGGGCTTCCACAATTGGGTCTTGCTCCCCAAGGCTGCGATCTGCGATCCCGAGCTGACGCTGGCGCTGCCGCCGCACCTGACCGCCGCGACAGGCATGGATGCCATTGCGCACTGCATCGAGACCTTCCTCGCGCCGGCCTTCAACCCAGCGGCTGACGGCATCGCGCTGGAGGGGCTGCGACGCGGCTGGCAGAGCATCGAGCGGGCCACGCGCGACGGCCAGGACCGCGCGGCCCGGCTGGACATGATGTGCGCCAGCGTGCACGGCGCGCTTGCCTTTCAGAAGGGGCTGGGTGCGGTGCACTCGCTGAGCCACTCGCTGGGTGGCCTGAATCCGCGGCTGCACCACGGCACGCTCAATGCGGTGTTCCTGCCAGCCGTCATCCGCTTCAATGCCGCGGCCGACAGCGTCAGCCGCGAGCAGCGCATCGCCAGGCTGGCTCAAGCCATGGGCCTGGCCGGCAGTGATGCCGACGCGGTGGCGGACGCCATCACCGCGATGAACGCGCGCCTGGGCCTGCCGGCGGGCCTGGCCGCGATGGGTGTGGGGCCCGAGTGGGACGAGCGCATCGTCGCGCATGCGCTGCTGGACCACTGCCACAAAACCAACCCGCGCGTGGCAAGCGCCGACGACTACCGGTCGCTGCTGGCGGCCTCGCGCTGACGCGCATTCCGGGCGCAAGCGTGACCTAAGCCCACGCCGAACAAGCCCCCATCTGGGTAAAGCCTCCGCGCATCTCACCCAGCAGGCAAAAAAAGGCCCGCCGAGGCGGGCCCAAAAGTCAGGAGTTGACGTCTGACTCTGCTCAATCGGGCGGGGTTCAGCCGTGCTTGGCGTCGAAGAACTGTTCGTCCTCCGTGGAGCCCTTCAGGGCCGCGGTGGAGGCCTGGGCTTCGATGGTGGTGGTGACGGCGTCGAAATAGCCGGTGCCGACCTCGCGCTGGTGCTTGACGGCGGTGAAGCCCTTCTCGGCTGCGGCGAACTCCTTCTCCTGCAGTTCGACGAAGGCGCTCATCTGATTGCGCGCATAGCCGTGGGCCAGTTCGAACATCGAGTAGTTCAGGCTGTGGAAGCCGGCCAGCGTGATGAACTGGAACTTGTAGCCCATGGCGCCCAGCTCACGCTGGAACTTGGCGATGGTGGCATCGTCCAGGTTCTTCTTCCAGTTGAAGCTGGGCGAGCAGTTGTAGGCCAGCAGCTTGCCAGGGAACTTGGCGTGGATGGCCTCGGCAAAGGCCTTGGCGAAGGCCAGGTCGGGCTTGCCGGTCTCGCACCAGATCAGGTCGGCATAGGGCGCATAGGCCAGGCCGCGGCTGACGGCCTGGTCCAGGCCGTTGCGGGTGCGGTAGAAGCCCTCGACGGTGCGCTCGCCGGTGCAGAAGGGCTTGTCGTTGTCGTCGATGTCGCTGGTGAGCAGGTCGCCGGCCTCGGCGTCGGTGCGGGCCACCAGCAGCGTCGGCACGCCCATGGTGTCCGCCGCCAGGCGCGCGGCGACCAGCTTGGCCACGGCCTCACGGGTGGGCACCAGCACCTTGCCGCCCATGTGGCCACACTTCTTGGCGCTGGCCAGTTGGTCCTCGAAGTGCACGCCGGCGGCTCCCGCGTCGATCATGGCCTTCATCAGCTCGAACGCATTGAGCACGCCACCGAAGCCGGCCTCGGCGTCGGCGACGATGGGGGCGAAGAAGTCCATGTCGTCCTTGCCCTCGCTCCACTGGATCTCGTCGGCGCGCTTGAAGGTCGCGTTGATCCGCCTGACGACCTTGGGCACCGAGTCCACCGAGTACAGCGACTGGTCGGGATACATCTCGCCGTTGCTGTTGGCGTCACCCGCCACCTGCCAGCCAGACAGGTAGATGGCCTTCAGGCCGGCCTTGACCTGCTGCATGGCCTGGTTGCCGGTCAGCGCGCCCAGCGCGTTGACGAAGGGCTCGGTATTGAGCAGGTTCCACAGCTTCTCGGCACCACGCTTGGCCAGCGTGTGCTCGATCTGAACCGAGCCGCGCAGGCGCACCACGTCGGCGGCGCTGTAGCCGCGGGTGATGCCCTTCCAGCGGGGGTTCTCGGCCCAGTCTTTCTCCAGGGCGGCGATCTGTTGTTCACGGGTGAGGCGGGTCATGGAAGCTCCTTGCAGACATCGAAAACCGATGGCTCAAGACTAGCCGTCAAGCCCGGCTCGTGGCACATGCAAGTCTTATATAAGACAAAAAAATTTGTTATTTGAAATCAACGATTTACAGTTGCGATTTCAAATTACAAAACGAGATTCGCCATAATGAGAAATCTTGCGGCGCTGCAACATCAGCGCGTTCCGCGATATGGAAAGCGACTTTCGAATCGTGAGATCGCGCAGCCCAGGCTGCCACGGTCACTGCCCATGCCCGACGCCATGAAGGTCCTGCCCCGCCTGCGGCTGCGCCAGGACGCCTGGGCCATGCCAGCGAGGGGCGGCACGCCACATGGTGGGCAGGAGCTTCGCGACGTTGCAGCCAGAGCTGATCTGCGTCGCCTGCCAGCCGGAGAAGCGCCCTCGTCCGGCGTCATGCGGCGCCTGGGCATGCGCTGCACCGGCCTGGGCCGCTGGCACGACATGGACTGCACCCGCGACGACATCACGGGCGCGCAATGGGCGCAAAAGCCCGGCCAAGGCACGCCAAGACGCTGAGGCATAGTCCAGCCTACGCTCTCAACCCCTGGCAGGCAGCCCCCCATGGCCAACACCGAACAACGCAGCAACAAGATGGCCAAGAAGCCGAAGAAGGACACGGCCCCCGCCAAGGCGGCCGGCTCCGACCGCCCCGTGGCGCCGATGACGGCCGTGATCCCCAAGGGCAAGCAAGCCAAGAAGAACAAATGAGCCGGCGCGCTGGCCGGCGGCGCCTCACAAGCCGCCGATGAAGTAGCGCTTCAGGCCGGCCAGCACCATCTCGACGGCGATGGCCGTCAGCACCAGGCCCATCAACTTCTCGATGGCCGACACGACCGAATCGCCCAGCAGCCGGCGGATGCGGTCGGCCAGCACCAGCACGCCGCCCGACACCAGCATCGCCGCGCTCAGCGCGCCTATCCATTCATAGATGCGGTCCGGCTGGCGCGACGCCAGCAGCAGCACCGTGGCCATGGCCGATGGACCGGCCAGCAGGGGCACGGCCAGCGGGAAGATCAGCGGCTCCCGGCCCCCCTCCAAGCCATACGCCGACTCGCTGGAGCCGCCGAAGATCATGCGGATCGCGATGATCATCAGGATCACGCCGCCGGCCACCTCCAGCGAGCGCTCGGAGAGGTGCATGACCCGCAAAAAGCCTTCGCCCAGAAACATGAAGGCAAACAGCACGCCGAACGCGATGCCCACCTCGCGCATGGCCACGCGGGTGCGGCGCTCGCGCGGCACGCCCCGCATCACCGAGATGAAGATGGGCAGGCTGCCGAGCGGGTCCAGCACCAGCAACAGCAGGATCAGGGCGGAGAGGAAGCTGTGGTCCATCCGCCCGGATTGTCCAGGAGCCCGTCAGAACCGATAGTGCATCCGCACGAAGTAGGACGCGCCATTCAGGCCGAACTGCACGCTGTCGTAGTAGAAGCCGTTGTCGGTCTCGAACGGATCCTGGCGGGTGGGCTTGACGTTGAACACGTTGTTGCCGCCCACGCTCAGCTTGAGCGCCGGTGTGGCCTGCCAGGTCAGGCCCAGGTCCATCGAGGTTTTGGGCTTGTAGTGGAGGTTGGGCACCGGCGGGCCCGAGAAGGTGCCCTGGGTCTGGCTGCCGAAGTGGATGATCTTGGCCTCGCCGGTCCAGGCCCCCTGGGCGTACTCGAAGCCCAGCGTGGCCTTGGCGCGCGGGCCGGCCTGCTCGATGAACAAGCGCTCGCGCTCGGACAGCAGCACGTCCTCATAGCCCTGCAGCGAAGCCGGCGCGTGGATGGCCGTCACGGTCGTGCGCGTGATGTTCAACGCCAGGAAGGTGCTGAGCTGGCCCGCACCGAGCTTGGCGCGCGTCGACGCGGTCAGGTCCAGCCCGCGGGTGCGCGTGTCCACCGAGTTCACGAAGAACTGCGCCTGGCCCACGCCCAGGCCCTGCAGGATGGCGCCCAGCGCCGGGTAGTTGCTGTCGTCGAAGCGGCCCGACAGCACGATGCGGTCGCGGATGTTGATCTGGTAGAGGTCGGCCGTGATGGCCGTATCGGCGCTGGGCTTGAAGGTGAAGCCCAGGGTGAGGTTCTTGGACTTCTCCTGCTTGAGCGGCGGCACGCCTGCGGCCTTGGTGATGGCGCTGCCGTTGGGTGCCAGCACCACGTCCAGCGGCTGCTGGTTGATGAAGTCGGTGAAGGTCGACGAGAAGTACAGCTGCTGCAGGCTGGGCGCGCGAAAGCCCGTGCTGGCGGCACCGCGCAGCAGCAGGGCATTGCTGGCCTTGTAGCTGCCGGCCAGCTTGGCGGTGGTGGTGGAGCCGAAGTCGCTGTAATGCTCGGCGCGCAGCGCGGCGTCCAGCGTCAGCGCGGGCGTCAGGCTGGCCTCCCAGTCGACGTAGAGGGCCTGGCTGTTGCGGCTGCGCTGGGTCGCGTCGGCCGGCTGAAAGCCCGGGAAGCCCTGGCTGCCGGCATTGCCGCCCACGCCTACGCCGTCGGCATCGATGTAGGAGCCAGGCTCTCCGGCCACGATGTCGTATTTCTCCCGGCGGTACTCGGCACCAAAGGCGATGTTGCTGCCGCCCAGCAGATCCGCGAAGAAGCGGCTGACATCCAGGTTGGTCGTCGCCTGGCTGAAGCCGAAGCCGCCGGCGTCGAAGCGGCTGGGGCTCACCCCTTTACCGCCCGCCAGCAGGTCCTTGTTGGCGATGGACGCGTTCAGCGTGTTGCTGATGTGGTAGCGCATCCTGTTGCTGCCATAGGTCTGGGACAGGTCGGTGTCCCAGCCGGCGAAGCTCGACTTCCAGCCGACGCTGACGTAGCGGTCCTGAATGTCGCCGTTGATGAAGGGCACGAAGCCGTTGGGATACATCGCGGCCGAGTTACGGCTGGGGATGTCGTCCGTGCCGACGCCACCGCGCGCCCAGGCGCCGGAGGATGCGTCGCGGTCCTGCGCGCCGGCCGTCAGGTAGAGCTTGCTGCCTCCTGCGGCGGGGAACTCGCCGTTCAGGTAGACGGTCTTGTTCTTGACCGCCGTGTCGCCGATGGTCCGTGGGCCGATGTTCTCGTCGTTGGGGTCGTTGCGGTTGGAGCGGCCGCGGTCCTGCCATTCGCCGGTGATGGCAAGCAGGCCGCCGCCCAGTTGCACGCCGCAGTAGGCCGAGGCCAGGTAGTTCTTGCCGTCGCCGGCCGAATACTGGCCGTAGCCGGCCACGGCCTCGCAGCCGGCACGCTTCTTGAGCTCCACGTTGATGACGCCGGCAATGGCGTCCGAGCCGTACTGCGCCGCGGCGCCGTCGCGCAGCACCTGCACGTTGTCGATGGCCAGCAGCGGCAGCGAGTTCATGTCGGTGCCCGTCGAGCCGCGGTTGCGCGCGCCGAACAGATTGACCAGCGCCACCGTGTGGCGCCGCTTGCCGTTGACGAGCACCAGCGTCTGGTCCGAACCCAGGCCGCGCAGCGCGGCCGAGTCGATCAGGTCGGCACCGTCCGCGCCAGTCTGGCGCGTGGAGTTGAACGACGGCGACAGGTATTGCAGCGTCTGCGCCAGGTCGAACTGCCCGCCGCCCTCGGCCAGCTTGCCCATCGAGTAGATGTCCACCGGCACCAGCGTGTCGGTGCTGGACGAAGCGGGCAGCGACTTGCGCGAGCCGAGCACGGTGACGCGTTCGAGGCTGCTGGCCTCCTGGGCGCTGGCGGCAGCGCTGAACAGGCCGAGCGCGGCCAGGGCAACGGGCAACAGGCGGTGGGTGGGCATGAAAACTCCGAGAAGTGGTGTGCGATGGCAGCGCAGTTTGCACGCGGCCGGCCCGCCGCGCGGGCCGCTGTTGTGGCAGGCCGACAGGTTTGAAACCGACGAAATTTACGAGGCTCCTAGGCGCGGCACCTATCCCCGCGGGTGATGGGTTGCGTGCAAGGTCTTCAGGCGCTCACGCGCCACATGGGTATAGATCTGGGTCGTCGACAGGTCCGCATGCCCCAACAGCAGCTGCACCGCGCGCAGATCCGCACCGTGGTTGAGCAGGTGTGTCGCAAACGCGTGGCGCAGCGTGTGGGGCGACAGCGGCACCGTGATGCCGGCGGCCAGCGCGTGCCGCTTGATCAGCGTCCAGAACATCTGCCGCGTCATGCCGGCACCGCGCGCGGTGACGAAGAGGTCGTCACTGCTGCGGCCGGCCAGGATCTCGGCGCGCGCGTTGCGCAGATAGCGCACCAGCCAGTCGCGCGCGTGCTCGCCGAACGGCACCAAGCGGCTCTTGGCACCCTTGCCGGTGATGTGCAGCACGGCGTCCTTGAAGGCCACGTGCGCACTCTTCAGCGTGACCAGCTCCGACACGCGCAGGCCGCTGGCATACATCAGCTCCAGCATCGCGCGGTCGCGCAGGCCCAGCGCCGTGTCCACGTCCGGCGCGTTCAGCAGCGCCGCCACCTGCGCCTCGCTGAGCAGCTTGGGCACGCGCAGCGGCTGGCGGGCAGCCGTCAGCTTCAGCGTCGGATTGGCCGCAATGCGGCCTTCGCGCAAGGCCCAGCGGAAATAGCGCTTGAACACCGACAGCCGCCGGTTCGCGCTGCTGGCCTTGGCCGCCGGCCGGGCCACGGCGTACTCGAACAGCTGGCTCTCGGTGCAGGCGTCCAGCGGCGTGGGCGCAAGCCAGGCGGCCAGCGCCGCGAGGTCGCGGCGATAGGCCGCCTGCGTGTTGACACTCAGACCGTCTTCCAGCCAGAGCGCCTCGATGAAGGACTCGATGGCCGGATCGATCACTCCAGACTGAGCTTCTGCTGCACGACGACCTTCTTGTAGACCTCGAACTCGGCCGCGATCTGCGCCGCGAACTGCTCGGGCGTGTTGGCCACGATCAGCGCGCCGGTGTCCTCGATGCGCTTTTTCACGTCCGGGATCTCCAGCGCCTTGCGCACCGCGGCGTTGACCTTGTCGACGATGTCGCGCGGCAGGCCCTTGGGCGCGTGGATGCCGTAGTAGGCCATGCGGTTGACCGGCTCCAGCCCTACTTCCTTGAAGGTCGGCACGTTGGGCAGTGCGGCCACGCGCTGCGGCGCCGCCACGACGATGGGCACCAAGCGGCCGTCCTTGATGAAGGGCAGCGCCGACGGCAGGTTGTCGAAGATCACCGGCACCTGGCCGGCCACCGTGTCGTTCAGTGCCGGACCGGCACCGCGGTAGGGAATGTGCAGCACGAACACGCCGGCCAGCGTCTTGTACAGCTCCATCTGCAGATGGCCGATGCCGCCGGTACCCGAGCTGGCGTAGCTGTACTTGCCGGGGTTCTTCTTCAGCTCGGCGACAAAGCCCTTGTAGTCGCGCGCCGGGAAGCTGGGATGCACCGCGATGACGTTGGGCGTTGCGGCGATGTTGATGATCGGCGTGAAGTCGGTCAGCGGGTTGTAGGCGATTTTCTTGTTGATGGCCGGGTTGGCCGCCGTCGTCGAAACGGTCGCCACGCCCAGCGTGTAGCCGTCCGGCGCGGCACGGGCGATCTCGGTCGCGCCCACCGTGCCGCCGCCGCCGGCCTTGTTCTCCACCACCATGGTCTGGCCCAGGATGCTGGACATGCGCTCGGCGACGATGCGGGCAATGATGTCCGTCGTGCCGCCCGGCGCGAACGGCACGATCAGCCGCACAGGCTTGTTGGGATAGGGCTGGGCCCAGGCCAGCGGGCTCACGCCGGCGAGCGCGGCGACCTGGAGGACTGTGCGACGTTGCATGGTGAGGGTCTCCTGTGAGTGGTTGTAGGCCCGATGCTAGCCCGGCTGCCCCAGCAATCCGGCACGCAGCCGTGCATCGCTGTTGCGCTCGCCCAGGAAGACCTTCAGGAAGGCGGTGTAGAAGTCCTGGCCCTGGATCGGCCGGCCCCAGGTCTTGCCGTTGACGGTCAGCACGGTGCCGCCCTGCGCCGGGAGGTAGTCGATGCGCAGCAGGTCGCCCTTCTTGACCCGCCCCACCTCGGCGATGACGGCGTTGAACTGGCGCACCCGCTCGCTGACCGCGGCGAGCTCGGCCTCGCTGCTGTTGCGGCGCACCCCCTTGTCGATGGCCTTGACGAACTCCTGTGTCGATACGTCCTTGACCAGCGGGATGACGATGCGCAGCTCCACACGCTTCGGGCCCGTCTGCGCGTAGATGGCCTCCGGCGTACCGGCCTTGTGCGGCAGCCACAGGGCTGCGAGGTAGAGCGGATAGATGGCCACCTGGCGCTTGCCGGCGCCGTTGAGCACCAGCGTCGCGCCGCCCAGGACCAGCGTGTCGGCAAACTCCTGCCCCTCATACTGCAGCGCCCGCGCGGGCAGCGCCGCGGCGGTGGCGGCCAGAGTCAGGACATCGCGACGGCGCAGCAAGCTCATTCGGGGTCTCCAGCGGGCAACGGAGCGCACGATAACGCGGCAGCGCTGCGGGCCGCGGACAACGCCCAAGCGATGTGCTCGGCCACCAGCGCATCGGCGCCGGGCAGCGCGCGCTGCAGCGCGGCGCGCAGTTGCGCGTCGTCGCGCCAGCGCAGCGCATTGCCGGCGGCCACGGCCAGGTTGCGCTGCCAGCGCGCAAAGCCGATCCGGCGGATCGCCGAGCCCTCGGTGCGGCGCAGGAACTGGGCCTCGTCCCAGTCCAGCAGTTCGGCAATGGACGCGCCCACCAGGCCCGGTCGGGGGTCGAAGTCGGCCAGCACCGCCGGGCGGGCGAACTTGTTCCAGGGGCAGGCGAGCTGGCAGTCGTCGCAGCCATAGACGCGGTTGCCCAGCAGCGGCCGCAGCTCGACCGGGATGGGGCCGTCGTGCTCGATGGTCAGGTAGGAGATGCAGCGCCGCGCGTCCACGCGGTAGGGTGCGGTGATGGCTGCCGTGGGGCAGGCATCCAGGCAGGCGCGGCATTCGCCGCAGTGGGCCGTGACGGGCGGCGTGAGCGGCAGCGCCAGGTCGACGAAGATCTCGCCGAGGAAGAACATCGAGCCGGCGTCCCGGTGCAGGGCCAGCGTGTGCTTGCCGCGCCAGCCCAGGCCCGAACGCGCGGCGAGCTCCACCTCCAGCACCGGCGCGGAGTCGGTGAACACACGGTAGCCCAGCGCGCCCACCTCGGCCTGCAGCTGGTCGGCCAGTTTCTGCAGCCGCTGGCGCAACACCTTGTGATAGTCGCGGCCGCGGGCGTACAACGAGATCTGCGCCTGTCCGGGCGTCGCGAGCCCCGCCCATTCGACGGCCTGCCAGCCCGCAGCCGTCGCGCGCGGCAGGTAGTCCATGCGCGCCGTGATGACGCGCAACGTGCCCGGCACCAGCTCGGCCGGGCGGGCCCGCTTCATGCCGTGCGCGGACATGTAGTGCATGCGGCCGTGGCAGCCGGCGTCCAGCCAGGCCTGCAGGCCCGGCTCGGCGTGCCGCAAGTCCACATCGGCCACGGCGATCTGTGAGAATCCCAGCTCACGCGCCCAGCCCTGCAAGCGCGCCAGCAACGCGGTGGCTTCGACAGTGGACGGGGCCTCTTGCATTTGCCACCGATTCTAGAAACCTGCTCTAGCTCGCTGGCCCGGCGCGCCCGAGTGGGCTGCAGTGCGGCGCGCTGCGGGCTCTAGCGCGAGGCGTGGCAACGCAGGCCCAAGCGGGTGCGTAGCGAAGGCGGAACAAACACGATGTTGGACGTGGGACGATTTGATTGATGAGTGAGCCTGTTGCCGGCGGTGGCGAGCGGTCGACCACCGAACTGAGGCTGCTGTGGGCCGACGAGTCCGCAGCCACTGCCACCGCTGCAAGACTTGCGGCGGCCCTGGGCCCCTCCCCCGACGCCCTCATCGAATTGCACGGCCCGCTGGGTGCGGGCAAGACGACGTTCGCGCGCCTGTTGCTGCGCGCGCTGGGCGTGCAGGGCCGCATCAAGAGCCCCAGCTACGCCGTCATGGAGAGCTACGCGCTGCCCAGCGGCGGCGTGGCCAGCCATTTCGACTTCTACCGCTTCGGCGACCCGCGCGAGTGGGAGGACGCCGGCTTTCGAGACGTCTTCGCCGCGCCGGGACTGAAGCTGTGCGAATGGCCCGAGAAGGCCGCCGGTCAGCTGCCGCCGCCGGACCTGCAGCTCTTCATCGAGCTGCTGCCCGACGCGCAGCGCCGCGTGCGCGCCCAGGGCCGCGCGCAGCTTGTGGAGGCACTGGCATGAGGCTGCGGCGACGCGACTCCCTGGGCCTGCTGGCCCTGCTGCTCAAAGCCCCTGACACGCTGGCCGCCGGCAGCGAGGCCCGCATCGTGGCCGTGCGCGTGTGGCCGGCGGCTGACTACACGCGGGTCACCATCGAGTCCGACCGGCCGCTGGCGGCCCGGCATTTTTTGGTGGATGGGCCGCACCGGCTGGTCATCGACATCGACGGCCTGACGCTGAGCCCGGGCCTGCGCGAGCTGATCGGCAAGGTGCGGGCCGACGACCCCTACATCGCCGGCGTGCGTGTGGGCCAGAACACACCCACCGTCGTGCGCATCGTGCTGGACCTGAAGCAGGCCGTCGCACCGCAGATCTTCACGCTGGCGCCGGTGGCGGCCTACAAGCACCGGCTGGTCTTCGACCTGCACCCGCCCGTCGAGGCCGACCCGCTGCTGGCGCTGGTCCAGGGACACGACAAACCACCCGCCGCCGCACAGCGCGCCGACGCCGCGGCCAGCGCGGTGAACGACGCGCTGGAGGACCTGATCCGCAAGATCGAGCGCCCGCCCGTGGCCACCGCACCCGCGCCGCCGCAGGCGGCCGCGCCCAAGCCGCCCGCGCCGGCGACCGCGGCGATGGACCGCCTCATCGTCATTGCGCTGGACCCCGGCCATGGCGGCGAGGATCCCGGCGCCATTGGCCCCACAGGCCTGAAGGAGAAGGACGTGGTGCTGGCCGTGGCGCTGAAGCTGCGCGAGCGGCTGCAGGCCAATCCCAACATCCGCGTGCTGATGACGCGCGATGCCGACTTCTTCGTGCCGCTGCAGGAGCGGGTGCGCAAGGCGCGCCGCGTACAGGCCGACCTGTTCGTGTCCATCCACGCCGATGCCTTCATCAACCGGCAGGCGCGCGGTGCCTCGGTGTTCGCGCTCAGCGACGGCGCCGCCACCAGCGCCGCCGCGCGCTGGATGGCCAACAAGGAGAACGCCGCCGACCTGGTGGGCGGCGTCAACGTCAGCGCGGCCACCAAGGACGCCCATGTGCTGCACGCGCTGCTGGACATGAGCACGACGGCCCAAATCAAGGACAGCCTCAAGCTGGGCAGCGAGGTGCTGGGGCAGATGGGCAAAGTCGGCCGGCTGCACAAGCCCAGAGTCGAACAGGCCGGCTTTGCGGTGCTGAAGGCGCCGGACATTCCCAGCATCCTGGTCGAGACCGCCTTCATCTCCAACCCCGAGGAGGAGCAGAAGCTGCGCGACCCGGACTACCAGGACAAGCTGGTGGATGCGCTGGCCGCCGGCATCGCGAAGTACTTCGCGAACAACCCACCGATGGTGAGGAAGCGCAGCACGACGCTGTGAGGCGGCGCGCCGCTCCGCCTAGAAGCGGCAGTGAGGCGAGGCCGAGCTTGCCAGGCTCAACAGCATTTGCCCACCCGCGCCGAGTAACGCGCGGCCTGGCGCTCGCGAAAAAACTCCTCGTAGCTCATCGGCTCGCGATCCGGGTGCGTGGCCTGATGGTGGGCCAGGTAGCTGCCGTAATCCGGCACGCCCACCATCAGGCGCAAGCTCTGCGTGAGGTAGCGGCCGGCCTGAACCAGCTCGCGGCCCAGCTCACGCACGCTGCCCCGCCGGCAGCGGCACGAACGTCGTTTCCTGCGCCGTTGGCCGAGCAGCGCGGCGCGCCGCCAGGATGGCGCGCGCGCTATAGATCAGCACGCTGATGACCACCCCCATGAACAGCGCGCAGAGCGCGGCATCCAGACGGTCATTGAAGACCACGCGCTCCATCGCGGCCAAGGTCTTGGCCGGCGCCAGCACCTTGCCCTCGGCAATCGCCGTGGCGTACTTGTCGGCATGGGCCAGGAAGCCGAGCCGGGGGTCGCTGGAGAAGATCTTCAGCCAGCCGGCCGTCATCGTGCAGATCAGCAGCCAAGCCGCCGGCACGGCCGTGACCCAGGCGTAGCGATCCTTCTTCATCTTGAACAGTACGACCGTGCCCAGCAGCAGCGCGACGGCGGCCAGCATCTGGTTGGCGATGCCGAACAGCGGCCACAGCGTGTTGATGCCGCCCAGCGGATCGACGACGCCCTGATACAGGAAGTAGCCCCAGGCCGCGACACACAGGCCGGTGGCGAGGATGTTGGCGACCCAGCTCTGGGTACGCTTCAGCGCGGGCACGAAGCTGCCCAGCAGGTCCTGCAGCATGAAGCGGCCGGCGCGCGTGCCGGCGTCCACGGCGGTCAGGATGAACAGTGCCTCGAACAGGATGGCGAAGTGATACCAGAAGGCCATCATGGCCTTGCCGCCGATGACCTGATGCAGGATCTCGGCCATGCCCACGGCCAGCGTCGGGGCGCCGCCGGCCCGGGCCAGGATGGTCTTCTCGCCCACGTCACTGGCTGCCTGCGTCAGCATCTCCGGCGTGATGACAAAGCCCCAGGTCGACAGCGTCTGCGCGACTGTCGCCGCATCCTTGCCGACCACTGCCGCGGGGCTGTTCATCGCGAAGTACACGCCCGGCTCGATGCAGGACGCGGCCACCAGCGCCATCACGGCCACGAAGCTCTCGGCCAGCATGCCGCCGTAGCCGATGTAGCGGGCGTGGGTCTCGTTCTCCAGCAGCTTCGGGCTGGTGCCCGAGGAAATCAGCGCGTGGAAGCCCGACACCGCGCCGCAGGCGATGGTGATGAACAGGAAGGGGAACAGGCTTCCGGCCCAGACCGGGCCACTGCCCGCCGCGAACTGCGTCAGCGCCGGCATCTTCAGCGGCGGCGCGACGATGACGATGCCGATGGCCAGCGCGACGATGGTGCCGATCTTCAGAAACGTCGACAGGTAGTCGCGCGGCGCCAGCAGCAGCCACACCGGGATGCAGGCGGCAACGAAGCCGTAGGCGATCAGCGCCCACACCAGCTGCACCGGCGTGAACGTGAAGACTTCTGCCAGCGTCGGATGCTCGCTGACCCACTGGCCACCGAAGATGGCCGCGATCAGCAGCGCGAAACCGATGACCGACACCTCGCCGATGCGGCCCGGGCGGATGAAGCGCAGGTACACGCCCATGAATAGCGCGACGGGAATGGTGGCCGCCACCGTGAAGGTGCCCCAGGGCGAGTCCGCCAGCGCCTTCACGACGATCAGCGCCAGCACCGCCAGGATGATGATCATGATCATGAAGGCGCCGAACAGCGCGATCAGACCCGGCACCGTGCCCATCTCCTGCTTCACCAGGTCGCCCAGCGAGCGGCCGTCGCGGCGCGTGGAGATGAACAGCACGATGAAGTCCTGCACCGCGCCGGCGAACACGACGCCGGCCAGGATCCACAGTAGGCCCGGCAGATAACCCATCTGCGCGGCCAGCACCGGCCCCACCAACGGACCGGCGCCGGCAATCGCGGCGAAGTGGTGCCCGTAGAGCACGTGCTTGTTGGTGGGCACGTAGTCCAGGCCATCGTTGTACTTCCAGGCCGGGGTCTGGCGCTGGGGGTCCAGGCCCAGCACCTTGTTCGCGATGAACAGGCTGTAGTAGCGGTAGGCGATCAGGTAGGTGCACAAGGCGGCGGCCACGACCCACAGCGCGCTGATCGTCTCGCCGCGGCTCAGGGCCACGGTGGCAAGCGATGCAGCACCCAGGATCGCGACACCCGCCCACGCGAGATGGCGGCGCAGATTCATGAGGCTTGTCTCCATTGCGGCGCGCGCGTCCGAACAGGCGGCGCTACCGTGCCGCCAGTGTCGAAAACCGCGCCGTGCCAGGCATCGGTCAAGCCACGCGGGCCGATTGCGCGGCAACACCTAAGGGACAACCCGAATCAACCGGATCGACGCCCTGCAGTCTGCAACTCGTCGCGCGCATGCTCCACGGCATAGCGGATCAACTCCGCCTGCCCGTCCAGCGCCAGCTTGCGCTTGATGCTCTGGCGATGCGCCTCCACGGTGCGCACGGACAGGTCCAGCGCACGCGCGATCTGCTTGCTGGACGCGCCCTGCCCCAGCAGGCTCAGGATCTCGCTCTCGCGCGGCGTCAGCACTGGCTTGGGGGTCTGGCCGCGAAACAGTCGACCCGACACCGCCGCGCTCAGGAAGGTGCCGCCGGCCGCGACCGCGTCGATGGCCGAGACGATCTCGCTGGCCGGCGCATCCTTGAGCACATAGCCGCGCGCGCCGCCGGTCAGCGCGCGCTGCACGTACTCGGGGTTGTCGTACATGCTGAACATCAGCAGCTTGATGTGCGGCCGCGCGGCCAGCATCTCCGCGCCCAGCGCAATGCCGTTGACGTCCTTCAGGCCCACGTCCATCAGCACCACGTCGGGCGCCGAGCAGGCCAGCAGGTCCAGCGCCTCGGCGCGGTTGCCGGCCTCGCCCACCACCACGAAGCGCGGCACCGCGGCCAGCCGCGCGACCAGGCCTTCGCGCACCATGGGATGGTCATCGACGAGCAGCAGGCGGATGGGGGCGGTCATGAGGCGGCGCGGGCGAGGTCAGCAGCCCTGAGTGTCACCGTGAGCAGGCAACCCGCGCCAGGCGCGGTCCGCAGCGCCAGCCGCGCGCCCAGTGCAGCGGCACGCTCGCGCATGCTGCGCAGCCCCAGGCCGCGGTCGGGCTGCGCCTGCGCGGCGTCGGCGTCGAAGCCGCGGCCGTCATCCTGGATGGCCAGCGTCAGCCCGCCACCGGGCTCGAAGCGCAGTGCCACGGTCACTGCGGTCGCCTGCGCATGGCGGACGACGTTGTTCAACGCCTCTTGGGCGATGCGGAACAGCGCCGTCTTGACGGCGTCGGGCAGCGCCACCTCTTCGCCGCTCATCTCGGCCGAGAAGCGGATGCCGCCGGCCGCATCGAACTCGGCCGCCAGGTGCTGCAGCGCGGCCGCCAGGCCCAGCGTGTCCAGCAGCGCGGGGCGCAGCGCATGCGAGAGGTGACGCACCTCGGCCAGCGTGCTGTTCAGGCGCTTGAGCGCCAGCGCCTGCAGCCGTTCGCTCTCGGTCGGCTGCTGCTGGGCCGATTCGATGAGCAGCTTGGTGGCCACCAGCGCCTGGCTGACGCCGTCGTGCAGCTCGCGGGCCAGCCGAGCGCGCTCGTCCTCCTGGCTGTGCACGACCTGGCGCGCCAGCGCGCGCAGCTTGGCCTCGGCGCTGCGGTGCTCACTGAGGTTGAGCGCCAGCGCGCCGGCGCTGATCAGCGCCACGCCCAACACCGCCGCCGCGCCCACCCACAGCAGCGTGGCCGTGATGTTCTCGCGCGCGCCGCGCTCCAGTTGCGCCATGGTCGCCTCGATGCCGTCCAGATACAGCCCCGTGCCCAGCATCCAGCCCCACTCGGGCACGGCCACCACATAGCCCAGCTTGGGCGCCAGCTGGCTGCTGGACGGCTTGCGCCACAGGTACTCCACATAGCCACCACCAGCACGGGCCTGGTTGATGAGCTGCTGGATGGTGGGGCGGCCGCGCGGGTCGCGCAGCGCCCAGAGGTTCTGGCCGATCAGCTCCGGCTGGCGCGAATGCATCAGCACCCGACCGTCCAGGTCGTAGACGAAGAAATAGCCATCGGGGCCATAGTCCAGCGAAGACAGCACGGCCAGCGCCTGCTGCTGCCCGCCCGGCCGGCCCAGCAGCGGCTTGACCGTGCTGACGGCCAGGTCCACGTAGTGCTTGAGCTCGGTACGCCGCGCGTCCATGTAGCCGGCGCGCACCAGCGCATGCTCGCGCGCGGCCAGCTCACTCTCCTGCTCGCGCACGGCGTAGGCGATCAGCATCAGCGACAGCAGCAGCGGCAGCAGCGCCAGCAGGAACAGACGGCCACGCAACGACAGGGCCGAGCGCGCGCTCATGACGCGTGACGGCGCGGTGCGCCTGCGGCGCGCCGAGCGCCACCCCCTTGGGGCACCGAGCAGACTCGCTCGCGTCCAGCGCAGCGAGGCTGGGCAAGGGGCGCCATATCAGCCCGGCTGGCGCTTGAAGCGGGCCTGCAGCCCACCGCCGATGGCGATCAGCCCCGGGATGAGGATCATGGCCCAGATGATCTTGCTCAGGTGCGTCTGCACCCAGGGCAGATTGCCGAACAGATAGCCGGCCACGCACAGGCCCACGACCCAGATCACCGCGCCCACCACGTTGAACAGCGTGAACTTGCCGCGACTCATCTCGGCCACGCCCGCCACAAAGGGCACGAAGGTGCGCACGAAAGGCATGAAGCGGGCCAGGATGATGGTGATGCCGCCATGCTTCTCGTAGAAAGCATGGGCCGCGTCGAAAGCCTTGCGGTTGAAGAAGCGCGACTGCTCCCACTGGAACACCTTGGGGCCAATGTGGCGGCCTATCGTGTAGTTGGTCTGGTCGCCCAGAACGGCCGCCAGCAGCAGCACGGCGATGGCCAACGGCAGGTTCATCAGCCCGGCGCCGCACAGCGCCCCGACCACGAACAGCAGCGAATCGCCCGGCAGAAAGGGCATGACCACCACGCCCGTCTCGGTGAACACGATGAGGAACAGCAGCGCGTACACCCAGGTGCCGTAGGCCTGCACGAATTCGGCCAGATGCTGGTCCACGTGCAGGATGAAGTCGATCAGGAAGGTCAGGACGTCCATGGCGGCGCATTATCCGGACGGCTTCGTGACGCTTCGGGGGAAACGATAATCCCGCCGATGGATTCCCCCCTGCCTGAGGTGCCCACGCCCCGCGCCATCCGCGAACTGCCCGACGAACTGATCAGCCAGATCGCCGCAGGCGAGGTGGTGGAGCGCCCGGCCTCGGTGGTGCGCGAGCTGGTGGACAACGCGCTGGATGCCGGCGCCCGCCACATCCAGGTCAAGCTGATGGCCGGCGGCGTGCGCTCCATCGTCGTGGAGGACGACGGCTGCGGCATCCCGGTCGCGCAGCTGCCGCTGGCGCTCAAGCGCCATGCCACCAGCAAGATCGCCACCCTGCACGACCTGGAGTCGGTCGCCACCATGGGCTTTCGCGGCGAGGCGCTGGCGGCCATCGCCGCCGTGTCCGAGATGGCCATCGCGTCGCGCACCGCCGCGGACGCCCATGCCCACCGTCTGGACGCGCGCAGCGGCGAGCTGCAACCGGCGGCCCGCGCGCGCGGCACCAGTGTCGAGGTGCGCGAGCTGTTCTTCGCCACACCCGCGCGCCGCAAGTTCCTGAAGACCGACGCCACCGAGCTGGCTCACTGCGTGGAGGCCGTGCGCCGCCATGCGCTGGCGCGGCCCGACGTGGGCTTCGCGATCTGGCACGAGGGCAAGCTGGTGGACCAGTGGCGCCCGGCCTCGGCCGAGCAGCGCATTGCCGACGTGCTGGGCGAGGACTTCGTCGCCGAGAGCCGGGCCTTCGAGCACAGCGCCGGGCCCCTGTCGCTGACCGGCCGCGCCGGCCTGCCCGAGGCGGCGCGTTCGCGCGCCGACCAGCAATACGTCTGGGTCAACGGCCGCTATGTGCGCGACAAGCTCATCAGCCACGCCATCCGCTCGGCCTACGAGGACGTGCTGCACGGCCAGCGCCAGCCCAGCTACGTGCTGTTCATCGAGATCGCGCCCGAGCTGGTGGACGTGAACGTGCACCCGACCAAGATCGAGGTGCGCTTCCGCGACGGCCGCGCCGTCCACCAGGCGGTGCGGCGCGCCTTCATCGACGCGCTGGCTGCCTCGCGCAGCGCCGAGGTGGCCGGCATCGAATCCGACATGGCGCCGCTGGCCTTCGAGCCCACCACCGCCGCGACGCTCTACGTGGCCGAGCCGCGCCCGGCCTATCAAGCCAGCGCCTACACGCCACCGCTGCCGCCGAGCGCCGAGCAGGTGCGGCTGTCGCTGGTGCAGCACGAGACGCTGTGGCGGCCCGCCGCGCCGGCCGCCGCGCCCGCTGTCACGCTGAAGCCCCCACTGCCCGACGAGGACTGGCCTCTGGGCCGTGCCATCGCGCAGATCCAGGGCGTCTACATCCTGGCCGAGAACCGGCACGGCCTGGTCATCGTCGACATGCATGCGGCGCACGAGCGCGTCGTCTACGAGCGGCTGAAGGCCAGGCTGGGCGCGGCCACCATCGAGAGCCAGCCGCTGCTGATCCCGGTGAGCTTCGCCGCCACCGCCGAAGAAGTGGCCACGGCCGAGCAGCATGCCCAGACGCTCTCGCGGCTGGGTCTGGACGTGGCGCCGCTGTCCGCACGCACGCTGGCCGTGCGCTCGCGCCCCGCCCTGCTGGATGGCGGCGACCTGGTGGCGCTGACGCGCGAGCTGCTGGCCGAGATGGCGCAGTTCGATGCCAGCTCGGTGCTGGAGCGCGCGCAGCACGAGATCTTGGCCACCATGGCCTGCCACGGCGCGGTGCGTGCCAACCGCCAGCTGACGCTGGACGAGATGAACGCGCTGCTGCGCGACATGGAAGCCACCGAACGCGCGGACCAATGCAACCACGGCCGCCCCACCTGGCGCCAGCTCGACATGAAGGCACTGGACGCCCTTTTCCTCCGCGGACGCTGACATGGCCACGATCACCCTCAAGAACAAGAAACCCGCCGCCAAGACCCGCAATGCCGACGGCGAGAGGCGCGCCCCCGTGCGCGGCAAGGGCGTCTCCAAACCCCGCCCCACGCTGGCTCAGGCGCAGGCCGAACGTGCCGAGCGCGAAGCGCGCTTTCAGAAGGCGCAGCAGGAGCAGCGCGGCGAGCGGCCGGCAGCGCAGCGCGAGGAGCGCCCGGCGCGGCCCAAGCCGTCAACCTTCAGGCCCGCGCGTGCTCAGCAGCCGCCGCGCGACGTCGCGCCGCCTCGCTCCGAACGCCCGCCGCGCCAGGACCAGCGCCGCGTGGCCCAGCGCGCGGCAGACGCCGCCCCGCGCCCCAGCGCAGCGCCGCGCCAGGGCGACCCTGAGGCCGGCGAGCGCCTGTCCAAGCGCATGAGCGAGCTCAAGCTCGCCTCGCGTCGCGAGGCCGACGAATGGATCGCCGCCGGCTGGGTGCGCGTCAATGGCAAGGTCGCGGTACTGGGCCAGCGCGTCGTCGGCGACGTGCAAATCGACATCGACCCCGCCGCCCGCCAGGCGCAGTCGCAGCTGGTCACGGTGCTGCTGCACAAGCCCATTGGCTATGTGTCCGGCCAGGCCGAGGACGGCTACGAGCCGGCGGTCGCGCTGTTCCAGCCCGAGAACCGCTGGAAGGACGATCCCTCCGGCATCAAGCCCCACCCCAACCACCGCCGCCACCTGGCGCCCGCCGGCCGGCTGGACATCGATTCCACCGGCCTCTTGGTGCTGACGCAGGACGGCCGCATCGCCAAGGCGCTGATCGGCGACGACTCCGACATCGAGAAGGAGTACCTGGTGCGCGTCGAGTACGTCGGCCTGCCGGGTGCCGAGCCCGTGCCCGCAGGCACGCTGCCCAATGCCGCACTGGCGCCCGAGAAGCTGGCGCTGCTGAACCACGGGCTGGAACTGGACGGCGAGAAGCTCAGGCCCGCCAAGGTGAGCTGGCAGAACGAGCAGCAGCTGCGCTTCGTGCTGCGCGAGGGCAAGAAGCGCCAGATCCGCCGCATGTGCGAGCTCGTCGGGCTCAAGGTCGTGGGCCTCAAGCGCGTGCGCATCGGCCGCATTCCGCTGGGCCAACTGCCCGTTGGCCAATGGCGCTATCTCGCTCCATGGGAACGCTTCTGACCACGCCGATTTGCCTGGCCGGGCCGACCGGCTGCGGCAAGACGGCCGCCGCGCTGGCGATTGCCGAGGTGCTGCCGGTGGAGATCATCAGCGTGGACTCGGCGCTGGTCTACCGCGGCATGGACATCGGCACGGCCAAGCCCACCGCCGCCGAGCAGGCCGCCGTGCCGCACCATCTGATCGACATCCTCGACCCGACCCAGAGCTACTCAGCCGCCGAGTTCGTGCGCGACGCCAAGCGCCTGGCCGCCGCCATCGCCGCGCGCGGCCGGGTGCCGCTGCTGGTGGGCGGCACCATGCTGTACTTCAAGGCACTGTTCGACGGCCTCTCCGCGCTGCCACAAGCCGATGCCGCACTGCGCGCGGCCATCGACGCCGAGGCCGCCGAGCGCGGCTGGCCGGCGCTGCACGCCGAGCTGGCAAGCCTTGACCCCGAGACCGCCGCCCGGCTGGCACCCAACGACAGCCAGCGCATCCAGCGCGCGCTGGAGGTGATCCGCCTGTCCGGCCAGCCGCTGAGCGCGCTGCATGCGGCATCGCGCGACGAGGGCGTGGACTGGCCGCTGTTCTCGCTGGAACCCGACGACCGTGCCTGGCTGCACGAGCGGCTGGCGCAGCGCTTCGACGCCATGCTGGCGGGCGGCCTCGTCGACGAGGTGAAGGCCTTGCGTGCGCGCGGCGACCTGTCGCTGGCGCTGCCCTCCATGCGCTGCGTGGGCTACCGGCAGGTGTGGGAGGCGCTCGACGCGAACGACTTCTCGGACCTGCGCGAGCGCGGCATCGCCGCCACGCGGCAGCTCGCCAAACGCCAGCTCACCTGGCTGCGCGGCATGCCGCAGCGCCGCGTCATCGCCTGCAACGGTGCGCAGCCGCTGCCCGAGCTGCTGGCCGGACTGCACAAGCTCCTGAACCCATGACCGTCCTCAGCGCCCGCGACCTCGCCAAAAGCTATGGCGACACGCCCGTGTTTGCCGGCGTCGCGCTGGACCTGGCGCCCGGCGAGATCGTCGCGCTGCTGGGCGAGTCGGGCAGCGGCAAGAGCACGCTGCTGAACTGCCTGGCGGGTCTGGACGAGGCCGATGCCGGCGCCATCACGCTGGCCGGTCAGGACCTGCGCGCGCTGGACGACGAGGCCCGCGCGGCGCTGCGGCGGCGGGAGCTGGGCTTCATCTTCCAGGCCTTCCACCTGTTGCCGCACCTGAGCGTGGCCGACAACGTCGCACTGCCGCTGCGGCTGCTGGGCGAGCGCGACGACGGCCGCGTGGCGCAGATGCTGGAGGCCGTCAATCTGGCGCCGCTGGCCGCACGCATGCCGCGCCAGCTGTCGGGCGGGCAGTTGCAGCGCGTCGCGATTGCGCGGGCGCTGGTGCACCGGCCACGCCTGGTGCTCGCCGACGAACCCACCGGCAACCTGGACGCGCGCCATGCGGCCGAGGTGCTGGCGCTGCTGCGGCGCTGCACGCAGCAGGCCGGCGCGGCCTGCCTGCTGGTCACGCATTCGGAGCTGGCGGCGCAGGCGGCGGACCGGCGCCTGCGGCTGGATGCGGGTGGGTTGCACGCGGCATGACGCGCATGACGACGTATGAGTTCGGCGTGCTGGCCAGGCGCAGCCAGGGCAGCCAGCCCCAACACCGCAGCAAAGCCCCACCCCAATGACCGCCCTCTGGCCCCATCTGACCTGGCCCGCCTGGCGCGACCAGCCCGGCCGCGTCGTGCTGGCCGTCGTCGCGGTGATGCTGGGCGTGGCGCTGGCCTTTGGCGTGCACCTGCTCAACGGCGCCGCGCTGACCGAGTTCGCACGGGCGGCGCGCGGCGTCAACGGTCAGCCCGACCTGGTGCTGCAGGCCCGCAGCGGCGCGCTGGCCGACGCCGACCTCGCCGAGCTGCTGAACCGCCCCGAGGTGGCTGCCGCCAACCCGGTGCTGCAGGGCCAGGCCCTGTGGGTGGGTCAGCACGTGGCCGACGGCCGCGGCCTGCAGCTGCGCGTGGTGGGCGTGGACATGCTGGCGCTGCTGGCCTCCGGCGCCAGCGCCAGGCCGCTTGCGCCCGAGCTGCTGCCGCAGCTCGACCAAGCCGGTGGCCTGGGCGCGCTGATGCCCAGCCGCACGCTGCACCTCAACGCCGCGGCCCGCCAGCGCCTGGCGCCGGGCCAGACGCGGCTGACGCTGCGCGTGGCCCGCCCCGGCCAGGCCGAGCCGCTGGAGGTGGACTTCGCCGTGGGCGGCCGCATCGCGGCCGGCAACGCGCCGCTGGCGGTGCTGGACATTGCCGACGCGCAGGTGCTGCTGGGCCGGCTGGGGCGGCTGGATCGTATCGACCTGCAGCTGCAGCCCGGCGTCGATGCGCGCGCCTTTGCCGCCACGCTGGCGCCGCGCTGGCGCGCCGAGCCGCCGCCGGACGAAGGCCAGCGCCTGTCCGAGCTGACGCGGGCCTACCGCGTCAACCTGGGCCTGCTGTCGCTGATGGCCTTGTTCACCGGCAGCTTCCTGGTCTACGCCGTGCTGTCGCTGGCCACCGCACAGCGCCTGCCCCAATGGGCGCTGCTGGGGGTGCTGGGCCTGTCGGCGCGCATGCGCTGGCGGCTCATCCTGATGGAGGGCGCGGTCATCGGCGTCATCGGCACCGTGCTGGGCCTGGCGCTGGGCGTGGGCCTGGCGGCCGGCGCGCTGCGGCTGCTGGGCAGCGACCTGGGCCTGCACGGCGGCGGCGCAGCGTCGGCCGAGCTGCTGCTGAACCAGCCGCTGGCTGCGCCCGCCGCGATCTACGGCGCGCTGGGCCTGGCCGCCGCGCTGCTGGCTGCGCTGGCGCCGGCCGTCACGGTGCGCCGCATCGCACCGGCCCTGGTGCTCAAGGGCCTGGGCCTGCCTGCCAGCCGCACGCTGCCGGCCTGGGCGGGCGGCGCGCTGCTGGCGCTGGGCGGGCTGCTGGCCGCGCTGCCGCCACTGGGCGGCATGCCGGTGGCGGCCTACCTGGGCATGCTGTGCCTGCTGGCCGGCGGGCTGGCGCTGGTGCCGGCGCTGGTGCGCGCGCTCACGGCCCTGCTGGCCCGGCTGCCG
>JBKBOJ010000026.1:0-39852 GCA_046294815.1 Roseateles sp. | reverse complement strand
AAACCGCGCTGCTGGAGTCGCTGGAAGGCAAGAAGGGCCAGCCGCGCTTCAAGCCGCCGTTCCCGGCCAGCTTCGGCCTGTACGGCAAGCCCACGACGATCAACAACACCGAGACCTTCGCTGCGGTGCCGTGGATCATCCGCAACGGCGGCCAGGCCTACCTGGAGATCGGCAAGCCCAACAACGGCGGCACCAAGCTGTTCTCCGTGTCGGGTGATGTGGAGAAGCCTGGCAACTACGAGATCCCGCTGGGCACGCCGTTTGCCACGCTGCTGGAACTGGCCGGTGGCGTGCGCAAGGGCCGCAAGCTCAAGGCCGTCATCCCTGGTGGCTCGTCAGCGCCGGTGCTGCCGGCCGAGGTCATGATGAATTGCACGATGGACTATGACTCCATCGCCAAGGCCGGCTCCATGCTGGGTTCGGGCGCCGTCATCGTCATCGACGACTCGCGCTGCATGGTGCAGAGCCTGCTGCGGCTGTCCTACTTCTATGCCCACGAGTCCTGCGGCCAGTGCACGCCCTGCCGCGAGGGTACGGGCTGGATGCACCGCGTGCTGGAGCGCATCTACGCCGGCCACGGCCGGCCCGAAGATCTGGATCTGCTGAACTCGGTGGCCGACAACATCCAGGGCCGCACGATCTGCGCGTTGGGCGACGCGGCCGCGATGCCCGTGCGCGCCATGATCAAGCACTTCAAGCACGAGTTCGTGCACCTGATTGAACACAAGAAGCCCCTGGTGGCTCCGACCTGAGCCACTAGGGAAACACCATCATGGTTGAAATCGAACTCGACGGTCAGAAGGTCTCGGTCCAGGAAGGCAGCATGGTCATGCATGCCGCCGAGAAGGCCGGCATCTACATCCCGCACTTCTGCTACCACAAGAAGCTGAGCATCGCGGCCAACTGCCGCATGTGCCTGGTGGACGTGGAGAAGGCGCCCAAGCCCATGCCTGCCTGCGCGACGCCAGTCACGCAGGGCATGATCGTGCGCACCAAGAGCGACAAGGCGATCAAGGCCCAGCAGGGCGTCATGGAATTCCTGCTGATCAACCACCCGCTGGACTGCCCGATCTGCGACCAGGGCGGTGAGTGCCAGCTGCAGGACCTGGCCGTCGGCTATGGCGCCAGCAAGGGCCGCTACACCGAAGAGAAGCGCGTCGTTTTCCACAAGAACGTCGGGCCGCTGATCTCCATGGAGGAGATGAGCCGCTGCATCCACTGCACCCGCTGCGTGCGCTTCGGTCAGGAGATCGCCGGCGTCATGGAGCTGGGCATGGCCCATCGTGGCGAGCACAGCGAGATCCAGACCTTCGTCGGCCGCACAGTGGACTCTGAGCTGTCGGGCAACATGATCGACATCTGCCCAGTCGGCGCCCTGACGAGCAAACCCTTCCGCTACAGCGCCCGGACCTGGGAGCTGTCGCGCCGCAAGAGTGTCAGCCCGCACGATTCGACTGGCGCCAACCTGGTCGTGCAGGTCAAGAACCACAAGGTCATGCGCGTCGTGCCGCTGGAGAACGAGCACGTCAACGAATGCTGGATCGCCGACCGCGACCGCTTCAGCTACGAGGCCTTGAACAGCGATGCCCGCCTGTCCGCGCCCATGATCAAGCAGGGCGGCGCTTGGAAGCAGGTCGACTGGACCACGGCGCTGGAGTATGTCGCCAACGGCCTCAAGTCCATCAAGGCCGATCACGGCGCGGCGGCCATCGGCGCGCTCGGGTCGGCTCACAGCACCGTTGAAGAGCTGCACCTGCTGGCGCAAATCGTGCGCGGACTCGGCAGCGACAACATCGACCACCGCCTGCGCCACAGCGACTTCGGCAACGCCGCGCCGAGCGGGCAGGCACGTTGGCTGGGCATGCCCATCGCCAAGCTGTCCGAGCTGGACCGTGTGCTGGTGATCGGCTCCAACCTGCGCAAGGACCATCCGCTGTTCGCCGCCCGCCTGCGCCACGCCGCACGCCGCGGTGCCGCCGTGCATCGCGTCGGCGTGAACAACGACGACTGGCTGATGCCGCTGGGCGCCTCGGTGACCGCCGCGCCCTCGGCTTGGGTGCAAGCCCTGGCCGACGTGGCCGCCGCCATCGGCGCCGGCGCGCCTTTGGCCGGCACGGCGACCGACGAGGCCAAGTCCATCGCGGCCAGCCTGGCCTCCGGCAGCGCCAAGGCCGTGCTGCTGGGCAACGCCGCAGCCGAGCATCCGCAGGCCGCCAGCCTGCTGGCGCTGGCGCAGTGGATCGCGCAGCAAGTCGGCGCCTCGTTTGGCTACCTCACCGCGGCCGCCAACACGGTGGGTGCCCAGCTGGTGAAGGCGCAGCCGGTGTCGGGCGGTCTGAACGCCGGCCAGATGCTAGGCGGCACCGCGCTGAAGGCCGTGCTGCTGCTGAACACCGATCCGGTGCTGGACTCCGCCAATGCCGCTGCCGCCGCCAAGGCGCTCGACGCGGCGGAAATGGTCGTCGTGCTCAGCCCCTTCAAGAGCGGTCTGGAGTACGCCGATGTGCTGCTGCCCATCGCGCCCTTCACCGAGACATCGGGCAGCTTCATCAACGCCGAGGGCCGGCTGCAGAGCTTCGTTGGCGTCGTCAAGCCGTTGGCCGAGACCCGTCCGGCCTGGAAGGTGTTGCGCGTGCTGGGCAACCTGCTGGGGCTCGACGGCTTCAACCAGGACAGTTCCGAGCAGGTCCGCGAGCAGGCGCTGGGCGGTGACTTCAGCGCCCGTCTGAACAACACCACCACCGCCACGCCACAAGCCGGCTCGCGCGGGGAGGGCATCGAGCGCTTCGGCAATCTGCCCATCTATGCCACCGATGCGCTGGTGCGTAACGCCACGTCGCTGCAACTCACCGCCGACGGTCGCGAGGCCGCCACGGTGGGGCTGCCGACCACGCTGTGGCAGCAACTCGGCCTCAGTGATGGCGACCTGGTGCGCGTCGTGCAGGACGGCGGCGCCGCCCAGCTGCCTGCGCGCCTGGAAGCCGGGCTGCCCGACGGCGTGGCCCGCGTGCCGGCCGGGCTGCCGCAAACCGCCGGCCTCGGCGCCGTGTTCGGCACCGTGAGCATCAGCAAGGTCTGAGGGAGAAATACCGAATGATCGACACCCTCTACCAGAATGGCGCTTCGCTGCTGGGTGGCCTGTGGCCCCTGGTGTGGAGCCTGATCAAGATCATCGCGGTCGTCGCACCGCTGATGATTTGCGTGGCCTATCTGACGCTGTGGGAGCGCAAGGCCATCGGCTGGTCGCAGATCCGCCCGGGCCCTAACCGCGTGGGCCCCTACGGCCTGCTGACCCCGATCGCCGACGCGGTCAAGCTGATCTTCAAGGAGATCATCAAGCCCACCGCAGCCAACAAGGGTCTGTTCTTCCTGGGCCCCGTGATGACCATCATGCCGGCGCTGGCCGCCTGGGCCGTCGTGCCCTTCGGCCCGGACGCCGCGGTGGCCAACGTCAATGCCGGCCTGCTGTTCCTGATGGCCATCACCTCGCTGGAGGTCTACGGCGTCATCATCGCCGGTTGGGCATCCAACTCGAAGTACGCCTTCCTGGGCGCGCTGCGCGCGTCGGCCCAGATGGTGTCCTACGAGATCGCCATGGGCTTCGCGCTGGTGGTGGTGTTGATGGTCACCGGCAGCCTGAACATGACCGCGGTCGTGCAGGTGCAGGAGAAGGGCTACTTTGCGGGCATGGGCCTGAACTTCCTGTCCTGGAACTGGCTGCCGCTGCTGCCCATCTTCATCGTTTACTTCATCTCCGGCCTGGCCGAGACCAACCGCCACCCGTTTGACGTCGTCGAAGGCGAGTCGGAAATCGTCGCCGGCCACATGATCGAGTACTCGGGCATGTCGTTCGCGATGTTCTTCCTGGCCGAGTACGCCAACATGATCCTGGTGTCGGCGCTGGCGGTCATCATGTTCCTGGGCGGCTGGAACGCGCCAATCTCCTGGAGCCTGCTGGGCATGGAGACGCCGCAGTTCATCCAGAACACGATGGCCTTCTGGAACTGGGCCTGGCTGTTCGGCAAGACCTTCATCGTCGTCACGATGTTCCTGTGGGTGCGTGCCACGTTCCCACGCTTCCGCTACGACCAGATCATGCGTCTGGGCTGGAAGATCTTCATTCCCATCACGCTGATCTGGCTGATCGTTGTCGGTGCCTGGATGCAGACGCCGTTCAACATCTGGAAGTGAGGCGGCGACCATGACTGCAATCAAGAATTTCGCCAAGACTTTCTTCCTCTGGGAACTGCTCAAGGGGATGAAGCTGACCGGGCGCCACTTCCTGTCGCGCAACATCACCGTCCAGTTCCCGGAAGAGAAGACGCCGCTGTCGCCGCGCTTTCGCGGCCTGCATGCGCTGCGCCGCTACGAGAACGGCGAGGAGCGCTGCATCGCCTGCAAGCTCTGCGAGGCCGTCTGCCCCGCGATGGCCATCACCATCGAGAGCGACGTGCGCGCCGACGGCAGCCGCCGCACCACGCGTTACGACATCGACCTGACCAAGTGCATCTTCTGCGGCTTCTGCGAAGAGAGCTGCCCTGTGGATTCCATCGTCGAGACCAACATCTTCGAGTACCACGGCGAGAAGCGCGGCGACCTCTACTTCACCAAGGACATGCTGCTGGCCATCGGTGACAAGTACGAGCCCCAGATCGCAGCACAGAAGGAGGCCGACGCCAAATATCGTTGACCCATAGTCCGGGAGTACCCGGCCGGTCCCCGTGGGGACGCAGATGGACGCAGGCAAACGCCTTCGCCCACATCTGCCCGGATCGCCCTTGAGGCGGCCCGGCGGGCCCTCCGGACCCAAGGTCAGCCGTGTTTGCCTGGATACATATGGACACCACGACCATCCTCTTCTACGTCTTCTCCAGCATCCTGCTGGTGAGTTCGTTCCGTGTCATCACGGCGCGCAGCACCGTGCATGCCGCGCTGTTCCTGATCCTGTCGTTTTTTACGGCCTCCTGCATCTGGATGCTGCTGAAGGCCGAGTTCCTGGCGATCACGCTGGTGCTGGTCTATATCGGCGCCGTCATGGTGCTATTCCTGTTCGTCGTCATGATGCTGGACCTGAATTCCGACAGCGTCCGTGTGGGCTTCTGGAAGCATCTGCCGCTGGCGGCCATCGTCGGCACGCTGATCGCCTTCGAGATGGGCATCGTGCTGATGGGCGGCTTCAAGCTGACTGACGCGCCGCTCGCCACGCCCGAGCAGATCCGGATGGGCAACACCAAACTGCTGGGTATCGAGATCTACACCAACTATCTGTATCCGCTGCAGATCGCGGCGGTGCTGCTGTTGGTGGCCATCGTTGCCGCCATCGCGCTGACGCTGCGCCGCCGCAAGGACTCGCGCTACCTGGATCCTTCCGAACAGGTCAAGGTCACCAAAGCCGAGCGCCTGAAGATCATCAAGATGGCGCCCAGCGTGGCCGCCCCGTCCGCAGAAGCTGCACCCAAAGAAGGAGGCCAGGCATGATCGGCGCTGCTGGGCTCACCCTGGGCCATTTCTTGACGCTGGGCGCGATGCTGTTCGCGCTGTCGGTGATCGGCATCTTCCTGAACCGCAAGAACCTGATCGTGATGCTGATGGCCATCGAGCTGATGCTGCTGGCGGTCAACCTGAACTTCGTCGCCTTCTCGCACTACCTGGGCGACATGGCCGGGCAGGTCTTCGTGTTCTTCATCCTGACCGTTGCGGCTGCCGAGTCGGCCATCGGCCTGGCCATCCTGGTCGTGCTGTTCCGCAATCGCGCCAGCATCGCCGTCGAGGAACTCGACGCGCTGAAGGGATAAGAACAACATGTCTGCACAACTCTCGCAAAACACGCTGCTCGCGGTGCCGCTGGCGCCGCTGGCGGGCGCCATCGTGGCCGGTTTCTTCGGCAAGGCGGTGGGTCGCCGTGGCTCGCACATCGTCACCATCCTCGGCGTGCTGATCGCCTTCATCCTGTCGGCGCAGACGCTCTACAGCGTTGCCGTCGACGGCGCCCGCTTCAACGCCACCATCTATGAATGGATGGTGCTGGGCCCGCTGAAGATGGAGGTCGGCTTCCTCGTCGACGGCCTGACGGCGATGATGATGTGCGTCGTGACCTTCGTGTCGCTGATGGTGCACATCTACACCATCGGCTACATGGAAGAGGACGACGGCTACCAGCGCTTCTTCTCCTACATCTCGCTGTTCACGTTCAGCATGCTGATGCTCGTCATGAGCAACAACATGCTGCAGCTGTTCTTCGGCTGGGAGGCGGTGGGTCTGGTGTCCTACCTGCTGATCGGCTTCTGGTACAAGAAGCCGACGGCGATCTTCGCCAACATGAAGGCCTTCCTGGTCAACCGGGTCGGCGACTTCGGCTTCATCCTCGGCATCGGTCTGCTGCTGGCCTACGGTGGTTCGCTGAACTACGCCGAGACCTTCGCCAAGAAGGACATGCTGGCGCAGATGCACTTCCCCGGCACCGACTGGGCACTGCTGAGCGTGGCTTGCATCTGCTTGTTCATCGGCGCAATGGGCAAGAGCGCACAGTTCCCGCTGCACGTCTGGCTGCCTGACTCGATGGAAGGCCCGACGCCCATCTCTGCGCTGATTCATGCCGCGACCATGGTGACGGCTGGCATCTTCATGGTGGCGCGCTTCTCGCCGCTGTTCGAGCTGAGCGACACGGCGCTGAACTTCGTCATGGTCATCGGTGCCATCACGGCACTGTTCATGGGCTTCCTGGGCATCATCCAGAACGACATCAAGCGCGTGGTGGCCTACTCCACGCTGTCGCAGCTGGGCTACATGACCGTCGCGCTGGGCGCCTCGGCCTATTCGGTCGCCGTGTTCCACCTGATGACGCACGCCTTCTTCAAAGCGCTGCTGTTCCTCGGCGCGGGCTCGGTCATCATCGGCATGCACCACGACCAGGACATCCGCAACATGGGCGGCCTGCGCAAGTACATGCCCATCACCTGGATCACGTCGCTGCTGGGTTCGCTCGCGCTGATCGGCACGCCGCTGTTTTCGGGTTTCTATTCCAAGGATTCGATCATCGAGGCCGTGCATGCGAGCAACCTGCCGGGTGCCGGCTTCGCGTACTTCGCCGTCGTCGCTGGCGTGTTCGTGACGGCCTTCTACTCGTTCCGGATGTACTTCCTGGTCTTTCACGGCGAGGAGCACTTCCACCACAAGCCCTTCCCGGGTGAGCACGATCATCACGATGGCGACCACGGTCATGCGCACACGCCGCACGAGTCGCCGGCCGTCGTCTGGGTGCCGCTGGTGCTGCTGGCCATTCCGTCTGTCGTCATCGGCTTCCTGACCATCGAGTCCATGCTGTTCGGCGACTTCTTGAAGGATGCCATCACCGTCAACGTCGCGGCCCATCCGGCCATGGCTGAACTGGCCGGCCACTTCCACGGCGCGGCCGCCATGGCCGCCCACGGCCTGATGACGCTGCCGTTCTGGCTGGCGGTCGCCGGCGTCGCTACGGCCTATGTGTTCTACATGGTGGCGCCCAGCATCCCGGCCACGCTGGCCAAGGTGCTGCGGCCGCTGGTCATCGTCCTGGAGAACAAATACTTCATGGACTGGATCAACGAGAACGTCCTCGCCCGTGCAGCCCGTGCGATCGGTGTGGGCCTGTGGAAGGGCGGCGACGGCGCGCTGATCGACGGCCTCGTCATCAACGGCTCGGCCCGCGCCATCGGCGGCATCGCGGGTCTGGTGCGCCGCGTCCAGACTGGTTTCCTGTACTGGTACGCCCTGGTCATGATCCTCGGTGTGATGGGTCTGATGACCTGGCAGCTCTGGCCTTTCATCGAGCCCCAGTTCAAGGCCCTGGTCGGCGGCTGAGAAGGACAAGAAGAATGTTGCTGAGTCTTGCGATTTTTCTGCCCATCGTCTGTGGCGCCGTGCTGCTGGCGCTCGGGCGCGATGAACAGGCCCATGCCGTGCGCTGGATGGCGCTGCTCGCGGCGGTGGCGAGCTTCCTCGTCACGCTGCCGCTGATCACTGGCTTCGACACCTCGACCGCTGCGATGCAGTTCGTTGAGAACCATGCCTGGATCGAGCGCTTCAACATCCGCTACCACCTGGGCGTGGATGGCATCTCCATGTGGTTCGTGCCGCTGACGGCCTTCATCACCGTCATCGTGGTGATCTCAGCCTGGGAGGTCATCGAGACGCGCGTGAACCAGTACATGGGCGCGTTCCTGATCCTGTCGGGCCTGATGGTGGGCGTGTTTGCCGCGCTAGACGGCATGCTGTTCTACGTGTTCTTCGAGGCGACCCTGATCCCGATGTACATCATCATCGGCGTCTGGGGTGGCCCGAACCGCGTCTACGCGGCCTTCAAGTTCTTCCTCTACACGCTGGCCGGCTCACTGCTGATGCTGGTGGCGCTGCTCTACCTGTACGTGCAGTCGGGCGGCAGCTTCGACATCCAGACCTGGCACAAGCTGCCGCTCGCAGGCGGTGCGCAGACCTGGCTGTTCTTCGCCTTCCTGGCCGCGTTCTCGGTCAAGGTGCCGATGTGGCCGGTGCACACCTGGCTGCCCGATGCGCACGTTGAGGCGCCTACCGGCGGCTCGGTCGTGCTGGCCGCCATCATGCTGAAGCTGGGTTGCTACGGTTTCCTGCGCTTCTCCATGCCCATCGCGCCTGACGCCGCACGCGAGTGGTCGTGGCTCATCATCGCGATGTCGCTGATCGCCGTCGTCTACATCGGTCTGGTGGCGCTGGTGCAGAAGGACATGAAGAAGCTGGTGGCTTATTCGTCCATTGCCCACATGGGCTTCGTGACGCTGGGCTTCTTCATCTTCAGCGAGCTGGGCGTCTCCGGCGGCCTGGTGCAGATGATTGCGCACGGCTTCGTGTCCGGCGCGATGTTCCTCTCCATCGGCGTGCTGTACGACCGCGTGCATTCGCGCGAGATCGCGTCCTACGGCGGCGTCGTCAACACCATGCCCAAGTTCGCCGCCTTTGCCGTGTTCTTCGGCATGGCCAACTGCGGTCTTCCCGCCACGGCCGGCTTCGTCGGCGAGTGGATGGTCATCCTGGGCACCGTCCAATACAACTTCTGGCTGGGCGGCATTGCGGCTACGGCGCTGATCTTGGGCGCGGCCTACACGCTGTGGATGGTCAAGCGCGTCTACTTCGGCGACGTTGCCAATGACGACGTCCGCGCGCTGACCGACATCAACAAGCGCGAGTTCATGATGCTCGCCGTGCTGGCGGTGGCGACGCTGTACATGGGCCTGCATCCCAAGCCCTTCACCGACGTGATGCACCAGTCGGTCACGGAACTGCTCCGGCATGTGGCCCTGAGCAAGATCCCGGCCTGATTCCCGAGCCGAGGCAAAACAATGAACGACATGAACTGGCTTGCGATCTATCCCGAGATCCTGCTGCTGGCCGCGAGCTGCATCGTGGCGCTGGTGGACCTGTGGGTCACCGACGAGCAGCGCCGCCCGACCTACTGGCTGACGCAGCTGACGCTGCTGGTCGTCGCGGTCATGCACTTCAGCTATTACGACAACGGCCTGACGACCTACGCCATGCAAGGCATGGTGGTCGCCGACCCGATGGGGCATTTGCTGGCCGGCTTTGCCTGCGTGGCGACGATGATCACGCTGGTTTACGCGCGCCCCTACGCGGCCTCGCGCGACATGCTCAAGGGCGAGCTGTTCACGCTGAGCCTGCTGTCCCTGCTGGGCATCAACGTCATGCTGTCGGCCAACAACTTCCTGGTCATCTACCTCGGCCTGGAGCTGATGAGCCTTTCGCTCTATGCGCTCGTCGCGCTGCGCCGCGACCATGCGGTGTCGACCGAGGCCGCGATGAAGTACTTCGTGCTGGGCGCGCTGGCCAGCGGTTTCCTGCTGTACGGCCTGTCCATGATGTACGGCGCCACCGGCTCGCTGAGCATCCCAGAAGTCTTCGACGTCATCGCCAAGGGCATCCCGAACCAGGCTGTGCTGGTGTTCGGCGTGGTCTTCGTCGTCGCTGGCCTGGCCTTTAAGCTGGGTGCCGCGCCCTTCCACATGTGGGTGCCCGACGTCTACCAGGGCGCGCCGACGGCCGTCACGCTGCTGATCGGCGGGGCTCCTAAGTTGGCGGCGTTCGCGATCACGGTGCGCCTGCTGGTCGAGGGCATGCTGGGCCTGGCGGTGGACTGGCAGCAGATGCTGGTTGTGCTGTCCGTCGTGTCCCTGCTGATCGGCAATCTGGCGGCCATCGCGCAAACCAACCTCAAGCGCATGTTGGCCTACTCCACCATCGCCAACATGGGCTTCATGCTGCTGGGCATGGCCTCGGGCGTGGTGAACAACAGCACCGAGTGGGGGGCCAACGCCTACAGCGCGGCGATGTTCTACGCGGTCACCTACGTGCTGACCACGCTGGGCACCTTCGGCATGGTCATCCTGCTGTCGCGCCAGGGCCATGAGGCCGAGGAGATCAAGGACCTGGCCGGCCTGGCCAAGCGCAGCCCGTGGTTCGCGCTGGTCATGACGATGTTCATGTTCTCGCTGGCCGGCGTGCCGCCGACCGTGGGCTTCTACGCCAAGCTGGCCGTGCTGCAGGCACTGGTCGCCACCGGTGTGAGCTTCTACCTGGGCCTCGCCGTGTTCGCCGTGGTCGTGTCGCTGGTGGGCGCGTTCTACTACCTGCGCGTCGTCAAGGTGATGTGGTTCGACGCCGCCTCCGACACCGCGCCCCTCGGCGCCCCGGGCGATGTGCGTCTGGTCATGACGCTCAACGGCGCGGCCGTGCTGGTATTCGGTGTGCTGCCGGGCGGCCTGCTGGAGTTGTGCAAGCAGGCCATCGTGCGCGCGCTCTCCACCTGAGCGCCCGCGCCCGCTGCAGCCCATGGACCCCTCGCTGGCCGTCGGACTGGTCCTGGCCTTGGCCGTGGTGGCGGCCAACCTGCCTTACTTCAGCGAGCGCCTGCTGCTGGTGGGCCCGCGCCGCGCACCCAAGGCGGCAGGTTGGCGCCTGCTGGAGCTGCTGCTGATGGCCGCACTGACCTACGGCGTCGGCGCGCTGCTGGAGAGCCGTATCGGCCAGCGCCACGCGCAAGGCTGGGAGTTCTACACCGCCGGTGCCTGCTTGTTCATCACCCTGGGTTTCCCCGGTTTCGTTTGGCGGTACCTGCGTCGTGGGCGGGGCTGAGGACCACCTGGTCGAGCGGCTGCTCGACAGCGAACAAGTCTTTCAGGGTCATTTCCTGGGTGTGCGGCGCGACCGTGTCGCGCTGCCGGACGGCGGTGTCGCCACCCGCGAGTACATCCGCCATCCCGGCGCCGTCATGGTGGTGCCGCTGCTCGAAGACGGGCGTCTGCTGATGGAGCGTCAGTACCGCCACCCCATGCGGCGGGTCATGCTGGAGTTCCCAGCCGGCAAGCTCGATGCCGGTGAAGACCCGCTCGCCTGCGGCCGGCGCGAATTGCTGGAGGAGACCGGCTACAGCGCCGCCGAATGGGCCTATGCCGGCGTGCTGCACAACGCCATCGCCTACTCCGACGAAGGCATTCACATCTTCTTTGCGCGCGGTCTCACGCGCGGCAGCCAGCAACTCGACGAGGGCGAGTTTCTCGAACTCGTCACGCACAGCGTCGACGACCTGGACCGGCTGGCTGCGGCGGGCGAGCTCACTGACGCCAAGACGCTGATCGGCCTGCTGTGGCTGCAGCGCTGGCGGCAGGGTGCCTGGCCGCTGGACTGGCGCCGCGCCTGATCCCCGCCTCACGGTGCATGACCTCTGGCGTCACACCGCCAGGCCGTTAAGCTCGGGCGGTTTTGTGTGCCGTCCGCAATCCGCCCTCTGAAGAAAGCTGCTCCATGACGCGTGCAACGCCGATCCTGACTGCCCTGACCCTGGTCCTGACCCTGACCGCCTGTGGCCAGGGCGGCAAGCCCGACGAGGCCAAGACTGGTGCGGCCAAGGCCGCAGCACCGCTGCTGCTGGCGCCAGAGGACCTGCGCCAGGTGGGGCAGAGCGGCCTGATCGGCGCCCCCATCATCAGCGGGGCCATCCAGCCGGCGCGGCGCGCCGACCTGCGCGCCGAGGTGGCGGCCGTCGTGCTGCAAGTGGCCAAAGACAACGGCGAGCGCGTGCGCACCGGCGACCTCATCATCCGGCTGGACGCCACGGCCATCCGTGACAGCCTGACCTCGGCCGAGGAGGCCCTGCGCGCGGCCCAGCAGAGCTTCGAGCAGACCGAGCGCGTGCTGGCCCGCCAGCGCACGCTGAACCAGCAGGGCATGACCTCCATGCAGGCGCTGGAGGACGCCGAAATCCGCCGCAACGCCGCACAGAGCGAGCTGGCGGCAGCCAAGGCGCGTGTGGTCACCGCCCGCCAGCAGGTCGCGCGCACGGAGGTGCGCGCGCCCTTCGATGGCGTGGTCAGCGAGCGCAAGGTGTCGGTGGGCGACACGGTCCAGGTGGGCCGCGAACTGGTCAAGGTCATCGACCCGGCCTCCATGCGCTTTGAAGGCCAGGTCTCGGCCGACCGCCTGGGCGAGCTCAAGCTGGGGCAGCCGGTGTCCTTCCGCATCAACGGGTTCGGCGATGCCGAGTTCCGCGGCAAGCTGGCCCGCATCGACGCGGCCGCCAACCCGACCACGCGCCAGGTCGAGGTGACCGTCGAGTTCAACGACAAGGCCAAGGCGCCGCAGGTGGCTGGCCTGTATGCCGAAGGGCGCGTCGAGAGCACCGAGCGCAAGGCGCTGGTGCTGGCCGAAGGCTCCATCGTGCGCCAGGGCGACAGCGCCTTCGTCTGGAAGGTGGCCGGCAGCCAGCTCAAGAAAGTCGCCGTGACGCTGGGCGCGCGCGACGAGCGGCGGGGCGAGGTGGTCATCGTCAGCGGCCTGGCCCTGGGCGACGAAGTGCTGCGCGCGCCCACCGGCAACCTGGCCGACGGTGCGCCGGTGCAGCGCGTGGCCTCAGGCTCCGGCGCGGCCTCGGCCGTGGCTGCCGCCCAGCCAGCCAGCAAGTAACCCGCAGGAGACCCTCCATGTTCCTGTCCAACTTCAGCATCAGCCGGCCGGTGGCGACCGTGGTCATGGTCATCGGCCTGATGCTGGTGGGCCTGCTGGCGCTGTCCAAGCTGCGGGTCAACCAGTTCCCCGACGTCGAGCCGCCGGTGCTCGTCATCAACATTCCCTACCCGGGCGCATCGCCGGAGACGGTGGAGCGCGAGGTCGTCAACCGCATCGAGAAGGCCTTGCAGAGCATCTCGGGCGTGGATCGTTCCAACTCCACGTCCCGCGAGGGCAGCGCCACCATCGTGCTGGTGTTCGACTTCTCGAAGAACATGATCGAGGCTGCCGACGAGGTGCGCAATGCGATCAACTCGGTGCGCTACAAGCTGCCCACCGAGATCCGCGAGCCCATCATCACGCGGGCCGATCCCGGCGCGCAGCCCATCCTGCAGCTGGCGCTGTCCAGCACGACGCTGACGCATGCACAGCTCAGCCGCCTGGCCGAAGACCAACTGGCCGAGCGCTTCCGGGCCATCCCGGGCGTGTCCGTCGTCAACGTCAACGGCGCGCTCAAGCGCGAGCTGTCCATCCTGCTGCGCGCCGAGAAGCTGCGCGAGTTCGGCGTCTCCGTCACCGAGGTGCTGCAGGCGGTGCGCGCGCAGAACACGACGGCGCCGGTTGGCAAGGTGCGCGGCGCGCTGGAGGACCAGAGCATCCGTCTGCTGGGCCGGCTGGAAAGCCCGGCCGAATTCGAGCAGATGATCATCAAGCGCAGTGGCGGCACCGTCATCCGCCTGGGCCAGGTGGCCGAGGTACAGGACGGCTTCGCCGAGATGACCGGCTACAGCCTGCGCAACGGCCGGCCCAATGTGGGCATTTCGATCACGCGCTCGCGCGATGCGTCCACCGTCACGGTGGCCGTGGAGGCGCGCAAGCTCGTGCAGGAGATCCGCAAGGAACTGCCTGCAGGCACCACGCTGGAGATCACCCAGGACGGCGGCAAGGACGCCGAGAACAGCCTCTACAACGTGACCCATGCGCTGGTGTTCGGCGCTGGCCTGACCATCTTCGTGGTCTATGCCTTCCTGAACAGCTGGCGTTCCACGCTGATCACCGCACTGTCTCTGCCGACCTCGGTGCTGGCGGCCTTCATCGCGGTCTGGGCGATGGGCTTCTCGCTGAACTTCATGAGCCTGCTGGGCCTGTCGCTGGCCATCGGCGTGCTGATCGACGACGCCATCGTCGTGCGCGAGAACATCGTGCGGCATATGGAGCGCGGCAGCGACCGCGTCACCGCGGCGCGTGAGGGCACGGCCGAGATCGGCCTGGCCGTGGCGGCGACCACCTTCGCCATCGTGGCCGTGTTCGTGCCGGTGGCCTTCATGGGCCAGGGGCCTGGGCAGTGGTTCAAGCCCTTTGCGCTGACCGTGGTCGCGTCCGTCATCGTGTCGCTGCTGATCAGCTTCACGCTGGATCCGATGCTGTCGGCCTACTGGGGGGATCCCCCGGGCTACCACGAGCAGCCGCGCAAGGGCTTCGGCAAGCTGCTGCAGCGCTTCAACCACTGGTTCGACGGTTTGGCCAATGGCTACGGCCATGTCATTGCCTGGGCGCTGCACCACCGCCGCTGGATGGCCGCGTTTGCGGTGCTGAGCTTCATCGGCGCCATTGCATTGCAGGCCAAATTCGGCGGATCGAGCTTCCTGCCCAAGGCCGACGCGGGCTTCCTCGTCATCGACGTGCGCAGCCCGGCGTCGAGCAGCCTGGACTACTCGCGCCTCAAGCTCGATGCGGCCGCCGCGCTGGCCCATACGCTGCCCGAGACCAAGGCGACCATGGCCTATCCCAACGCGTCCGGAGGCCGCATTTACGTGGACATCGGCAAGAGCACCGAGCGCAAGCGCTCGGCCGACGCCATCGCCACCGAACTGCGCGAAAAGGTGGGCCGGCTGGTGGGCGCGGAGTACGTGGTGTTGGACGACCTGAACAACGGCGCGCAGAAGCCGGTGCAGATCCGCTTCTACGGCACCGACAGCCGCAAGCTGCAGGAGCTGACGCTGGAGTTCCAGCAGACGCTGCGCGGCGTGCGCGGCGCAGTGGACGTGGGCTACTCGGAGCAGGATCCACAAAACGAGCTGCAGATCGAGCTCGACCGCGGCCTGGCCAACCAAATGGGCATTTCGGTCAACGACGCGGCCCAGGCCTTGCGCGTGGCCTTTGCGGGCGTGGAGGCCGGCGACTGGATCGACCCCACCGGCGAAGCCCGCGATGTGGCCATACGGCTGCATCCGGCCGACCGGGTGGACGCTGCCAACATCGAGCGCCTGCCCATCGCGGTGACCGGCACCAACCGCATGGTGCCGCTGGATCAGATCGCCAAGGTGACCATGGGCAAGGGCCCGGGGCAAATCCAGCATGGCGACGGCAAGCGCACCATCACGGTCAGCGCCAACGCCCAGGGCCGCTCGGCCGGCGAGATCACGGCCGAGGCCAAGAAGCTGGCCAAGGCCATCGACTTCCCGCCCGGCTACGGCATCGAGCTGACCGGCTCGGCGCGCGACCAAGAGGTGGTGTTCACGGCCATGATCACCGCGCTGCTGTCGGGCATCGCGCTGATGTACTTCGTGCTGGTCATCCAGTTCAACAGCTTCACGGCGCCGCTGGGCGTCATGCTGTCGCTGCCGCTCTCGCTGATCGGCGTCGTGCTGGCGCTGCTCATGACGGGGGGCACGCTGAACCTGATGAGCCTGATCGGCGTCATCATGCTGATGGGCCTGGTGGCCAAGAACGCCATCCTGCTGCTGGACGCGACGCGCCAGGAGGAGCGGGCGGGCATCAACCGCGAGGAGGCGCTGATGCACGCGGGTCGCAAGCGCTTCCGTCCCATCCTGATGACGACGCTGGCGCTGATCGCCGGCATGCTGCCGGTGGCGGTGGGCATCGGCGAGGGCGGAGAGTTCTACCGCCCGATGGCGGTGGCCATCATCGGCGGCACGATCACGTCGACGCTGCTGACGCTGCTGGTCGTGCCCAGCTTCTACGACAGCATCGAGATCGCGCGCGACCGGGCGCTGGTCAAATTCCGCCGCCGCGTGCCCAGGCTGACGATGGCCGGGGCCTTTGTGCTGACGCTGCTGGAGGCGCTGCTGACGCTGACGATGGTGCGCTTCGTGTTCCGGATGCTGATGTGGCCCTTCACCCGCGGCCGTCGCGCGGCACAAGCCGTCCCGGGTTGAGCAGGTCCAGCGGGTCCAGTGCCCGTTTGATGGCGCGCATCAGCGCCAGCGCCGTCGGGTCCTTGCGCTGTGCCAGCTCGTCGCGCTTGAGGCGGCCTATGCCGTGCTCGGCCGAAATGGAGCCGCCGCGCCGCTGCACCGCGTCGTAGACCATGGCGTTGATCGCCGCCTCGTGTGCGGCCAGGAACTCCGCAGGCGCCACGCCGGCTGGCGCCTGCACGTTGTAGTGCAGGTTGCCGTCGCCCAGGTGGCCGAAGTTGATGACCTCGACGCCCGGCATGTAGCGCGCCAGCGCCTGGTTCATCTCGGCGACGAAGCCGGGGATGCCCGACACCGGCAGCGAGATGTCGTGCTTGATGTTCAACCCCGCCTGCGCCTGGGCCAGCGGGATGGACTCGCGCAGATGCCAGAAGGTCTGGGCCTGCGCGAGGCTCTGTGCGATGACGGCGTCCTGCACGCAGCCGCGCTCGAACGCCGCCCCCAGCAGCCCCTCGAACACGCCCCGCGCATGCGCGGCGCTCTCGGCGTCGGAGAGCTCCAGCAGCACGGTCCATGCGGCGGGGGCGAGCGGCTGCGCCAGCTGCGGCAGCATGCGCGCCACCAGCGCCAGCGCCGCCCGGCTCATGACCTCGAAGCCCGTCAGCGCATCGCCGGCGCGCTCGCGCGCCAGGGCCAGCAGCGCGACGGCTTCATCCAGCGACGCGCAGGCGGTCAACGCCGTCAGCCTGTCCTTGGGCTGGGGGTACAGCTTCATCGTCGCCGCGGTGATGATGCCCAGCGTGCCCTCGCTGCCGATGAACAGGTCGCGCAGGTCGTAGCCGCTGTTGTCCTTGCGCAGTCCGGACAGGCCGTGCCAGACATCGCCCGACACCGTCACCACCTCCAGCCCCAGGCACAGCTCGCGCGCGTTGCCATAACGCAGCACCTGCGTGCCGCCGGCGTTGGTCGCCAGGTTGCCGCCCAGCGTGCACGAGCCCTCGGCCGCCAGGCTCAGCGGGAACAGGAGGCCGGCTTGCGCCGCCGCGGCCTGCACGTCGGCCAGCACGCAGCCAGCCTCGGCCGTCAGGCTGGCGTTGGCGACATCCACGGCCCGCACGCGCTTCATGCGCGCCAGGCTCAGCACCAGCTCGCGCCCGCTGTCGTCGGGTGTGGAGCCGCCCACCAGCCCGGTATTGCCGCCTTGCGGCACGACCGGCACGCGGTGTTGCTGGCACAGCCGCAGCACCGCGGCAACCTCGTCCGTGGACGCCGGCCGCGCAACGGCCAGCGCGCGGCCCGCATAGCGCTTGCGCCAGTCGTTTTCGTAGGCCGACAGGTCTGTGCCCACCAGCAGCCCTGGCTCGCCCAGCCGCTCGCGCAGGGCGCCGAGGAAGTCGCTCATGAAGCCTTCGCGGCCGCCAGGCGCTGGCGGATCTGCGCCGTGCACGCGGTAAAGATGACCAGCCCCAGCACCACCTCGGCCAGTGCCAGCCATTGGCCCATGCCGCCCTCGCTGGTGCCGCGCACCAGGCCCTCCAGCACGTAGAGCCAGATGAACAGGGCCAGCGCCCGGTAGGTGTAGAGGCGGTAGCGCCACAGGCCCGGCAAGGGCAGCAGCAGCGGCAGCGCCTTGATGGCCAGCGTGCCGCGACCGGTGGGTGCCAGCCACAGCTCCCAGGCCAGGCACAGCAGGCACAGCAGGGCGGTGCTGGTCAACGCCAGCTGGCGCGACAGCCGTTCGGCGGCGCTCGGTTCGGTTCTTGGCAGAGCAGGGGACATAGCTGCGGCATCATAGAAGCCATGCCCCTGACGCCACCGGCTCCGCCCGCCAATCCCGACGCGCCGCTGCCGCGCAACCCCATCGCCTTCGCCAACGAGTTCATCGCCGACCTGCTCGCCTGGCCCTGGCTGCAAACGCTGCACACCTTCCGCCAGCGCTTTCGCGAGGAGCGGCTGGGCCTGACCGCGGGCAGCCTGACCTTCACGACGCTGATCTCGTTGGTGCCGCTGCTGACGGTGATGCTGGCCATCTTCACGGCCTTCCCAATGTTCTCCAGCTTCCAGGCTGCGCTGGAGCAGTACTTCCTGAAGAGCCTGATCCCGCCCAACATCGCCAAGCCGGTGCTGGCGTCCCTCACGCAGTTCGCGGCCAAGGCCAACCGCCTGGGCGTCGCGGGTCTGGTGGTGCTGGGCGTGACGGCGCTGGCGCTGATGCTCACCATCGACCGCACGCTCAACGCCATCTGGCGCGTGCAGCGCCCGCGGCCCATGGCGCAGCGGGTGCTGGTCTACTGGGCCGCGCTGACGCTGGGCCCGCTGCTGCTGGGCGGCAGCCTGACGCTGACCAGCTACGCCATCAGTGCCGGCCAGGGGCTGTTCGCCAAAATGCCTGGCAACATCGTGACGCTGCTGGGCGGCGTGGACATCGTGCTGCTGGGCCTGGCCATGGCCGGCCTGTTCCACTACGTGCCCAACACCCATGTGCGCTGGCGCCATGCGCTGCTGGGCGGCGTGTTCGTGTCGGTGGGCTTCTCGCTGGCCAAGTCGCTGCTGGCCTGGTACGTCAAGCAGGTGCCCACCTACTCGACGCTGTACGGCGCCTTCGCGAGCGTGCCCATCTTCCTGATCTGGATTTATCTGGCCTGGGTCATCGTGCTGCTGGGCGCCATCCTGGCAGCCAACGCACCCAGCCTGACCGGGCGGCTGCACCTGCGGCCCGACACCCCGGGCCAGCCCATGGCGCTGGCGCTGGAAGTGCTGCGCGAGCTGTGGCGCGCGCGCGAGTCCGGCCAGCGCGGCTTGACGCACCTCGCGCTCGCCGGCGCGCTGCGCGTGGACCCGCTGCAGCTGGCACCCGTGCTTGACAAGCTGCGGGCCATGGACTGGATCGGGCTGCTGGAAGAGGAGGGCGCCCAGCGCCTGGTGCTGCTGTGCGCGCCCGAGCACACGCCGGCCGAACCCTTGATCGCGGCCTTCCTGGCCGGGCGGCAAGGCCTGCTGGGCAACCTCTGGGCACAGGGCGAATGGTCCAGGCTGACGCTGGACCGGCTGCTCGTTACTGCGGCTGGAAGCCCCCCGCCTTGATGATGCGGGCCCAGCTGGCCGCATAGGCGCGCTCGCGTGCGGCCAGCTGGGCCGGGGCCATGGCGCCGACCGACAGGCCCAGCTCCGCGAGGCGCGCCTTCACGCCGGGCTGGGCGATGACGCCAGCCAGCGCGTTGGCAAAGCGCGCGATGAGCGCTGGCGCCGTGCCGGCCGGTGCGAACACTCCGTAGTAGGGCAGCTCCTCGAAGCCAGCGATGCCCAGCTCCGCGAAGGTCGGCACCTCTGGGAGCATCGCCTGGCGTTGCTGGCCCATGACGGCCACGATGCGCAGTTTCCTTTGCTGGTGCTGGGTGATGAGGTCGGGCACCGAACCGACACCGGCGCTGATCTGGTTGCCCAGCATGTCCGCGATCATCGGCGCGCTGCCGCGGTAGGGCACGCTCTGCAGGTTCAGGCCGTTCTTCTCCCCCAGCAGCCTGACGAGGAACTCCGGCACCGACGCTGGCGCCGGAATGCCCACGTTGGCCTGTCCGCCCTGCGTTTTCACCCAGGCGAAGTAGTCCGTCAGGCTCGCCGCCGGCGTGCCGCTTGACAGTGCGATCGCATTGGCAAAGGTCGCGAAGCCCGCCACGGGCTGGAAGTCACGAACCGGGTCGAAGCCCTGGTGCTTCAGCACCAGCGGCAGGATGGAGATGGTGTGGTCGTGGCTGACGAGCAGGGTCATGCCGTCCGGCGCTGCGGCCTTTAGCGCCTGGGCCGCCAGTTGGCCACCGGCGCCTGGCTTGTTCTCGACGATGACCGGCTGACCCAGCGACGCCTGCAGCGCCTCGGCCAGCACGCGCGCGATGGCGTCCGTGCCGCCGCCGGCCGGAAATCCAACCAGCAGCCGTATCGGCCGGTCCTGGGCCCAGGCCGCAAAGGGCAGGGCGGCGAATGCGGCCAGTGCCGCGCGGCGGGTGATGTGCATGGGCGCCTCCTTGAGCGGAGGCTGCAGTCTAAGGATGGAGGACGACCAGCAGCGCGGTGGCCGCCGACTTGCCCGGGTTACGGATGGCATGCGGCCCGTCCACCGCGTAACGCGCTGTCTCGCCGGCCTTGAGCTTGCTGCTCAGGCCTTGCGCGCTGACCTCCAGGCTGCCGCTGAGCACGCTGAGGTGCTCGCGCGAGCCGGGCTCGTGCGCCTGCGAGTCCAGCACGCCGCCGGGTTGCACGATCAGCTCGTACCACTCGAACTGCCCCGCCAGCTCGATGGGCCCCAGGATGCGCAGCTTGCACAGGCCGTCCGGGCTGGTCAGCGTCGGCGTCGCATGCGCCGGCACGGTCTCGATGGCCGGCGGGGCTGCGCGCTCCATGCCCAGCAACTCGCCCATGTCCACGCCCAGCGCGTTGGCGAGCCGCCAGACCACGGCGACGGTGGGGTTGGCCTGGTTGCGCTCGATCTGCGACAACATGGACTTGCTGACGCCAGCCCGCTTGGAGAGGTCGTCCAACGACAGGCCACGGCTGCTGCGCAAGGCCTGCAGGGCGGCGCCCACGCGGGGCGGTTCGGCGTCCATGTTCATGCTTGACCCGGGTAGACGTTTTTCAGATACTGCACGCGTGTTCGATATATTGAACATGTTCGATTTACCGAATTGTGCACCAGGAGCGGCGCCATGAGCCAAGCCTTCTACCGACACCTGCAGTCCGAGCTGGACGGCATCCGCGCCAGCGGCCTCTACAAGGCCGAGCGCATCATCACGAGCCGCCAAGGGGCGGTCGTCACGACGACGGACGGCCGCGAGGTGATCAACCTGTGTGCCAACAACTACCTCGGGCTGTCCTCGCATCCGCAAGTCGTGCAAGCCGCCCATGAGGCGCTGCGCACGCATGGCTTCGGTCTGTCCTCGGTGCGCTTCATCTGCGGCACGCAGGACTTGCACAAGCAGCTGGAGGCGCGCATCGCCCGCTTCGTCGGCTGCGAGGACGCCATCCTCTACGCCGCGGCGTTCGACGCCAATGGCGGCCTGTTCGAGCCGTTGCTCGCCGAGCAGGACGCCATCATCAGCGACGCGCTGAATCACGCATCCATCATCGACGGCATCCGGCTGTGCAAGGCGCAGCGCTGGCGCTATGCGCACAACGACCTGGCCGACCTGGAGCGCTGCCTGCAGGAAGCCACCGAGAAGGGCGCGCGCTTCAAGCTGGTGTTCACCGACGGCGTGTTCTCGATGGACGGCACCATCGCTCAGCTCGACAAGATCCGCGCGCTGTGCGACCGCTACGACGCCTTGCTGGGCATAGACGAATGCCATGCCAGCGGCTTCCTCGGCAAAACCGGTCGCGGCACCGCCGAACACTGTGGCGTGTTTGGCAAGATCGACATCATCACCGGCACCTTCGGCAAGGCGCTGGGGGGCGCGTCGGGCGGCTTCACGGCCGCGCGCAAGGAGGTCGTGGAGCTGCTGCGCCAGCGCTCGCGGCCCTACCTGTTCAGCAACACTTTGGCGCCCGCCATCGCCGGCGCATCACTGGCGGTGCTTGACCTGCTGGAGGGCTCGACCTCATTGCGCGACAAGCTGGAGGCCAACACCGCCTACTTCCGCCAGGCCATCCAGGCCGCCGGCTTCGAGATCAAGCCCGGCAGCCACCCCATCGTCCCCATCATGGTCTACGACGCCGTGATGGCCCAGAGGCTCTCGGCCCGCATCCTGGAATTGGGCATCTACGCGGTGGGCTTCTTCTTCCCCGTCGTGCCCAAGGGCCAGGCGCGCATCCGCGTGCAGATCTCGGCGGTGCATGAGCGCGAACATCTGGAAAAGGCCGTCGCCGCGTTCACGCAGGCGGGCCGTGAACTGGGGCTCGTGAAATGACGCGCATCCTCATCATTGGCGCCAACGGCCAGATCGGCACCGAGCTGGCTGCCGAATTGGCGCGGCTTCACGGCCACGAGGCCGTCATCACCAGCGACCTCAGCCCCAAGGGCCGGGTGCCCACGCTGCACCACGAGACGCTGGACGTGACCGACGCCGGCGCGCTGACAAGCATCGTCAAGCGTCACAAGATCACCCAGATCTACCACCTCGCTGCCGCGCTGTCGGCCAATGGCGAGAAGCACCCGATGTGGGCCTGGGACCTGAACATGAAGGGCCTGCTCAACGTGCTGGAGCTGGCTCGGCACGAGAAGCTGGACAAGGTCTTCTGGCCCAGCTCCATCGCCGCCTTCGGGCCCAACACGCCCGCCGTGGACACGCCGCAGACGACCGTGATGGACCCCACCACCGTCTACGGCATCTCCAAGCTGGCCGGCGAACGCTGGTGTGCCTGGTACCACGCCAAGCATGGCGTGGACGTGCGCAGCCTGCGCTACCCCGGCCTCATCAGCTGGAAGACGCCGCCCGGTGGCGGCACGACGGACTATGCGGTGGAGATCTTCCACGCGGCGCTGCAGCACGGCCGCTATACCTGCTTCCTCGAAGCGGGTCAGGCCTTGCCGATGATGTATATGCCCGACGCGCTGCGCGCCACCATCGAGCTGATGAACGCGCCGGCCGACGCGGTGCAGCAGCGCGGCAGCTATAACCTGGCTGGCGTCAGCTTCACCCCCGAGCAGATCGCGGCCAGCATCCGCCGGCACATCGCGGGCTTCACGATGGACTACCAGCCCGATTTCCGCCAAGGCATCGCTGCGAGCTGGCCGCAGCGCATCGACGACAGCGCCGCCCAGGCCGACTGGGGCTGGCGGCTGCGCTACGACCTGGACGCGATGGTGGACGACATGCTCGTGAATCTGACGCGCGAGCTCGCACTCGGGGCGTAGCCGTCGACCGCGCCGACCTGCTAGGCTCGGGCGATGCGATGCGTCACGTTCATGCTGATGGCTGCAGCAGCCTGCGTCACACCGGCGCGCGCCGCGCAGGACGACGAGATGCGCTATCTGCTGGGCGCCTCGGTGGCGGTCCGTCCGGAGTACGACGGTGCCAGCAGGTTCTCCGCCAGTCTCAAGCCGGTCTGGGCGGTCAAGTTCGGCCGCATCCGCATCGCCTCCGGCGGTGGGGGCGCGCTGCTGGGCTTCGGCCGCGGTGGTGCCGGCCCCGGCGCCAGCACCGAGCTCATCGAGCGGGACAAGTGGCGGCTGGGCCTGTCGCTGCGCGTCGACAGCGGGCGCGACAGCGGCGACGCCGAGACCACGCGCGGCCTGCCGGACGTGAAGCGCACGCTGCGCGCCCGCATCTATGCCATCTACAGCCTGGCGCCGGACTGGAACCTTGGCGCCGCGCTGTCGCAGGACGCGCTCGGTCGAGGTGGCGGCATGACCGCCAGCCTGGACCTGGGCTGGCGCCTCCACCGCACGGCGTCCACGGAATGGACCGCCGGCATGGGCCTGGCCGGTGGCAACGCGCAGAACCTGCGCGCTTACTTCGGCGTGCCCGCGTCGGCCGCCACGCCAGAGCGGCCCACCTACCAGCCCGGCGCCGGCCTGCGCGACGCCTACCTCAGCGTGGGCGCCCGGCATGCGCTGGACAAGCACTGGTTCGTCTTCGGCTCGGCCGCGATGAGCCGGCTGCTGGGGCCTGCGGCGGACAGTCCGCTGGTGCAGCGGCCCTGCTACCCGAGCGCGGTGATCGGTCTGGCCTGGCGGAACTAGGAGCCTGTCGGGCTTTGGGTCGGGAGCGGCCCCAAGCCCGACAGGTTCCTAGAGCTTGACGCGCCCGCGCCAGATGTCTGCGTACATCACCCAGTCGCCCATCAGGCTGTAGAGCGGGTACTTGAACGTGGCGGGGCGGTTCTTCTCGAAGAAGAAATGCCCCACCCAGGCGAAGCCGTAGCCGCACAGCAAGCCGTAGAGCAGCCACACCGGCCGCTGCGTCGCCAGCAGTTGCCACAGGCAGACCAGCACCAGCGTCGAGCCAATGAAGTGCAGGCGCCGATTGCGGCGGTCGGCGTGCTCGCGCAGGTAGAAGGGGTAGAAGTCTGCGAAGCGGGTGAAACGTTCTGAACTCATGGCCCCATTCAAGCGCCAAGCGGTCGACTCGGCAAGGGCACGATCCCGTTATCGGCGCCCCCATGGTGTTTGTCTTGGTGTGGTCCTGCCGGCCTTGTGTGCTATGTTGGCTGCACATCGCCATCTCGTGGAGGCCTCCTATGAAAGTCGTCGATATCCTGCGTGTCAAAGGTGGCACCCTGTTCACCGTCACACCCGACGAGACGCTGAAGAACTCACTGGCCGTCATGGCCGAGCACGACATCGGCTCGCTGGTCGTCATGGAGCATGGCGAGCTGGTGGGCATGCTGACCTTCCGCGAGGTCATCCAGGCGGTGGTCAAGAACGGCGGCTCGGTCGGTTCGACCATCGTGCGCACGGTCATGGACGACGCGCCGCTGACCTGCACGCCCGAGACCGAGATCGACGAGGTGCGTCGCATGATGCTGGGCCGGCACGCACGCTACATGCCGGTCATGAACGGCCGCACGCTGATGGGCGTGATCTCCTTCTACGACGTGGCCAAGGCCGTGGTGGACAGCCAGGACTTCGAGAACCGCATGCTCAAGGCCTACATCCGCGACTGGCCGGTCGAAGACAACCCGGCCGAGACCGAGCCGAAGTTGTGAGGCCGGACCGAGAACAGCGCCTGCGCGCTGTTCGACGCCTGCCGAACGACATCCGGCATGCAGGCCGGATGGCATGAGGTTCGCATCCGGCGAAGGCGGCCTTGGCGGGCCGCTTTTGCTTTTGGGCAAACCTAGAAGCCTGTCGGGCATTCGGTCGGGTGCGCGTTGGGCCTGCAGGGGGAGCTGAGCCTTGGCGCAAAGCGGAGCTGGGCTCGACCCCCAACCCGAAGGGCCGGGGTGATTTGCCGGGCGATTCGGCGCTTTGCCTCGCCCCGGCGCGCGCCCGACCCAATGCCCGACAGGCTCCTAGAATTCAGCCCCTATGTCAGGCAGCACCTTCGGCGAACTCTTTCGCGTCACCAATTTCGGCGAAAGCCACGGCCCCGCCATCGGCTGCGTCATCGACGGCTGCCCACCGGGCCTCTCGCTCTGCGAGGCGGACATCCAGCCCGAGCTGGACCGGCGCCGCCCGGGCACCAGCCGCCACGTCACGCAGCGCAACGAGCCGGACGCGGTGAAGATCCTGTCGGGCGTCTATGACGGCGTCACGACCGGCACGCCCATCTGCCTGCTGATCGAGAACACCGACCAGCGCAGCAAGGACTACGGCAACATCCTCGACACCTTCCGCCCCGGCCACGCCGACTACACCTACTGGCGCAAGTACGGCGTGCGCGACCCGCGCGGTGGTGGGCGCTCGTCGGCGCGGCTGACCGCGCCGATGGTGGGCGCCGGCGCCATCGCGCGCAAATGGCTCAAGCAAGCCTACGGCACCGAGTTTCGCGGCTGCATGACGCAGCTGGGCGAGATCGAGATCCCCTTCGAGGGCTGGCAGCATGTGGGCCAGAACCCCTTCTTCGCGGCGAACGCCAGCAAGATCGCGGCGCTGGAGGCCTACATGGATGCGCTGCGCAAGTCTGGCGATTCGGTCGGCGCGCGCATCCGCGTGGAGGCGGTCAATGTGCCGGTCGGCCTGGGCGAGCCGCTGTTTGACAAGCTGGATGCCGACATCGCCTATGCGCTGATGGGCATCAACGCCGTCAAGGGCGTGGAGATCGGCGCCGGCTTTGGCGTCGTCAGCCAGCGCGGCAGCGAGCATGGCGACGAGCTGACGCCGCTGGGCTTTGCCAGCAACAACGCAGGCGGCGTGCTGGGCGGCATCTCCACCGGCCAGGACATCGTGGCCAACATTGCCATCAAGCCCACCAGCTCCATCCGCAGCCCCAAGGCCAGCATCGATCGCGCCGGCAACCCGGCCATCGTGGAGACCTTTGGCCGCCACGACCCCTGCGTGGGCATACGTGCCACGCCCATTGCCGAGGCCATGCTGGCGCTGGTGTTGATGGACCATGCGCTGCGCCACCGCGCGCAATGTGGTGACGTGATGCTGCCCACCGACCCCATCGCCGGCGCCCGCCCGGCCTGACCTCGCGCGGGTGCAGCTCAGCCCCCGCAATCCGCGTTTCGTCACAAGCCCGCTGCGCCGCCTGCCCCGCGTTTCTAGACTGAAAAAGTCGGTCTAGAAATGTTCTGGGGGAGTGATGCGCAAGTCGTTCAAGTGGAGTGGCATTGCCGCCGTCGTGCTGCTGGTGGGCGGGGCCACAGTGGCCGTGATGGCCAGCAAGGGCGACGAGCCCAAGAAGCCGGGTGATGCCAAGCCCAAGACGGCGCTGGAGTTCGTCGCCGGCGAGGTCGTCAAGCCGGTGCTCATGCCTATGCCGGCGCAGATCGAGTTCAGCGGCCCGCTGGTCGCGCCGGGCACGGTGGTGGTGCGGGCCAAGTCCAATGGCACGCTGCTGAGCCTGGCGGTGGGCGAGGGCAGCCGTGTACGGGCGGGCCAGGCGCTCGGCCAGGTGGACCTGGAAGAGCTGCGTCACCGCATCGCCGAGCGTGGCGCCAGCGTGGAAGCCATGCGCGCGCAGATGGACCAGGCCGAGCGCACCTTCAAGGCCAACGAGGGGCTGGCCGCCAAGAACTTCATCGCCCAGACGGCGCTGGACACCTCGCGCGCCGCGTTCGAGGCAGCCCGCGCCAACTGGCTGGCCGCCAAGGCGCAGCTGGACACCAGCCAGGTGATGCTGCGCCAGGCGGCGCTGGTCTCGCCCATCAACGGCATCGTCGCCAAGCGCCATGCGCTGCCCGGCGAGAAGCTGGCCGCCGAACAGCAGATCCTGACCATCGTCGACCTCGCCAAGCTGGAACTGGCGGGCCTGGTCGGCACGCACGAGGTGAGCCGCCTGCAGCCGGGTATGCCTGTGCAGGTCAGGGTGGAAGGCGTGGAACAACCGGTCGAGGCCAAGATCGCCCGCATCGCACCCAGCGCCGAGCCCGGCACGCGCTCCATCGGCGTGACGCTGGTGCTGGACAACCCTCACGAGCTGTACCGCGCTGGCCAGTACGCCGTGGCCAAGGTGGTGCTGCCCGACGACACCCAGCGCCTGACCGTGCCCATGGCCGCGATCAGCCTCAACGCCGGCCAGGAGCAGGTGTGGATGATCGAGAACGGCGTGCTGGCGCGTCGCATCGTGACGACCGGCCGCAGCGACGCGCGCGAGGGCCGCGTGGAGGTGCTGACGGGCCTCAAGCCTGACGCCCAGGTGCTGGCCGCGCGCTTTGACAATCTGCGCGAGGGCGATCCGGCGCTGGTGGTGGCGGCCAAGTCCGCCAAGGTGGCCAGCGCGGCTTCGGCCCCGCGGCAACAGTGAGGGGCGCGCCATGTGGATGACCCGCGTTTCCATCCAGAACCCGGTCTTCGCGACCATGGTGATGGTGGCCCTGTGCGTGCTGGGCCTGTTTGCCTACTCGCGCCTGGGCGTCGAGCAAATGCCCGACATCTCCTTCCCCGGCGCCATGGTGGACGTGCGCTACCCCGGCGCCTCGCCCGAGGCGGTGGAGCGCGAGATCGCCAAGCCGCTGGAAGAGGCGCTCAACACCATTGCCGGCGTCGAGCGCATCCAGTCGCGCAGCTTCGAGGGCCGGGTGCAGGCCAGCGTCGAGTTCTCGCTGAACGCCGACATGAGCCGCGCGATGCAGGACCTGCGCGACCGCGTCGCCGCGGCGCAGGCCGGCTTCCCGCGCGATGCCAAGCCGCCCACGGTGATGCGCTTCCAGAACGACAACGCGCAGCCGGTGGTCGTCATGGCGCTGCTGAGCCCGGTGCGCGGCGCGCGTGAGCTGTCCATGATGGCCGACCTCGTCGTCGCCAAGCGGCTGGGCCGCGTGGAAGGCGTGGCCAAGGTGGACGTCGGCGGCCTCAGCACCCGCGAGGTGCGCATCGACCTGGACCCGATGCGGCTGCGCGCCTACAGCGTGACGCCGGCCGAGATCGCCAAGGCGCTGGCCGAGGCCAATGCCGACCAGCCGGTGGGTCTGCTGTCCGACCAGACCAGCGACGCCATCCTGCGCGTCGAAGGCCGCGTGAAGGATCCCAAGGCCTTCGGCCACATGGTGGTGGCCCGCCGCGGCAACCTGGCGCTGACGCTGAACGACCTCGGCACGCTGGTCGAGCGCGAGCGCGAGCAGGACAGCATCGCCCGCATCAACGGCCAGCCAGCCATCAGCTTCAACGTCTTCAAGCAGCAGGATGCCAACATCGTGCGGACCGGCGAGGCCGTCAAGGAGGCGATGGACGAGCTGCGCAAGACGCTGCCCAAGGACGTCGAGCTGCGCATGATCTATGCGGCCAGCGACTTCGTGAAGGGCTCGCTCGACGGCCTGCGCCACACGCTGATCGAAGGCGCGCTGCTGACCGTGGCCATCGTCTTCCTGTTCCTGCACAGCTGGCGCTCGACCATCATCACCGGCCTGACGCTGCCCATCGCCGTGATCTCCAGCTTCATCGCCGTGCATGCCTTCGGCTTCACGCTGAACTTCATGACGATGATGGCGCTGTCGCTGTGCATCGGCCTGCTGATCGACGATGCCATCGTCGTGCGCGAGAACATCGTGCGCCACGTCGGCATGGGCAAGGACCACCGCACGGCGGCCTTCGATGGCACCAACGAGATCGGCCTGGCCGTCATGGCGACGACCTTTGCCATCTGCGCCGTGTTCGTGCCGGTGGCCTTCATGGGCGGCATCATCGGCAAGTTCTTCTACCCCTTCGGCATCACCGTCGCGGTGGCCGTGCTGGTCAGCCTGTTCGTCAGCTTCACGCTGGACCCGATGCTGTCCTCGGTCTGGGCCGACCCGCCGAATGCGCGCATCAAGCATTGGCCCGTCATCGGCCACCTGATCCGCGCAACCGACTGGGCCATGGACCGCCTGCACGACGGCTATGCCCGCACCATAGACTGGGCCTTCTCCGGCCGCCGCTACCGCGTCTTGTTGCCGCCTGTTCCGGCCTGGGGCCATCCGTTCGGCGCCGACGGCCGGCGCGACAAGGCCGCCAAGCGCCGGCTGCGCTTCGCGACGCTGACGCCGCGTGGCCTGGTCATGTGGGGCGCCTTCGCCAGCTTCGTCGGCGCGCTGATGCTGGCGCCGCTGGTGGGCAGCGAGTTCGTGCCGCAGACCGACAACGGTTTCACGCAGGTCAACCTGCGCATGCCGGTGGCCAGCAGCATCGAGCGCGGCAGCGCCAAGGTCGCGCAGATCGAGGAGATCCTCAAAACCTATCCGGAGATCAAGACCGTGTCCTCCGTCGTCGGCAGCACCGGCGAGGGCATGGCCACGGGCCGCAACCAGGCCACGCTGAACATCACGCTGACCGAGCGCAGCGAGCGCCGCCGCACGCAGAAGGAGATCGAAGACGCCATCCGTGCCGACATCGCCAAGATCCCCGGCATCGAGGTCAGCGTGGGCTTCGACCGGCCGATCTGGATCACGCTGCTGGGCAGCGACCCCGAGGTGTTGACGCAGTCGGCCAAAGACCTGGTCGAGAGCATCAAGAAAATCCCCGGCGCGGTGGATGTGGACACGACGGTCAAGCCCGGCCTGCCGGCCTTTGCGGTGCGGCTCAAGGACTCGGCCATCCGTGAGCTGGGACTGACCGCAGCGCAGATCGCCTCCAGCCTGCGCGCCTACGTCAACGGCGAGGTCGCGACCTACTGGACCACGCCCGACGGCAACCAGGTCGAGGTGCTGCTGCGCCTGCCGCGCGAACAGCGCGAGCGCATCGAGCAGATGAGCAAGCTGCCGGTTGCGTTCTCGCCTGCAGGTGCACCCATCACGCTGGACCAGGTGGCCACCATCGAGCCGGTGTTCAACCCCGAGGTGATCCGCCGCGAGAACCTGCAGCGCCGCGAGGCGGTGTTCGCCGGCGTGCAGGGCCGCCCGGCCGGTGACGTGAACGCCGACGTGCAGAAGCTGATCAAGAACACCCAGCTGCCGCCGGGTGTGAGCTTCAAGGTGGACGGTGCCGGCAAACAGCAGGCCGAGGCCTTCAACGGCCTGCTGGCGGCGATGGCGCTGGCGGCCATCTTCATCTACATCGTGCTGGCCAGCCAGTTCGGCAGCTTCGTTCAGCCCATCGCCATCATGGCCAGCCTGCCGCTGGCGCTGATCGGCGTGATGCTGGCGCTGCTGCTGTGGCGCTCGACGCTGAACGTCTTCTCGATGATAGGCCTGGTCATGTTGATGGGGCTGGTGACCAAGAACGCGATTCTTCTCGTGGACTTCGCCAACCACGCCCGCAAGGCCGGCGCAACGGTGGCCGAGGCGCTGCGCGAGGCGGGGCTGATCCGCATGCGCCCCATCATCATGACGACGGCGGCCATGGTGTTCGGCATGCTGCCCATGGCCATCGCGCTGAACGACGGCGGCGAGATCCAGGCGCCCATGGGCCGCGCCATCATCGGCGGTGTCATCACGTCGACGCTGCTGACGCTGGTGGTGGTGCCAGTGCTTTACAGCTACCTGGTGCGCGACAAGAAGCCCGCAGCGGCGACCGGTGGCACCACGCTGCCGCTGCACGGCATGCCCGGCGCGCTCCCGACCCAAAGCCCGACAGGCTCCTAGGCCAAGCCACGTCCTCCCCTCGAGCGCTTCAAGCGCTACTCCGGCCGGCCACGCGAGTGGTCGGCCTTTTTTTGCTCGGCTTCAGTCGGCGCTGCTGCTCACGATGGTTTTCAGCTGAAATTTCTCAAACGCAAATCGTTCTTGTTAGCATGCTTGCTGTTTCAACTCCATTGAGATCCAGCATGCAGCGTCGTTCCCTCATTTGCATCTCGCTGGCCCTGGCGGGCCTGGGCCAGACCGCATTCGCCCAGGATGCCGTGCTGAACGTCTACTCGGCCCGCCATTACCAGACCGACGAGGCGCTGTACGCCAACTTCACGAAGCAAACCGGCATCAAGATCAACCGGCTGGACGGCAAGGAGGACGAGCTGGTCGAGCGCATCCGCAACGAAGGCAAGGCCAGCCCTGCGGACGTGTTGATCACCGTGGATGCTGCCCGCCTGGAGGTGGCCGACAGCCTGGGCCTGTTCCAGCCGGTCAAGTCGGCCGTGCTGGAGGCCCGCGTGCCGGAAGGTCTGCGCACGCCGACCTGGTTCGCCTTCTCCACCCGGGCCCGCGTCATCGTGCACAACAAGGCGGCGGTGAGCGCCGACTGGGTACAGACCTATGAAGACCTGGCCGACCCGCGGCTGAAGGGCCAGGTCTGCATGCGCTCGGGTTCGCACCCCTACAACCTGTCGCTGGGTGCCGCGCTGATCGCGCACAACGGCGAGGCCAAGACCGAGGCCTGGGCCAAGGGCCTGGTGGCCAACTTTGCGCGCGCGCCCAAGGGCGGCGACACCGACCAGCTGCGCGCGGTCGCTGCCGGCGAATGCGGCGTGACCATCTCCAACACCTACTACCTCGTGCGCCTGCTGCGCTCCACCAAGCCCGAGGATCAGGCGGTCGTGAAGCAACTGGGCATCGTCTGGCCCAACCAGAAGACCTGGGGCACGCATGTCAACGTGTCGGGCGCCGGCGTGCTCAAGTACGCACCCAACCGTGCTGCGGCGGTCAAGTTCCTGGAATACCTGGCCAGCGACGAGGCTCAGGCCTATTTCGCCAACGGCAACAACGAGTGGCCGGTCGTGAAGTCGGCCGTCACGAAGAACGCCGCGCTGGAGTCGCTGGGCAGCTTCAAGCCCGACTCGCTGCCCATCGGCGAGCTGGCCAAGACGACCACCACTGCGCAGAAGGTCTTCGACCGCGCCGGCTGGAAGTAAGTCACTCGGCAGCCCTCCCCGGGCTGCCGCGCACGATCTGCCTGCACAGCACCACCATGGGCAGCAGGCCCACGGCGACGATGGCCAGCGCCGAGGTCGAGGCCTCTGCCAGCCGCTCGTCGGACGCCAGCGTATAGGCCTGCGTGGCCAGCGTGTCGAAATTGAAGGGCCGCATCACCAGCGTGGCCGGCAGCTCCTTCATCACGTCGATGAAGACCAGCAGCGCCGCCGTCAGCGCGCTGCCGCGCAGCAGCGGCAGGTGCACCCGCCACAGCGTCTGCGCCGGCGTGTGGCCCAGCATGCGCGCGGCCTGCTCCATGCGCGGCGTGATGCGGGCCAGGCCCGCGTCCATGGTCTGCAGCGCCGCCGTCAGATAGCGCACCACGCAGGCATAGACCAGCGCCGCGATGCTGCCCGTCAGCAGCAGGCCGGCGTCGACGCCCGCGCCACGCAGCAGCGCGGCGAGTGCGTGATCCAGCCGCGTGACCGGGATCAGCACGCCCACCGCGATGACCGAGCCCGGCAGCGCATAGCCCAGGCCCGCGACGCGGTGCGCCCAGCGCATGGCCGGGCTGCGGTCCACGCGGGCCGCATAGGCGATCAGCAGCGCCAGCAGCGTGGCCAGCAGCGCCGTCGTGCCGGCCACCAGCACGCTGTTGCGGGCCAATGCGATGAAGCGCGGGCCCCATTGCGCGTCGCCGTCGGTCAGCGCCATGTGCAGCATGACGCCGGCCGGCACCAGGAAACCGCCGACCAGCGGCAGCGCGCAGGCCCCCCAGGCCAGTGCCGCGCGCGGCCCGCGCAGCGTCACGCGCAGCACGCCGCGGCTGCGCAGCGTGCTGTCGTGAAAGCGCGAGCCGCCGCGCGACAGCCGCTCCAGCGCCAGCACCAGCACCACAAAGCCCAGCAGCACCATGGCCAGCTGCGCCGCGGCCGTGCGGTCGCCCAGCGAGAACCACGCGCGGTAGATGCCCGTCGTGAAGGTCTGCACCGCGAAGTACGACACCGTGCCGTAGTCCGCCAGCGTTTCCATCAGCGCCAGCGCCACGCCACCCGCGATGGCCGGCCGGGCCAGCGGCAGCGACAGGCGCACAAAGGCTTGCAAGGGCGTCAGCCCCAGCGTGCGGCCCACCTCGATCATGCCGCTGGCCCGCTCCATGAACGCCGTGCGCGCCAGCATGTAGACATAGGGGTAGAGCACCAGCGAGAACATCGCCACCGCGCCGCCCAGCGAGCGCACGTCGGGAAACCAATAGTCGCTGCGCCGCCAGCCGAAGGTTTCGCGCAGCCAAGTCTGCACCGGGCCGACGAACTGCAGCAGGTCGGTGTAGGCATAGGCCATCACATAGGCCGGCATGGCCAGCGGCAGCAGCAGCGCCCACTCGAACGTGGCGCTGCCGGTGAAGCGGTAGCGCGTGACCAGCCAGGCCGCGCCCACGCCCAGCGCCGTCACGCCCAGCGCCACACCGGCGCACAGCCATAGCGTGGCGCTCACGTAGTCTGGCAGCACGGTGGCCAGCAGGTGCTGCCAGGTGCCGGCCGTGCCGGGCGACAAGACGCTGACGGCCACGGACAGCAGCGGTGCCGCGATGAGTGCAGCGGCCAGCAGGGCGAAGGCGCGCAGCGAGGGCAGGCGGCGGCGCGGACGCGCCGCGGGACTCAGAACGGATTGCATTGCGAGCAATTATCATGACCGCGACCCGCCCGACATGACGACCACCGCCCCCGACACGCCGCCTCCCTGGCTCACCCTCGACCACATCGCCATCGCCTACGGCGAGCGCACCGTCGTCCAGCAGTTGTCCCTGACGCTTGCGCGCGGCCGCATCGGCTGCCTGCTGGGGCCGTCCGGCTGCGGCAAGACCACCGTGCTGCGCGCCATCGCCGGCTTCGAGCCTGTGACGGCCGGCGAGATCCGCCTGGACGGCGAACGCGTCAGCCAGCCGGGCTGGGAACTGCCGCCCGAGCAGCGGCGCATCGGCATGGTGTTCCAGGACCATGCGCTCTTTCCCCACCTCACCGTGGCGCAGAACGTGGGCTTCGGCCTGCGCGGCATGGCCGATGCGGCGGGCCGCGTGCAGCAGATGCTGGACACCGTGGGCCTGGGCCACGCGGCGGCGCGCTATCCGCACGAGTTGTCCGGCGGTCAGCAGCAACGCGTCGCGCTGGCCCGGGCGCTGGCGCCGCAGCCGCGGCTGCTGCTGCTGGACGAACCCTTTGCCAACCTGGACGTCGAGCTGCGCGAGCGCTTGGGCGCCGAGCTGCGTGGGCTGCTGGCGCCGTCCCATACGACGGCGCTGCTGGTCACGCACGACCAGCACGAGGCCTTTGCCATTGCCGACGAGATCGGCGTGATGTCCGAAGGCCGCATCCAGCAATGGGACAGCCCCTACCAGCTCTACCACCGGCCGGCCAACCGCTTCGTGGCGGACTTCGTGGGGCAGGGCGTCTTCCTGCCCGGCGAGGTCCGCGGCGGGGCGGACCTGACGCTGGAACTCGGCCAGGTGCGCTGCAGTGGCCAGCACCTGCCGGACGGCGCGGTGGACGTGCTGCTGCGCCCCGATGACGTGGTGCACGACGACGCCAGCCCGCGGCTGGCGGAGGTCGTCGCCAAGGCCTTCCGCGGCGCGGAGTTCCTGTACACGCTGCGCCTGCCCAGCGGCGCGACGGTGCTGTCGCTGGTGCCCTCGCACCATAACCACGCCATTGGTGAGCGCATCGGCATCCGGCTGGAGCTGGACCACGTGGTGGCCTTCCCACGCACGGCGCTTTGACAGCCGGCGTCGCCCGCCCGCACAATCGCGGCCGCTCCGGGGTGCTCGGGCGTGGCGCAAGCCAGGCCCAAACGCTGAGACAGCCAACGCAGGCTGAACCCGTGAACTTGAACCGGTTAGTACCGGCGTAAGGAGAGCGCATGCCCAGGGGCGTGCAGGCGAGGTCCTTCCTCGTCCTGTGACCACAGGCGGCCACGGAGCAAACCCAACTTTGGCTCCAGGAGACCGCCGTGAATACCCCCGCTGAAACCCCCTCGCTCGCCGAGCGCCTGTCGCTGACCCGCGAGCCGTTCCCGGCCTCCCGCAAGATCTACGTGAGCGGCAGCCGGCCCGATGTCGCCGTGCCCATGCGCGAGATCGCGCTGAGCAACGGCGAACGGGTGGTGGTGCACGACACTTCCGGGCCCTACACCGACCCCGCCGCGCCCATCGATGTGCGCCGTGGCCTGCCGCCCATTCGTTCGAGCTGGATCGGCGACCGGGCCGACACCGAGGCCTATGTGGGCCGTGAACGTGTGGCGCTCGATGATGGCGGCAAGGACGACAGCGAGCGCCTGCGCCAGCTGCGCGCCGAGGCGGCCGCGCTGCAGCGCCAGCCGCGCCGTGCGCAGGCCGGCGCCAACGTCACGCAGATGCACTACGCGCGCCGCGGCATCGTCACGCCGGAGATGGAGTTCGTTGCGCTGCGCGAGAACGGCCGGCGCGAGTGGATGCGCGAGCACCTGGCCGACGCCGAGCGCGAGCAGCGCCTGAAGGGCGACGCGCTGGGCGCGAGCATCCCGCCCGTCATCACGCCCGAATTCGTGCGTCAGGAGGTGGCGCGGGGCCGCGCGGTCATTCCGGCCAACATCAACCACACCGAACTGGAGCCGACCATCATCGGCCGCAACTTCCTCGTCAAGGTCAACGCCAACATCGGCAACTCGGCCGTCACGTCCAGCATCGAGGAGGAGGTGGAGAAGCTGGTCTGGAGCATCCGCTGGGGTGCGGACACGGTGATGGACCTCTCCACGGGCAGCCACATCCACACGACGCGCGACTGGATCGTTCGCAACTCGCCCGTGCCCATCGGCACCGTGCCCATCTACCAGGCGCTCGAGAAGGTCGGCGGCGTTGCTGAGGACCTGAGCTGGGCCATCTTCCGTGACACCCTGATCGAGCAGGCCGAGCAGGGGGTGGACTACTTCACCATCCACGCCGGCCTGCGGCTGCCGTTCGTGCCGCTGACGGCCAAGCGGCGCACCGGCATCGTGTCGCGCGGCGGCTCCATCCTGGCCAAGTGGTGCATCGCCCACCACCGCGAGAACTTCCTCTACACGCACTTCGAAGAGATCTGCGAGATCATGAAGGCGTTCGATGTGACCTTCTCGCTCGGCGACGGTTTGCGCCCCGGCAGCCTGGCCGACGCCAACGACGAGGCCCAATTCGCCGAACTGCGCACCCTGGGCGAGCTGACCAAAGTCGCCTGGCAGCACGATGTGCAGACCATGATCGAAGGCCCCGGCCATGTGCCCATGCACCTGATCGCTGCCAACATGGCCGAGCAGTTGAAGCATTGCCACGAGGCGCCGTTCTACACGCTCGGGCCGCTGACCATCGACATCGCGCCCGGCTACGACCACATCGCCTCGGCCATCGGTGCAGCCATGATCGGCTGGATGGGCACGGCCATGCTGTGCTACGTGACGCCCAAGGAGCACCTGGGCCTGCCCGACCGCGACGACGTCAAGCAGGGCCTGATCGCCTACAAGATCGCCGCCCATGCGGCCGACGTGGCCAAGGGGCACCCCAGTGCCCGTGCGCGCGACGACGCGATGAGCAAGGCCCGCTTCGAGTTCCGCTGGGAGGACCAGTTCAACCTGGGTCTGGACCCCGACACCGCGCGCAGCTACCACGACGAGACCCTGCCCAAGGCCGCCGCCAAGCAGGCCCACTTCTGCTCGATGTGCGGCCCGAAATTCTGCTCCATGAAGATCACGCAGGACGTGCGCGACTACGCCGCGGCCCAGGGGCTGGATGCCGCTGACGTGGTGGCCGAAGGCATGGCGCAGAAGTCGGCCGAGTTCCGCGCCGCGGGCGGCGAGGTCTACATCCCCATCGCCAAGGCCTGAGCATGGACATCGCCATTGCAGGCGCCGGCGTCATGGGCCGCTTGCTGGCCTGGCAGCTGGCGCGCGCCGGTCACCGCGTCGTCGTCGCGGACCCTTCCGAGGGGCCGACGCAGCCGCGCGCGGCCGGCTTCACCGCCGCCGGCATGCTGAGCCCGCTGGCCGAGCGCGAGCAGGCCGGCGCGGAGGTGGCCGAGCTGGGCTGGCGCTCGTTGGCGCTGTGGCCGCAGATCGCAGCCGCGCTGGGCCGGCCCGAGTTGGTCAAGGTCGAGGGCGCTCTGCTGCTGGCTCACGGCGCCGACGGTGGTGCGGCGCAGCGCGTGCTGGCCCGACTTGGCGGCGGCCCCGAGCCGCTGAACCGCGTCGCCTTGCAGATGCTGGAGCCGGCGCTGGCGCCCGACCTGCGCGGCTGGTGGTTGCCCGGCGAGGGCCAGGTCTTGCCGCGCGAGCTGTTGGCGGCGCTGGCCGAGCAGGCGCCCGATGTCAGCTGGCGCTGGGGCCGCGCGGCGACGACCGTGCAGCCTCACCGCGTGGCCCTGGACGACGGCAGCCGGCTGGACGCCGACCTCGTCATCGACACCCGCGGCCTGGGCGCCCGGCCCGATTTGCCCACGCTGCGCGGCGTGCGCGGAGAGATCCTGTGGTTGCATGCGCCCGGCGTGCCGCTGCACCGCCCGGTGCGGCTGCTGCATCCGCGCCACCGCGTCTACCTCGTGCCGCGGCCGGGCGACATCATCGTGGTGGGCGCGTCCGAGGTGGAGAGCGAGGACCGCTCGCCCATCAGCCTGCGCAGCGCCGTGGAGCTGATGGCGGCGGCCCAAAGCGTGCTACCGGGGCTGGCCGAGGCGCGCATCGTGCACCTGGAAACCAACTTGCGGCCGGCGCTGCCGGACCACCAGCCGCACATCGCCCACCAGCCCGGCCTGTTGCGCATCAACGGTTTGTTCCGCCACGGCTGGCTGCTGGCACCGGCGCTGGCCGAGAAGGTGCTTGGCCATGTCTGAGTTCACCGTGAACCACCAGGCCCACCCCTGGCGCGAGGGCCTCAGCGTGGCCGCGCTGCTGGCCGAGCAAGGCCGGGCGCCCGAGTCCGTCGCCACGGCGCTCAACGGCGTGTTCGTGCCGCGCGGGCAACGTGAGGCCACGCTGATCCAGCCCGGCGACGAGCTGACGCTCATCCAACCCATCACCGGAGGCTAGGCATGACCTGGACCCTCTACGGTCGCCCGCTGACGAGCCGCTTTTTGCTCGGCACAGCCGGCTATCCCTCGCCCGCCGTGCTGCGCCAGGCCATCGTCGCCAGCGGCGCCCAGGTACTGACCGTGGGCCTCAAGCGCACGCTCGCCGCGGCCGGCGACAACGGCTTTGTCGCCGCCATCCAAGACAGCTTGCGCGAGACCGGCGGCCAGTTGCTGCCCAACACTGCCGGCTGCCGCACCGCGCGCGAGGCCGTCACGCTGGCCCACATGGCGCGCGAGCTCTACGGCACGTCGTGGATCAAGCTGGAGGTGGTGGGCGATGACTACACGCTGCAGCCCGATCCCTGGGAGTTGGTCGCTGCCGCCGAGGCCCTGGTGAAGGACGGTTTCCAGGTCTTCCCCTACTGCACCGACGACCTCGTGACCTGCCGCCGCCTGCTGGATGCGGGCTGCGAGCTGCTGATGCCCTGGGGCGCGCCGATAGGCTCGGGCCAGGGGCTGCTGAACCCCTTTGCCTTGCGCACGCTGCGCGAGCGCCTGCCCGGCGTGCCGCTGATCGTCGACGCCGGCATCGGCGCGCCCTCGCATGCCGCCCAGGCCATGGAGCTGGGCATGGACGGCGTGCTGCTGAACTCCGCCGTCGCGCAGGCCGGCGACCCGGTGCGCATGGCCGCCGCTTTCGGCCAGGCCATCGCGGCAGGGCGGCTGGGTTTCGAGGCCGGGGTGATGGCGCCGCAGGACATGGCCGTGGCCAGCACGCCGGTGGACGGCCGTCCCTTCCTGATCCCATGAGCCGGCCCGTCATCTGGAGCATCGCCGGACTGGACAGTGGCGGCGGCGCCGGCCTGTCGGCTGACCAGCGCGCCGCCGACGCGATGGACGTGCACCTGTGCCCCGTGGCTGCCGCGCTCACGGCGCAGAACAGCGTCGCCGTGCAGGCCGTGTTCCCGGTGCCAGCTCAGCAGCTCGACGCCCAGCTCGCCGCACTCGCGCAAGACCTGCCGCCGGCCGCGATCAAGACCGGCCTGCTGGGCGGTGTCGAGCAGCTGCGCGTCGTCACGCGCTGGGTGGACCGGCTGCGCGAGCGCGGGCCCGTGGCGCTGGTGGTCGACCCCGTGCTGCGCGCGTCCAGCGGCGCCAGCCTGGCCGACGAGGCCTTGCTGCAGGCCTACCGCGATGAGCTGCTGCCGCGCGCCAGCGTGGTCACGCCCAACCGCGCCGAGGCGGCACGGCTGGTGGGCGAAGGCTGCGCGCAGCAGCAGGCCGCGCGCTTGGGCGTGGCCAGCGTGTGCATCACCGGCGGCGACGCCGCCGATGCGCTGGCGCTGGACTGGCTGGCCAGCCCCCAGGCCAGCGGCTGGCTGGCGCTGCCACGGCGCGACGCGCGCAACCACCACGGCACGGGCTGCTGCTTTGCCACCGCGCTGGCGGCGGCGCTGGCGCGCGGCTTCGTGGCGGCCGATGCGGCCGTGCTGGCCAAGATGCTGACCACCTCGGGCCTGGGCGTGGCCGCCTTTGCCGGCGCCGGCCCGGGCCCGGTGCGGCCCGCGGCCGGCTTCATCACCGACGCCGCGCTGCTGCCCGCGCTGTTCGACAGCCCGCCCAGCGCCTGGCCCGCGCGCCGCGCCGGGCCGCCCGCGGTGCAGGGCGTCTATGCCATCACCGACAGCGGCGCCCATGCGGCCACGCTGTTCGACGCCGGCCTGGCGACCGTGCAGCTGCGCGTCAAGCGCGCGGCCGGCGAGAGCGGCGCGGCCTGGCACACCCGGCTGGCCGCCGAGGTGCAGGCCGCG
>JBKBOJ010000025.1:0-40405 GCA_046294815.1 Roseateles sp. | reverse complement strand
CCGAGTTCACCAACAACGGCCGCACCTACAGCGCCGTGTGGTTCAAGGACAGCAGCACCGGCAAGGGCAGCTTCTACGGCTTCGACGGCCAGAGCAAGCGCCGCGCGTTCCTGGCCAGCCCGATGGAGTTCTCGCGCATCACCAGCGGCTTCGCGATGCGCCTCCACCCCATCCTCAAAACCTGGCGCCAGCACAATGGCGTCGACTACGGCGCCCCGACCGGCACGCCGGTGCGCTCGGTGGGCGATGGCGTCGTCGAGGTGGCCGGCTGGCAAAACGGCTTTGGCAACGTCGTGCAGGTGCGCCACAGCGGCGACCGCAGCACGGTCTACGCCCACCTGAGCAAGATCGACGTGAAGAAGGGCCAGCGCATCGAGCAGGGGCAGCGCATCGGCGCAGTCGGCGCGACCGGCTGGGCCACCGGCCCGCACCTGCATTTCGAGTTCCGCGTCGGCGGCCGGCATGTGGATCCGCGCGTCATCGCCCGCGCTTCCGAGGCGGTGACGCTGCCCAACCATGCCAAGGTGCAGTTCCTGCAGACCGTCGCCAGCATGAAGACCCAGCTGGCAGTGGCGGAAACGGTGGATGGCGTCTCTGCCGCCGAGTAAGGGGCCGGCCCTGTACATTGGGCTGATGTCGGGCACGTCGCTGGACGGCGTCGACGCCGTGCTGTACGACGGCCGGGCCGTGCTGGGCCATGTGCACGCCCCCTTTTCCGCCGCGCTTCGCGATGAACTGCTGGCGCTGAACACGCCCGGCCCCGATGAGTTGCATCGCGCGGCGCTGGCCGCCAACGGCGTCGCCCGCAGCTATGCCGACGTGGTCGCGCAACTGCTGGAAGCCACGGGGCGCACGCGCGAGCAGATTGCCGCGCTGGGCGCCCATGGCCAGACCGTGCGCCACCGCCCACAGGGCTTCGATGGCTACACCGTGCAGTTGCTCAATGGCGCCCTGCTCGCCGAGCAGACGGGCATCGATGTGGTCTGCGACCTGCGCAGCCGCGACATCGCGGCCGGCGGCCAGGGCGCGCCACTGGTGCCCGCTTTTCACCGCGCCTGCTTCGGCAGCAGCGACGGCGACATCGCAGTGCTAAACCTGGGTGGCATCGCCAACCTCAGCCTGCTGTTCGCAGACGGCCGCACCGGAGGCTTCGATACCGGGCCGGCCAACTGCCTGATGGACGGCTGGATCGCCCGGCACCAGGGCCGGGCCTTCGACGCCGACGGCGCCTGGGCGGCGAGCGGGCGTGTCTCGCCGGCGCTGCTGGCGACACTGCTGGCCGAGCCCTTCTTTGCCGCGCCGCCGCCCAAGAGCACCGGTCGCGATCTCTTCCACCTTGGCTGGCTGCAGGCGCGGCTGACACCGGGCCTGCAGCCCGAGGATGTGCAGGCCACGCTGCTGGAGCTGACAGCACGCAGCATTGCCGACGCGCTGCGTGCACAGATGCCGGGCGCTAGACGGCTGATCGCCTGCGGCGGCGGCGCACGCAACGGCACGCTGATGCGACGACTGGCCGATCTGCTGCCCGGCGTCGTGCTGCAGTCCAGCGCCGACCACGGGCTGCCCGTCGATCAGGTCGAGGCCACCGCCTTCGCTTGGCTGGCGCAATGCTTCAAGGAAAAACGGCCGGGCAATCTGCCGGCCGTCACGGGCGCCGCTGGCTTGCGGCTGTTGGGCTGTCTCTACCCAGCCTGATCAGACCGAGAAACTCGACCCGCAGCCGCAGGTGGTCGTGGCATTGGGGTTCTTGATGACAAACTGCGCGCCCTGCAGGTCTTCCTTGTAGTCGATCTCGGCGCCCATCAGGTATTGCAGGCTCATCGAGTCGATCAGCAGCGTCACGCCGTTCTTCTGCATCTGCGTGTCATCGTCGTTGACGACTTCGTCGAAGGTGAAGCCGTACTGGAAGCCGGAGCAGCCGCCGCCCTGCACGAACACGCGCAGCTTCAGGTCGGGGTTTCCCTCCTCGGCGACCAGGTCGCGCACCTTGTCGGCGGCGCTGTCGGTGAAGACCAGGGGCGCGGGGATGTCAGTGGGAGGGGTATCAAGCACGGCGCTCATGGCGGGCTCCTGTGAATCAGTCTGGATACGAATATCGCGATTGTCGGCGGAAAAACAAAAGGCCGCGATGACGCGGCCTTTGCGGAGTCGAGCAGCGATTAACGCTTGCTGAACTGCTTGCGACGACGGGCGCCGTGCAGACCGACCTTCTTGCGCTCGACTTCACGCGCGTCGCGCGTGACGAAGCCGGCGCGGCTCAGTTCGGGCTTCAGGGCTGCGTCGTAGTCGATCAGCGCACGGGTAATGCCCAGACGAACAGCGCCCGCCTGGCCAGATTCACCACCACCGTGGACGTTCACCTTGATGTCGAACGCCTCGGCATTGTTCGTCAGCAGCAGCGGCTGCTTGGCGATCATGATGGAGGTCTGGCGACCGAAGTAGTTCTCGACGGGCTTGCCGTTGACGATGATCTGGCCCGTGCCCTTCTTGATGAAGACGCGGGCGACCGACGACTTGCGGCGGCCAGTACCGTAATTCCAGTTTCCGATCATGGCCGTTCCTTAGATCTCGAGCGCCTTGGGCTGCTGGGCGGTGTGCGGGTGCGTGGGGCCTGCGTAGACCTTCAGCTTCTTGACCATGGCATAACCCAGCGGGCCCTTGGGCAACATGCCCTTGACAGCCTTCTCCAGCGCGCGGCCGGGGTGCTTGGCTTGCATGTCCTTGAACTTGGTGGCGTAGATGCCGCCGGGGTAGCCGCTGTGACGGTAGTACACCTTGTCGGTGGCCTTGTTGCCGGTCACGCGGAGCTTGTCGGCATTGACGACGACGATGAAATCACCCGTGTCGACGTGAGGCGTGTAAATGGCCTTGTGCTTGCCGCGCAAACGGAGTGCCACTTCGCTGGCAACACGTCCGAGCACCTTGTCGGTGGCGTCAATCACAAACCACTCGTGCGTCACTTCGGCCGGCTTGGCGCTGAAGGTCTTCATGAGTTGCTTCTCAATAATGTCGACAGCCGCAAGGATGCCGACGATGCAGGCTGAGCTTTGCCGGCCTCGGTGCTGCTTCTGATTGCAGCCTCTCAGCACGACTCTTTTCCGCAGCCCTTTGACGGAAAAGCCCTCGAGTGTAACAGCTGCCAGCGATGGCCGGAAGGGAGCGGACGCGGTACGCTTCGTCGCCACCCCCGAGCCCATGTTGGGCCAAGCTGCCGCGCCATGCCCGCGAAACCGCCTCCCCCCGCCGCGCCCATCGACCCAGCGACGGACTGGAGCGCCGAGCTGGCTGCTTTCGGCCCCGACCCGCAGCCACCCGCCGCCGCCGAGCCCGGCCCGTTGGCGAGCGCGCGAGCCGCGCTGGATCGGATTTCCACCTGGGTGCCGATCCGCGCGCTGGCACGCCGGCACCGGCGCCGCATCATCGACCACCTGCTGTCGCTGACGCCACGCGATCGCTATCTGCGCTTCGGCTACGCGGCCTCGGACGAGCAGATCCGCAGCTACGCCCAAGGCATCGACTTCAACCGCGACGAGGTGTTGGGCATCTTCAACCGGCGGCTGCAGTTGGTGGCGTTGGCCCATCTCGCCTACGGCCAGCCGCTGCCCGGCGGCAGCGGGCGCACGATGGCCGAGTTCGGCGTGTCGGTGCTGGAGCACGCTCGCGGGCGGGGCCTGGGCCGGCGGCTGTTTGATGCGGCCGCGCTGCATGCCCGTAACCGTGGCATCGACACCATGTTCATCCACGCCCTCACCGAGAATCGCCCCATGCTGCGCATCGCCAGCGCGGCCGGCGCCACGGTGGAGCGCGACGGCAGCGAATCCGAGGCCTGGCTGCGGCTGCCGCCCGACACGGTGGGCTCGCAGGTGGAACAGGTGCTGGAGCGGCACCTGGCGGAGCTGGACTTTCAGTTCAAGCGCCAGGCCCGGGTACTGGACGAACTGGCCGACACCGTCGCGGAGGTCAAGTCGCACTTTGACACCGCTGGACGCGCTGCCAAGGAGTGAGACCGGTCGCCGACGCCCGCCCCCTCATGCCGGGGGAATCCGGAATAGCGAGGGATGTCATGTACCTTGGTTACGCTACATTGAATCCCTAGACGCCGCGTTAGGTCGGCGAATCCGCCGAACCCCGCGATGGACCTGCCCTACGCCACCTACTGGATTGCTGCGCTGGCTGCCTGTGTGCTGGGCCTGGCTATCAGCCTCGTGTGGGCGCTGCGTCGCCCGGCCTATGCCAACAAGGGTCTGCCGGCCGAGTGGTCGCTCACCTCCAGACCGGTGTTCACGGCCGATGAACGGCGCGTGTTCCGGCTGCTGCGCGAGGCCCTGCCCCACCATGTGGTGCTGTCCAAACTGCCGCTGGTGCGCTTCTGCCAGCCGACCGAGGCCAAGGAGGTGCGCTATTGGTTCGATCTGCTGGGGGCCTCCCACGTGACGTTTGCGATCTGCAGCCCAAACGGCCGCGTGCTGGCCGCCATCGACCTGGACGGCGAGCGTGGCGTGACGGCGCGCAGCCTGCAGATCAAGCATGCGGTGCTGTCGGCCTGCCGGGTGCGCTACCTGCGTTGCGCACCGGATCAACTGCCCAGCATCGCCGAGCTGCAGTTGCTGGTGCCGCAGGGCAGCCACACGCGCGGCCCGTTGCCGGCCCCTGCAGGCAGCGCGCACCTGCCGCGCCGCCGCGGCGCCATGGCGGGCGGCACGGGCGCCACGGGCGACGATGAGTTCGGCAGCGACTGGCTCCAGTTTTCGCAGCCGCTGCCGCTGTGGCAGGACGCCGACGCCTTCAGTGGCGGCGCCGACGCCTTTGGCGAGCTGCCGCGCAGCCCGCGCGCGCCGCTGGTCGGCCCGCAGCGCCGCGGCGCGCCGCGCGGCCTGGACGCCGGGCGGTATGACACCCGCCAGCTGCCCGTGCTGGACGACATCGACGACGAGGCCTCGATGGACGACATCGTCGGCGTGGTGGTGGACGCACCCCGCTACGCCAACCAGCGCCCCCGGCGCAGTCAGGGCTGAACGGCGACACTCGCCGGATGCACCACACAACCCCTGACCTCAGCTTCGGCGACCTGACGCCGGAGTTCATGCTCGATGCCCTGGACGCCGCCGGCCTGCGCGCCGACGGGCGGATGCTGCAGCTCAACTCCTTCGAGAACCGCGTGCTGCAGGTGCACCTGGAGGACGGCCGCGTGGCGGTGGCGAAGTTCTACCGGCCGGCGCGCTGGAGCGACGCGCAGATCCTGGAGGAGCATGCCTTCGCCGCCGAACTGGCGGCAGCCGAAGTCCCGGTCGCCGCGCCCTGGACACTGGAAGGCGGCTCGACCCTCTTCCACTTCCAGGGGCAACGCCTGGCTGTCACGCCACGCCAGGGCGGGCGCAGCCCGGAGCTGGAGGACCCCGCAGTGCTGCGCTGGATAGGCCGTCTGCTGGCCAGGCTGCACGGCGTCGGACGGCAACAGCCCTTCGCCGCCCGCCTGTCGTGGGCCAGCGCGGCGCCGGCCCAGGCGGCGCGCGACTGGCTGATGGCCAATGCGGCCTTGCCGGCGGAGATCATGCCCGCGTGGGACGACGCGGCGCAGCGCTGCATCGAAGCTATCCAGACCGCCTTCGACAGCCTGCCCGACCTGCAGCTGACCCGGCTGCACGGCGACTGCCATCCGGGCAACATCCTGTGGACGCCGGACCGCGGCCCGCATTTCGTGGACCTGGACGACGCCGTGATGGGGCCGGTGGTGCAGGACCTGTGGATGCTGCTGCCCGGCGAGGCGGATGCGGCGCGCCAGCTGCTCAACGCGGTGCTGGATGGCTATGAGCAGATCGCCGAGTTCGACGACCGCGAGCTGCGCCTCATCGAGCCGCTGCGCACGCTGCGCATGATCCACCACAGCGCCTGGCTGGCGCGGCGCTGGGGCGACCCGGCCTTCCCGCTGGCCTTCCCCTGGTTCGGCACGCCCAACTACTGGCTGGATCAGGTGACCAAGCTGCGCGAGCAGCTGGAGGCCATGAAGCCGCGGGGCCTTGCCCCCACGCTGGTGCGCGACGAGGACGAGGTGGATTTCGACGGCGACGGCTTCGCCTGAGAGCGCTTTCAGCTGCGCGGCGGCGGCGCGCTCGCCGCACCTACACTCGCGCCTCCACGCATCGACGCCATGAATACGCCCAAGCCCCTCGCCAAGAAGGCCCCCGCCAGCCGCCCGGAAGGTGTCGTCACGCTGGAGCAGGTGGCCGAGCTGGCCGGCGTGTCGCCCAGCACCGTGTCGCGCATCCTCAACGGCACGGCGGCGGTCAGCCAGGCCAAGAAGGATGCCGTGCAGGCCGCCATCCGTGAGCTGGGCTTTCGCCCCAATCCGGTGGCCCGCGGCCTGGCGGGCGGCAAGACGCTGTCCATCGGCGTCGTCACCCAGGTCATCTCCAGCCCCTTCTATGGCGAGGCACTGCTGGGCATCGAGCGCGAGCTGGAGCGGGCCGGCTATGTACCGCTGTTCGTGTCCGGCAACTGGCACGAGGACGACGAGCGCAAGGCCATCGACACGTTGCTGTCGCGGCGAGTCGATGGCGTCATCGTGCTGGCGGGCCGGCTGCCGGATGCGGAGCTGACCCGGGTATCGGAAAGCCTGCCGGTCGTCGTCGTGGGCCGGCAGCTGACCGGGCCGCAGCTGTTCAGCTTCGGCTTCGACAACCGCGAGGGCGCCCGGCTGGCAACCCAGCACTTGATCGACCAGGGCCACCGTCAGATCGCCTTCATCGCCGGCGACCTCATGCACGACGATGCGGTCGAGCGCCAGAACGGTTACTTCGACGCGCTGGCCGCGGCCGGCATTGCCGCCGATCCCAACCTGATCGTGCAGAGCGACTACACGGAGGCGGGCGGCATGCTGTCGGTCAGCCGGCTGCTGGAGCGCGACGCGCATTTCACGGCGCTGTTCGCCTCCAACGACCAGATGGCCATCGGCGCCTGCCTGGGCCTGAATCGGCGCAATCTGCGTGTGCCGGACGACGTGTCGCTGGTGGGCTTCGACGACCTCATCATGGCGCGCTATGCGATGCCGCCACTGACGACGGTGCGCCAGTCGGTCTACGAGATCGGCGTCGAGGCCGCGACCGCCATGCTGGAGATGCTGCGCGGCGGCCAGCCAAAAGCCCAGCTGCCGGGGCCGGAGCTGGTGGTTCGCGAAAGCACGCGGCGCGTGAGGCGCTGAACGCGGGCCGCGCCTCGGGCGCGGCGCCGACACTAGGGTAAACCGCATGGTCGAGCCGGCGGTCGGGCTGCATCATGCACTGAAAGCGCTTTCAACGCGCCCACGATCGTTGCCCTTGGAATCGCTAGCCATCCCCTGCGCTGCCAGTCTCGAGCGGCTTTGCGCCGCCGTCAGGCCGCTTGGCAACCGGGCGCAGTGCCTGCCGGCACGCATGCCGCCGGGCGTTGCCAGGATGCTGCAAACCAAGGGTGTTGCCTAGGTTGCAAGCGCTTCCTATGACGTATTCTGAAAGCGCTTTCAGTCCTTGCGGGGACCGCCACAACACCACAACCCTGGAGACTAGCGAATGAGATCCCCTCGCCCTTCCCTTCACCTCACCGCGCTGGCCGCCGCCAGCGGCCTGCTGTTCGCCGGCGCCACCGCCCAGGCCCAAGGGGCCGCCGCAGCCCCTAGCGCCACCGCCCAGGCCGGCACACAGCAGTTGGAAACCGTCGTCGTCACGGGCATCCGCCGGTCCCTCGAAACCTCGGTCAACCTGAAGCGCTCGTCGTCCGGCCTGGTCGATGGCATCGTGGCCGAGGACATCGGCAAGTTCCCCGACACCAACCTGGCAGAGTCGCTGAGCCGCATCAGCGGCGTCTCCATCGAGCGCAACAACGGCGAGGGCACGCGCATCACGGTGCGCGGCATGGGCCCAGACCAGAACCTGGTGCTGCTCAACGGCCGCCAGATGCCGGGCTCCAGCTTTGACGGCGGTGCGCCGGCGTCGCGCTCCTTCGACTTCTCCAACCTCGCCTCCGACGGCATCGCCGCGCTGGAGGTCTACAAGACCAGCCGGGCCAGCAGCCCGACCGGCGGCATGGGCGCCACCGTCAACGTGCGCACGCAGCGCCCGTTCGACATCAAGGAGACCGTTGCGCAGATCGGCGTGAAGTTGGTCAACGACGAGAGTGCAGGCAATGTGCCCAGCGAGGAGCAGGGCAAGCGTGCCACGCCGGAGCTCAGCGGCATCTACAGCACGACCTCGGCCGACGGCACCTTCGGCATTGCGCTGATGGGCACCTACCAGGTGCGCGACTCCGGCTATGCGCAGGCCGCGGTGACCAGCGGCTGGAAAAGCTTCGACGGCAAGGTCGACAACGACTGGGGCGGCGGCAACGCCCAATGGGGCGGCTTGCCTCCGGCCTCTTGGGGTGCCATCAAGAACCGACCTGGCCCGAACTCGATCTACAGCGTGCCGCAGAATCTGAACTACTCGTTCACCGGCGTGCACCGCGAGCGCCTGAACGGCCAGCTGGTCGTGCAGGTCAAGCCGATCAAGGACGTTGTCGCAACGCTGGACTACGTGATGTCGGAGCAGAAGTTCCGCCAGCGCCGCAACGACATCTCGGCTTGGTTCAATTACAACGGTCAATTCGGTGAGTACCAGACCGGCTCGCCGTCCTCGCCCATCATCTACGGCGAGACCATGACGAACTCCGACGTCGCCATGGGCGGCTCGCGCATCCAGACCAAGATCAAGAACCAGCAGGTCGGCCTGAACCTGAAGTGGAAGGCCAGCAACGCGCTGAGCTTCGACCTGGACTTCCACAAGTCCTCCGCCACCTCGGGCGCCGATGATCCGCTGGGCACCAGTGTCGTGCTCGGCACGGCCATGCTGAACCGCGGCGACACCTACGTCGACTTCAGCAAGAAGTTCCCGGTGCTGAACATCAAGGGCGGCGCCCTTGATCCGTCGCTGATGCAGCTGCAGGGCTCGGTGTTCAGCAACAGCTACCAGAAGAACGAGGTCCAGCAGCTGCAGACCAGCGGCAAGTGGAAGATCGACGGCGAAAGCAGCCTGGACTTCGGCCTGGCGCTCACCGAGGTCAAGAACCGCTCGGCCTTCGCCAACGTGCAGCGCGACAGCTGGGGCGCCAACGCCGCCGGCGGCCCCGCCGCGCTGCCGGACGACATCTGGAAGGCCGAATCGATCAGCAAGTACTTCGACCGGGTGCCTGGCTCGAACGATCCGCGCCTGTACAACCAGTTCTTCACCTTCAATTTCGAGAAGCTGCGCGCTGCCGCCATCCAGGCACTGGGCTCGGACACGCTGCTGAAGGCATCCTTTGACTTCACCGACGACCTGCGCACGACCGAGAAGTCGGAGGCCGTCTTTGGCCAGTACAACCTGAGCTGGGACTGGGGCGTGCCCATGGATCTGTCCGCCGGCCTGCGCTACGAGCGCACCAAGGTCAAGTCGCCGGCCGTCGAGTCCGTCCCCGTGGCCGTGCGCTGGGCCGGCGACAACGAGCTGCCGGTGATCTTCAACGGCACGACCAACTCGGCGCGCACCGGCAAGTACGGCTACGCCCTGCCCTCCATCGACTGGAGCGCCGACCTGACCAACGACACCAAGATCCGCCTGAGCTACGGCAAGACCATCGGACGTCCGGGCTGGAACGCCATCCAGGGCGGCCGCACGCTGAACGGTCTGGCGCGCATCGACGGCGGCACGGGCTCGGTCGGCAACCCCGATCTGAAGCCGCTGCAGTCGAACAACTTCGACTTCTCCGCCGAGCATTACTACGCCAAGAGCAGCTACGTGGCGCTGAGTTACTTCCTGAAAAAGGTCAAGGACTACAACGCCGCCGTCATCACCAACCAGACCGTTCCTGGCCTGACCACGCCAGTCGGCGGCGCCTACTACCGCCAGGCCGTGCAGACCGGCGGTTGCGCGCCGAACGACTCGGGCTGCATCCGCCAGTACATCTTCACCAACCTGGCCAACGCGCCGGGCGTGGACGTGGCCGGCCGCACCATCACCGGCCAGCCGGGCGATCCGCTGCTGGTATTCAAGCTCGGCACCTTCGAGAACAACGAGCGCAAGAGCCGCATCAACGGCATCGAATTGAACGCCCAGCACATCTTCGGCAACACCGGCTTCGGCGTCTCGGCCAACTTCACCAAGGTCAAGTCCGATCGCGACTACGACAACAACAAGGTCGGCGCGCAGACCGATGTGCTGGTCGGCATGGGCGACTCGGGCAACCTGGTGGGCTTCTACGAGAACGCTGACTTCAGCGCCCGCCTGGCCTACAACTGGCGCGGCAAGTTCCTGGTGGCCAACTTCGGCGGCACCGACGGCGCCCAGCCGCTGTACGTCGAGCCCTACGGCCAGTTCGACCTCAGCGTCGGCTACAACTGGACCAAGAACCTGCGCGTGCAGTTCGAAGCCATCAACCTGACGGACGAGTACACCCGCACCCATCTGCGCAACGAGAACCAGCTCGGTGCTGTGACCCAGTTGGGCCGTCGATTCATGATCGGCGCGCGCTACAAGTTCTGACCCCCGGGCCCTAGCCAGGCCCACCCGGCAAGGCGTCAAGGTAAGTAGGGACTCCCAACACCCGCCTTGTCGGGCACAGTCTGGTTTGGCGGCGCCTGCGCTCCGGGCGCCGTCCTTGTTCGCCGCATGGCGTGGCCGCGAGAGCGGCCTTTTTTCTTGGGGGGATGGCTTCGTGAACGAGCGGGTGCGTGACGTGGTGGTGCTGGGCGGTGGCTCGGCGGGCTGGCTGGTGGCGGGCCTGCTGGCGGCCACGCACCGCGAGCTGTCCGTCACGCTGATCGAATCCAGCGACGTGCCGACCATAGGCGTCGGCGAAGGCACCTGGCCCTCCATGCGCGACACGCTGCGGCGCATCGGCCTGTCCGAGCCCGACTTCATCCGGCGCTGCCAGGTCAGCTTCAAGCAGGGCTCGCGCTTCGACGGCTGGGTCCGCGGCGAGCCCGGCGCGTCGGGCGACCGCTACTACCACCCCTTCATGTTGCCGGTCGGCTACGGCGATGTCGACCTGGTGCAGGCCTGGCTGGCCACGCAGAGCGAGCGCCCCTTCGCCGACGTCGTCAGCCCCTCCGTGCAGGTCTGCGAGGCCGGCTGCGCGCCCAAGCAGGTGCAGACGCCCGACTACGGCGCCGTCGCCAACTACGCCTATCACTTCGACGCCGGCCTGTTCGGCCAGTTGCTGCGCGAGCACGCCGTGCAGCGGCTCGGCGTGCGCCATGTCGTCGACCACGTCGATGGCGTGCGCTCGCACGAGAACGGCGACATCGCCGCGCTGCAGACCCGCGCGCACGGCGAGCTGCGGGCCGACCTCTACATCGACTGCTCCGGCCTGGCGGCGCAGCTCATCGGCCAACATTTCGGCGTGCCGCTGAAAAGCGAGCGTGAGGTGCTGTTCAACGACGCCGCCCTGCCGGTGCAGGTGCCGCATGCGCGGCCCGACGCGCCGCTGGCCACCTGCACCATCGCCACCGCCTGGGCCAAGGGCTGGATCTGGGACATCGCCCTGCCGTCGCGGCGCGGCGTGGGCTGCGTGTTCTCGCGCGCCCATGCCAGCGAGGACGAGGCCCAGGCCGCGCTGCAGGCCTACCTGGACGCCACCGGCGCGCCGGCCGAGCGCCCGGCGCCGCGGCTGATCTGCTACGACCCCGGCTACCGCGAACGCTTCTGGGTGCGCAACTGTGTCGCGATCGGCCTGTCCTCCGGCTTCATCGAACCGCTGGAGGCCTCGGCGCTGGCCATGGTGGAGCTGTCGGCGCAGCGCTTGTGCGACGAGCTGCCGATGGCGCGCGCCAGCATGCCGGCCGTGGCGCGCCGCTTCAACGAAGACTTCGCCTACCGCTGGGCGCGCGTCATCGACTTCCTGAAACTGCACTACCTGCTGTCCCGGCGCGACGACAGCGCCTACTGGCGCGCCCACCGCGACCCTGCCAGCTGGCCCGAGCGGCTGCGCGAGCTGCTGCCCCAGTGGCAGCTGCGCGCGCCGGCGCGGCACGACTTCGGCCGCATCGACGAGGTCTTCCCGTCGGCCAGTTACCAGTACGTGTTGTACGGCATGGGCTTCCGCCCCGAGCCCCAGCCGCTGTCCGACGCCCAGCTGCAGGCCGCCCAGGCCTGCTTCGCCGAGGCTGCCCGCCAGGCCCGCCGCTTCGTGCCCGGCCTGCCCGGCCACCGCGCCCTCATCGCCCACATCCACAAGACCACCCCATGACCCGCCCTGCCCTGCTCGACAACGTCACCCATCGCCACCTGCGCCTGCGCACCGAGCGCGCCGCCGAGCTGGGCGATGCGCGCCAGTCGGTGCTCGCGCTGCCTGCCGAGTTCCGCCAACTGCAGGCGCATTTCCCTATCGCCTTCCAGCTGGTGGAGGGCGACGTGGGCTTCCAGCCGGTCGCCTTGTTCGGCCTGGAGGAGGGCCAGAACCTGTTCCTGACCGACGCGGGCTGGGACGCGCCGGTCGTGCCCATGGCGTTGCAGCGCGACCCCTTCATGATCGGCCGCGCCGCCGACGGCACGCTGCAGCTCCACATCGACCTGGACAGCCCGCGCATCGTGCGCCCCGAGGAGGGCGAAGTCGGCACCGCGCTGTTCATGCCGCACGGCGGCTTCAGCGACTACCTCGATCACATCGTGCAGCTCATGGAGCACCTGCACGCCCAGGCCCAGCAGCTGCCGGCCTTCATCGAGGCGCTGACGCGCCATCAGCTGCTGGAGCCCTTCGTGCTCGACATCGAGACGCCCGACGGCGAGCAGGGCCGGCTGACGGGCCTGTTCACCGTCAACGAGGAGCGCCTGGCCGCCCTGCCCGGCGCGGCGCTGGAGGCGCTGGCGCGCGAGGGCCACCTGCTGCCCATCTACATGCAGATCGCCTCGCTGGCCCAGCTGCCGGTGCTGGCCGAGCGCGCCCGCCGCCGCTGACCCATGCGCGCCATCCCCGACTGGACCGGCCCCTTCGCCGCCGACGCGCTGCCCGACGCGCTGCTGCGCGCTGAGCGGCCCTACGTCGTGCGCGGCGGCTTCGCACACTGGCCGGTGGTGCAGGCGGCGCGGCAGTCCGACGAGGCGCTGGCGCGCTACCTGATGGGCTTCTACAACGGCACGCGCATCGGCCTGTTCCAGCTGCCGCCGCAGGCGCGCGGACGGGTCTTCTACGCCGACGAGACGCTGCGTGAGGTCAACTTCAGCCGCTACGCCGCGACGCTGGACCAGGTGCTGTCCGGCCTGCTGGGCCTGGCCCAGACGGCCGAGCCGCCGGGCCTGTACGTCGGCTCCACGACCGTGGAGGCCGTGCTGCCGGGCTTCCTGGCGGCCAACATCATGGGCCTGGGCGAGCGCGACGCGCTGGTCAGCCTGTGGCTGGGCAACCGTACCCGCATCGCCGCCCATTACGACCTGCCGGACAACCTCGCCGTCGTCGCCGCAGGGCGGCGCCGCTTCACGCTGTTCCCGCCCGAGCAGATCCACAACCTCTACCTCGGCCCGCTGGAGCCCACACCGGCTGGCCAGCCCATCAGCCTGGTGGACTTCGAACAGCCCGACCTGACGCGCTTCCCGCGCTTTGCCCAGGCCTGGGAGGCCGGTGAGCAGGCCGAGCTGGAACCGGGCGACGCGATATTCATCCCCAGCATGTGGTTCCACCACGTCGAAGGCCTGGCGCCGCTCAACCTGCTGATCAACGCCTGGTGGCGCCAGACGCCCGGCTACGTGGACTCACCGCTGACCACGCTGCGCCTGGCGCTGATGACGCTGCGCGACCTGCCCGACAAGGAAAAGCGCATCTGGCAGCACCACTTCCAGCACTTCGTCTTCGGCGCCGACGCGCAGACCTGGGCCCACATCCCCGAGGCGGCCCGCGGCCTGCTGGGGCCGATCGACGAAACCCTGTCGCGCCAGGCCCGCGCACAACTTCTGACCCAACTGAAACGATGAACACCTCCACCCGCCCGTTCAATCGCGTCGTCATCGCCGGCGGCGGCACCGCCGGCTGGATGACGGCCGCGCTGATGAGCAAGCTGCTGGGCAAGCAGCTGGACATCAAGCTCGTCGAGTCCGAGGAGATCGGCACGGTGGGCGTCGGCGAGGCCACCATCCCGGCGCTGCACACCTTCCACAACCTGCTGGGCATCAACGAGGCCGAATTCATGGCGGCCACCAATGCCACCTTCAAGCTGGGCATCAACTTCGAGGGCTGGAAGGCCATCGGCGAGGACTACTTCCACTCCTTCGGCAGCACCGGCAACGACCACTGGAGCGCCGGCTTCCAGCACTTCTGGCTCAAGGGCCGCGCCCAGGGCCTGGCGCGCACCTACACCGACTACAACCCGGAGACGGTCGCCGCGTTTGCCAACCGCTTCGCCCATGTGCCGCGGCAGGCGCTGAACTACGCCTACCACCTGGACGCCGGACGCTACGCCAGGTTCCTGCGCGCGATGAGCGAGGCCCACGGCGTGCAGCGCATCGAGGGCAAGATAGGCGCCGTGCTGATGGATGGCCCGCAGGGCCGCGACGGTGACATCACCGCGCTGCAGATGCAGGACGGCACGCGCATCGAGGGCGACCTGTTCATCGACTGCACCGGCTTTCGCTCCATGCTGCTGGGCGAGGCGCTGGGCGTGGGCTACGAGGACTGGTCCTACTGGCTGCCCTGCGACCGCGCGGTGGCCGTGCAGACCGCCTCCGTGCGCGAAGCCTGGCCCTACACCCGCTCCATCGCCCACCCCTTCGGCTGGCAATGGCGCATCCCGCTGCAGCACCGCGTCGGCAATGGCCTGGTCTACAGCAGCAAGGAACTCAGCGACGCCGACGCGCCCGAGGTGCTCAAGCGCAACGTCGAGGGCGAGCTGCTGACGCAGCCGCGCGTGATCAAGTTCCTGCCCGGCCAGCGCCACAAGGTCTGGGAGCGCAACTGCGTGGCCGTGGGCCTGGCCGGCGGCTTCATCGAGCCGCTGGAGTCCACCAGCATCCACCTGATCCAGCGCCACGCCATCCGGCTGATGCAGCTATTCCCCGCCGGCGGCATCAGCCAGGCCGACGTGGACGAGTTCAACCTGCAGTCCAAGCGCGACCTGGAGCACATCCGCGACTTCATCGTGCTGCACTACCACGTCAACGCGCGCACCGACTCGGCCCTCTGGACCCATGTGCGCGAGATGGACATCCTGCCCTCGCTGCGCCACCGCATCGAGCTGTTCCGCGAGACGGCACGGGTGTTCCGGCCCAGCGACGAGCTGTTTGCCGAGAACTCCTGGATCCAGGTCATGATGGGCCAGGGCATCACGCCCGAGCGCTACCACCCGGTGGCCGACCTGATGGGGCCGCAGGAGCTGTCGCGCTTCCTCAGCGACATCCACACCAAGGTCTCGCGCATCGTGGCCGGCCTGCCCAGCCACCAGGCCTATGTCGAGCAACTGTGCGCTCCCTATCGCAGCGCGGGCGCGCCGCAGCAGCCCTCGCCCACACCCATGCAGGCCTGAGCGCGGGCGGCGTCCCGCGACGTGGTGTAAATCTTCGGGCCGCCCGGCCAGCCACAGCAGCGCATGCTGGCTCAGTCCCAGCGCAGATGCACCACCCGATAGCCCTTGGCCTTCAGCGTCTGCAGCAGGAAAGGCAGGGCCCTTGCCGTCTGATCCTGCGCGTCGTGCAGCAGCACGATGCCGCCGCCACTCTTGGCCAACTGACCCAGCAGCTTGTCCGCCAGCATCTGCGGCGTCTGCTCGGGCAGCCAGTCTTCGGCAGCGGCGTCCACGGACATGACGGTCAGGCCCAGTTGCTGCAGTGCCTTCAGCATCACCGGTGACTCGGCCAGGAAGGGGAAGCGCCAGGCCGCGGGCTGCTCGCCAAGTGCGTCCACATAGGCCGCGATCATGGCCTTCAGGTCGCGCCCCTGGTCCGCGGCCGACAGCTGCGAGAAGTTGTCGTGCCGATACCCATGCATGCCCACCGTGTGGCCGGCATCACGCACCTGACGGGCCAGCTCGGGGTGGCGGCTCATCGGCTCGCCGTTCATGAAGAACGTTGCCTTCACGCACTGGTCGGCCAGCGCCTTCAGCACGATGGGTGTGGACTCGGGCCGCGGGCCGTCGTCGAAGGTCAGCACCACCTCGCCCGGCTGCAACCCGGGCAGCGCGGCGTGCTGGACCGTGCCCCAGGCGGCAGCCTCGCGCTTGAGCGTCAGCGTGCGCGAGGTGCCCAGTGCGTCGGGACCACAGCCGGCCTGCGCAACACCGGCCATGCACAAGGCCGCCACGACGAGCGCCTTCACCGCGCAAGCTCCGGCGTGATGCGCAGCATCAGCACGCCGTGCGAGGCGACGGTGCCGGCCACGCGCTCCCTGACACCCTTCTTGACCTCGCCGGTCCACAGGTTGCGTGTCTGCACACGCGCACCGGCGGGCAGGTTCAGCAGCGCCCAGTCGGCGGACATCTCGACGGCCTTGGGCCCGCGGTTGAACAGCACGACCGCCGTGTCGCCGCCCTGCAGCGGGCGAGCCCAGACCTCCAGGTCACCGTCCTTGCGCACGCGGCGCGCGGCCTGGCCCAGCGGATCCTGGTTCACGGCGATGACGTCCTTGTTGGTCAGGATGCGGCGCGTGTCGGCGTCCATCCGGGTCATGTCGTTGCCGGCGATCAGCGGCGCGGCGAGCATGGCCCAGAGCGAGAAATGGCTCTCGTACTCGGTCACGCTCATGCCGCCGTTGCCGACTTCCAGCATGTCGGGGTCGGGCCAGCGGTTGGGGCCGGCGTAGCGCCAGTTGTCGACGTTCAGGTCCAGGATGTTGGTCATGCCGAGGGACCAATCCTTTCTGCCCTCCCAGGCATCGAAGATGTCGCCGGTGGTGCGCCACAGGTGGCCCACATCGGGCCCCCAGCGCTGCGGCTGGTGCGTGCCCCATTCGCAGATGGACAGCACGATGTCGCGGCCCGACTCGCGCAGCGCCTTGGCCATGATGGTGTAGGCGGCCTCGGCGTTGCGCGGGCCGGTGTAGCACCAGTCGTACTTCAGCCAGTCCACCCCCCACTTGGCGTACTGGCGCGCGTCCTGGAACTCGTGGCCCGCGCTTCCCGGCCGGCCTCCGCAGGTCAACGCACCGGCGTCGGAGTACAGGCCGAACTTCAGCCCCTTGCTGTGCACGTAGTCGGCCAGCGCCTTCATGCCGCTGGGGAAGCGCTCGGGGTCGGGCTGGATGTTGCCGTCGGCGTCGCGGCTCTTCTGCCAGCAGTCGTCGATGACGATGTACTTGTAGCCTGCGTCGCGCATGCCGCTGGCGACCATCGCATCGGCCTGCTCCCGGATCAGCTTCTCGCTGACGTCGCACTTGAACTTGTTCCAGGAATTCCAGCCCATGGGCGGCGTGGGCAGCAGCATCGGTTTGGGGGCGTCGAGCTTCAGGGTCTCGTGCGGCTGCTGCGCCTGCGCGGGCAGCGCGCCAAGCAGAGGCCACAGCGTCAGCGCACACAGGCGCCACAGCCAGGTCTTCATCGTGTCGTCTCCTTGGTCTGGGTGGGTCTTCAGTGGCCCGTCATGGCCTCTGCAGGTTCGTCCTTGCCATCGTGCGGGAACGGCGCCAGCCAGGCCAGGATGACCGGCGGCACCGAGAACACCAGCACCCAGCCGAAGAAGCTGAGGTAGTGGTGCTCCACCAGGTTCCACAGGAAGCCGCTGACGCTGCCGGTGCCCCACTTGGTCAGCGCCATCACGCCGGTGGCCATCGCGTAGTGCGCCATGCGAAACGGGCCAGGGGCGATCTGCTGCATCATGTACAGCATGTGGCCCACCGAGCCCATGCCGAAGCCGAACTTCTCGATGGCGACTATTGCCGCGATGGTGACCGTGTCGGTCGGCATGGTCTCGGCCAGGTAGAAGTAGGTCAGGTGCGGCACGTTGAGGATCAGCGCCAGCGTGAAGAAGCTGCGCGGCAGCGTGCGGCGCGCCACCAGAAAGCCGCCCAGGAAGGCACCGGCAATGAAGGTCAGCGTGCCGACCGTGCCGTTGATGTGGCCCAGCGCCTCGTTGTCCAGGCCCAGACCGCCGGCCGCGCGCGCATCCAGCAGGAACAGCGGGCCGAACTTTTCGATGAAGCCCTCGCCGAAGCGGTAGAAGAAGATGACGGCCAGCATCATCCAGATCTGCGGCTTCTGGAAGAAGCTGACCCAGGCCTCGGCGGTCGCCTTCATGCCACCCGCGAAGCCCTGGCCGTGCAGGTGCGACGGCGAACCCGGCGGCAGCACGCGCAAGTGATAGACGCCGAACGCGGCCATGGCCGCCGCAGCCAGCGACACCACCACCATCCAGCACTGCACCCAGCTCATGGCGTGGTGGTGGTGCAGATAACCGGTCAGCGACACGAAGATGCCTGAGCCAAGCACCGCACCCAGGTTCCAGCACATGCCCTGCAGGCCGGCGTAGCGCGCCTGGTCGGTCTTGCTGACGCTGGTCATGAACACGCCGTCGGCGCAGGTGTCCTGCGTGGCGGACGCAAAGCCCACCAGCCAGAAGAAGGCCAGCGAGAGCTTGAAGAAGCCCTCCAGCGGCAGCACCAGCGCGACGAGCGCCAGCGCGGCGGCCATCGTGAACTCCATGCTGATGACCCAGAAGCGCTTGCTGCGGTAGGTCTCCAGCAGCGGTGCCCACAGCGGCTTGAGCACCCAGGGCAGGTACATCTGCGAGGTGTAGAGCGCGATGTCCTCGTTGGGCACGCCGAGGTTCTTGTAGATGATGGCGGCGACCACGCCCACCATCACGTTGGGCAGGCCCATGGCCAGGTACAGCGAGGGCACCCAGGCAAGCGGATGGCGCGTCGTCGCGGACATGCAGTCTCCGTTTTGTTCGTTGTCGATCAGCGTGAAGGAGGGGTCAGCGCCTGCAGCGCAGCGGCCACATAGACCAGCGGTGCGTTCCAGTTGATGGCCACCTCGTTGGCCGCGTAGCTGCAGCCATGGTCGATGTAGGACAGCGCCGGCAGCGCCGACGGGTAGCGAACCGGGCAGCCCTTCTGATCCTGCTGGCCGGGATTGGGCCCACCCACGATGAAGCCAGGCACGGGTGCCTCGACGCCGTCGGCCTCGGAGGGCCGGTGGTGCGGATGCCGGGGCGAGCGCTGGCCGAAGCCGGTCACGTAGCTGAGCCCCAGGGGGTTGCGGCCCAGCACGTAGTCCAGCAGCGACTGCGCGGCGTCGAGTTGGGCGCGGTCGTTGCTGACGCGATAGGACTGGATCAGCATCAGCGCCTGATTCAGCGCATGGCCGTTGCTGCCCCAGCCATAGTCCACGGCGGATTCCATCGTCAGGCGGTAGGCAGAGTCGCGCCACAGCGTCGCCAGCGCGTCGCCGAAGGCGCGCAGCTGGCGGGTCACCAGCTCGGCATCGGCCTTGGCGAGCTTGTCGCGGTGCTGCGCCAGGCTCATCCACGCCAGGCTGCCCACGTCGGCCCAGCTGGGCACGCGCACCGCGAGCCGCTCCAGCGCCAGCGCGTCGCGGTAGGCGGCCTCGCCGGTGCTCAGGTACAGCTCGGCGGCGGCCCAGGCCCGTTCATCGTCCAGCTGGGCGTCACCGTATTCGCCCGTGTGCACATCGGGCGGATTCTTGAAGCTCACGTGGGGGTGGGCCTGGGCCCAGCGCCAGGCGGCGACCGCCGCATCAAGCAGCCGCGCGGACAGCCCGGGCCGCTGCGCCTCGAAGGGCTTGAAGACGCGGCTGGCATGGGCCATCACGGCCGCGAAGTCCAGCGTCGCGGCGGTGCTCTTCTGCACGACATAGCGCACACCCTTGGCCTCGTGCGGCATGAGCATGCCGTCGAAGCCCTTGTTGGTGAGCTTGTGATAGACGCCGCCATCGGCGGGGTCCTGCATCGTCAGCATCCACTCCAAGTTCCACAGCACCTCGTCCAGCAGGTCAGGCAGTTCATTGCCGCTCTCGGGGATGTTGAGGTTCTGCGCCTTGAACTGCGCCGGGAAGTGCTCCCAGGCAGCCAGCAGCGTGTAGACGGTGATGGCGGAGTTGACGATGTACTTGTTGTAGTCGCCCGCGTCGTACCAGCCCTTGGGCGACGAGATGCGCGTGCCCTCGGGACGCTTGGCGCTGGCGGCCGAGGCATGGACGAGCACCTCGGTGTCGGGATGGCCGGCGGGCCGTGCCCAGGGGCCGGCGTGGCGCGGCTCCAGTGCGATGCCGGCGCGGTTGAAGTAGAAGGCCTTGACGCTGGCCGCGGCCAGCGCGACGCAGGCGTCCGGGCTGACGCGGATGAGCGGCGATGCGGGCTGGCCGTCCACCCGCAGCTCGTAGTCGCCAGGCGCGCTCAGCGCGGAGAAGTCGGCCAGCCGCACGGCGACGCCGGCGGGCGCCCAGTTGCGCGCCGGCGCAAGCCGGCCGCGCAGCACCACGGCATCGGTGCCCGCGCGCACCAGCCGGAATTCATCGGCCGCAGCGGCTGGCAGCGCGGCCCATTTGGCGGCACCCGGCAGGTAGCCGACCTGGTTGACGGCCACGCCCTCGCCCAGCGCGGCGGCACGCCCGGCGGCCAGGGCCAGCAGGGAGAAGGCAAGCGGAGCAAAGACGCGGTTCATCATGGTGACCGGCATTGTGACAACGTTGTCAGCGCGCGCATATTGGGGTCGTTGCCCAGGCGATGGGGCAGCGGCGCGCATGCTGCGCGGTCCGCCGTTGGGCCCCATTCACCTCAGCTCAAGCCCCCCCCCCTGGGCCAGCACCGGGCTGCGCCTGCCGTCCACATCCAGGCACCAATCGCGCAACGCGCCCTCGACGACGGCGGCCACATAGCGGGCGCCCTCGCGCTTCACCGTGCCGCGCGCCGCGATGCTGCCGTCCAGCGCCACGACCGTGAAGCCCGCGCTCGCGCCGTCGGCCAGCTCGAACACCCTCAGCACCGTGCCGCGCGCGTAGTCGTAGTCCGGTTTCTCGGTCTCAGCCCCCCAGGCGATGACGCTGCCCGGCGCGACGTACAGCGGCATGGACAGGAAGCCATGCGTCTCGCGGTACCAGCGGCCGCCCTGCTTCTTCTCGCCGCTGAGCAGATGGGTCCAGGTCCCCTCGGGCAGGTAGACCTCCACCTCGCCGCTCTCGCTGAACACCGGTGCCACCAGCAGGCTCTCGCCGAGCTGGTACTGCCGGTCCAGCGTCGCGCAGGCCGGGTCGTCGGGGTGTTCGAGCAGCATGGCGCGCATCAGCGGCACGCCGGTCTCGGTGGCTTCCTTGGCCTTGGCATAGAGATACGGCATCAGCTGGTGCTTGAGCCGCGTGAACACGCGCAGCACGTCGCAGCTCTCTTCGTCGACCAGCCAGGGCACGCGGTAGAAGCTGCTGCCGTGCAGGCGGCTGTGCGAGGACATCAGGCCGAACTGGATCCAACGCTTGTAGACGGCCGGTGGCGGATTGCCTTCGAAGCCGCCGATGTCGTGACTCCAGAAGGCGAACCCGCAGCTGCTCAGCGACAGGCCGCCTCTGAGGCTCTCGGCCATGGACTCGAAGGTGCTCCAACAGTCGCCACCCCAGTGCACCGGGAAGCGCTGGCCCGACGCGTAGGTGGAGCGGGCGAACACGATGGCGTCGCTGCCCCGCACCTCCTGCAGCAGCTCGAAGACGGCCTGGTTGTAGTGCAGCGCGTAGAGGTTGTGCATCTCGACGGGGTCGGAGCCGTCGAAGTACTGCACGCCCACACTGGGGATGCGTTCGCCGAAATCGGTCTTGAAGCAGTCCGCGCCCATGGCCAGCAGGCGGCGCAGGTGGCCCTGGTACCAGGCCTTGGCGGCCGGGTTGGTGAAGTCGACGATGGCCATGCCGGGCTGCCACTGGTCGGTCTGAAAGGTGTGCCCGTTCGTGCGCTTGATGAAGTAGCCGTGCTTGACGCCTTCAGCGAACAGCGGGCTCTTCTGCGCGACGTAGGGGTTGATCCAGAGGCTGATCTTCAAGCCCTTGGCGTGCAAGCGCCGCAGCATGGCCTCGGGCTCGGGGAAGCCGCGGCGGTCCCATTCGAAATCGCACCACTGGAACTCGCGCATCCAGAAGCAGTCGAAGTGGAAGACCGACAGCGGCAGCTCGCGCCGCGCCATCTCGTCGATGAAGTGGGTGGCGGTGGCTTCGTCGTATTGCGTCGTGAACGAGGTGGTCAGCCACAGGCCGAAGCTCCAGGCCGGCGGCAGCGGCGCGCGGCCCGTCAACGCTGTCAGGCGGGACACGACGTCCTTGGGCGTCGGGCCGGCGATGACGCAGTAATCCAGGCTCTCGCCTTCGCGGCTGAACTGCACGCGGGCGACCTTCTCGGAGCCGACCTCGAAGGACACCGGGCCGGCTTCGTTGACCAGCACGCCGTAGCCCCGGTTGGTCAGGTAGAAGGGCACACTCTTATAGACCTGCTCGCAGGCGGTGCCGCCGTCTTTGTTGGTGTTCTCCACGACCTGGCCGTTCTTGACGAAGGGCGTGAAGCGCTCGCCCAGGCCGTAGACGTTCTCGCCGACGGCCAGCGTGAGTTGCTCGTGCAGGTAGTTGCGCGTGGCGCCGTCCTGGCCGGCCCACTGGATGTAGCCCAGGCTGCGCCAGTCGCTCTTGGTGAGGATGCGCTCGCCGTCGCGGAAGACGAGGCTCCAGCCCTCGCCCTTCTTGACCTCGACGGAGATCGAGCCCGAGGTGAGCCGCGCGTGGGTGTCGGTCTGGCTGACCTGCACGGCGGGATGATCGGCGCCGACCATGGGGATGTGCAGCCGCGGCGGGGCCGACGCGCTGTAGTGCTCGACGCTGACGCGGATGACGCCGCTCATCGGCGAAGTCAGCGTCAGCGTCAGCGTGGGGCCTTGCAGCGTGTCGCCGCGATGCTTGATGGGCCGGGTCGTGGCCAGCACCACCAGCCGGTCCGCATGGGCTTCGACCGCATAGGCCTCGGCCGCGTAGTGCGCTGCAACGCCGGGCTGCAGCATCCACTGTCCATCTGTGAATTTCATGGGGGTTCCTGGTTGTCTCAGAAAGGCCGGCATGGGTGTTGGCCGGCGCACTTGTGGGGGCCTGGGGCGCAGAGCGCTTCAAGCGGGTGCGGCCCTCGCATGGCTGGCGATGTAGTGGCCGTGGTCGGGCATGCCCGCCACGGTCTGATGGATGGCCTGACGCAGCCGGGCAAAGTGCTGCACCAGCGCGGCTTGGTCGATCAAGTCGATGAAGGGGTCGTAGCTCTCGGGGCGCACGCCCAGGCCCACCACCACCTCAGGCCGCTGGCCGCCGGCGCGCGCGAACAGCTGTGCCAGCGGCGCAGCGGCCATCCACCCGGCGGTGCCACCGCCCACGATGACGATCTTGCGAAGGGAGAGCTCTGACATCGGAATCTCGCGCGGCCGTTGGCCCGGCCCCACAGGGGTCCGGCACGGCGCAGCGGCGCGATCTTCGGTGCGTCCGCGCCAAACGCACTAGGGGCTTTCACCCAATTTATTTCGTCCGCCGGCCGAACTAATATAGCGCTCCAAAGCCCCGCCAAAGGGCTGCCCACAGGAGACAAATGCAGGCCGAAGCCACCAGCAGCCAGCAACTGCTCAAGGTCATCAATCGCATGGCGCTGGTCAGGCGCCTGTGCGCCAACCCGGGGCTGTCGCGTGCCGACCTGTCCGCCACGGTGGGCCTGACCAAGTCCACCGTCAGCTTGCTGGTGCGCGAGCTGATCCAGGAAGGCTGGCTTGTGGAGCGCGAGGTGGTCGCCACGGGCGACCTGGGCCGCCGGCCGACGCCGCTGTTCATAGACCCCGACCGCCTGCTGCTGATGGGCGCGGAGGTCGGCGTGGAGTCCGTGCGTGTCGTCGCCACCTCGCTGACTGGCGAGGTGCGGGCCTGCACGACCGCCAGCTACGGCGCCCGCCGCAGCGCCAAGGCCTGCATCGCCAGCCTGGCCAACGCCATGCTCAAGCTGCGCCGCCAGCTGGATGCACAGCAGCAGGTGCTGGGCATCGGCGTGGGCCTGCCAGGCGGCGTCAACGAGGCGCGCGGCGTGCTGCACTTTGCGCCCAACCTGGGTTGGCGCGACACCCCCTTCGGCGACCTGCTGGCCGGCAAGCTGCAGGACAGCGCGCTGGCGGGCGTGCCCTTGTTCATCCAGAACGAAGCCGACGTCGCCGCGTTGGGCGAGTTGGAGTTCGACCCCACGCAGGCAGCCGACCCGCTGCTGTACGTGTCCATCAACCAGGGCCTGGGCGCCGGCGTCATCGTCGGCGACCGCCTGCTGACCGGCAGTCGCGGCTTTGCCGGTGAGGTGGGCCACATGGTGTTGCAGCTGGGCGGCCCGCGCTGCTCCTGCGGCCGCCGCGGCTGCGCCGAGGCCTTGATCGCAACGCGCGCCATGCTGGGCGACGGCACCAACCCCACCGCGCTGCGCTCGCTGGCCGAGGTGCGGGCGCATCTGGTGGACGAAGACCCACTGACGCTCAAGGCCGTGGACTCCGCCGGTCGCTACCTGGGCGTGCTGCTGCAGAACCTGGCCACCGCCTATGACCCGGCCGCGATCGTGCTGGGCGGCGCCGTCGTGGAGCTGGGCGAGCCCTTCCTACAGCCGGCGCTGCAGACGCTGAACGACTGCGCCGCTGCGGCCGGCATGTCGCCGCCGGCCGTACGCACCGCGCGCTTCGGCGCCAATGCGGTGGCCATAGGCGCCGCCGCGCTGGCCCGCTACCGCCTCACCCGGCCGGCCGTGCCGCTGGCGGACACCGGCATGCCGGTGCTGGACACGGAGGCTGCCTGATGTACCTGGGCATCGACCTCGGCACCTCCGAAGTCAAGCTGCTGCTGCTGGACGACAGCGGGCGCAGCGTCGGCACGGCCAGCAGCGGGCTGACGCTGAGCAGCCCGCGGCCGCTGTGGTCCGAGCAGGATCCGGCCGAGTGGTGGCGCGCCACCGGCGAGGCCGTGTCCCGGCTGCGCGCGGCCCACCCGGCCGCCTTCTCCACCGTGCGCGCGATCGGCCTGTCCGGGCAGATGCACGGCGCCGTGCTGCTCGATGAGGCTGACGCCGTGCTGCGCCCCGCCATTCTTTGGAACGACGGGCGCAGCCATGCCGAGTGCGCGGCGCTGGAGGCCGCCGCGCCGCGCCTGCACGCCATTGCCGGCAACCTCGCCATGCCCGGCTTCACCGCGCCGAAGCTGCTGTGGGTCAAGAAGCACGAACCCGAGCGGTTCGCCCGCGTGGCCAGCGTGCTGCTGCCCAAGGACTGGCTGCGACTGCAGCTCAGCGGCGACAAGATGAGCGACCCGTCGGACGCCGCCGGCACGTTGTGGCTGGACGTCGCCCGGCGCGACTGGTCCGACGAGTTGCTGGCCGCAAGCTCCCTGAGCCGCGCCCACATGCCTCGCCTGGTGGAAGCCTGCCAGCCCAGCGGCGTCCTCAAGCCCGAGCTGGCCCGCGCCTGGGGCTTGGGCTCGGAAGTCGTCGTCGCCGGCGGTGCCGGCGACAACGCCGCCAGCGCCATCGGCATCGGCGCGACTGACCCGGGCGACGGCTTCATCTCGCTGGGCACCTCCGGCGTGCTGTTCGTCGTCAATGGCAGCTTCTCGCCCAACCCCGCGGCAGCCGTGCACGCCTTCTGCCACGCCCTGCCCCAGCGCTGGCACCAGATGAGCGTGATGCTGTCGGCGGCCAGCTGCTTCAAGTGGTTCTGCCAACTCGTGGGCCGCGACGAAGCCACGCTGCTGGCCGAACTCGCGCCGGCTGACAGCGCAGTCAATGCGCCACTGTTCCTGCCCTACCTGGCCGGCGAGCGCACGCCGCACAACGACCCCTTCGCGCCCGGCGTGTTCTATGGCCTGAGGACCGCCACCACGCGCGCCGACTGCACCTACGCCGTGCTCGAAGGCGTGGCCTTCGGCCTGGCCGACGGGCTGGACGCGCTGCGTGCGGCCGGCACCCAGGTGCAGGCGCTGTCGCTGGTGGGCGGCGGCTCGCGCAGCCCCTTCTGGGCGCAGCTGATCGCCGATGCCTTGAACGTCGAGATCGTCGTGCACGCCGGCAGCGAGGCTGGCGCTGCGCTGGGCGCTGCGCGTCTGGGCTGGCTGGCCGCCGGCGGTGACGTCGCCGCCGTCTGCACCCGCCCGCCCGTGGCCGCCCGCTTCTCACCCAACCCCGAACGCCATGCCCGCCTGGCCCCGCGCCTGGCGCGCTCGCGCCATCTCTACCAGCGCCTGCGCGGCGCATGACCTGACCCTGCCATGAGCCATTTCGAGCACATCCAGCCCATCCGCTTCGAAGGCGCCGACAGCCCGAGCGAGCTGGCCTTCAAGCACTACGACCGCGACCGCCTCGTGCTGGGCAAGCGCATGGAAGACCACCTGCGCTTTGCGGCCTGCTACTGGCACAACTTCGTCTGGACGGGCCTGGATCCCTTCGGCGGCGCCACCTTCGAGCGGCCGTGGTTCCAGGGTGGCAGCCCGATGGAGCTGGCCAAGCTCAAGGCCGACGCCGCCTTCGAGTTCTTCAGCAAGCTGGGCGTGCCCTACTACTGCTTCCATGACCGCGACGTGGCCCCCGAGGGCGCCACGCCACGCGAGAGCCAGGACAACTTCAAGCGCATGGTCGACGTGCTGGCAGAAAAGCAGGCCCGCAGCGGCGTCAAGCTGCTGTGGGGCACGGCCAACCTGTTCAGCCACCGCCGCTTCATGGCCGGCGCGGCCAGCAACCCCGACCCCGAGATCTTCAAGATGGCGGCCCTGCAGGTGCGCGACGCCATGGACGCGACGCTTCTGCTCAACGGCGAGAACTACGTGCTGTGGGGCGGCCGCGAGGGCTACGAGACGCTGCTGAACACGCGCCTGGGCCAGGAGCTGGACCAGCTGGGCCGCTTCCTGAACATGGTGGTCGAGTACAAGCACAAGATCGGCTTCAAGGGCACCATCCTCATCGAGCCCAAGCCGCGCGAGCCGTCCAAGCACCAGTACGACTTCGACACCGCCACCGTCTACGGCTTCCTCGTGCGCTACGGCCTGGAGAAGGAAGTCAAGGTCAACATCGAGGCCAACCACGCGACGCTGTCGGGCCACAGTTTCGAGCACGAGATCGCCATCGCCGGCGCACTCGGCATTCTCGGCAGCCTGGACATGAACCGCGGCGATCCACAGCTGGGCTGGGACACCGATCAGTTCCCCAACAACGTGCCCGAGACGGCGCTGGCGCTGTACCACGTGCTGCTGGCCGGCGGACTGGGCTCGGGCGGCCTGAACTTCGACGCCAAGGTGCGCCGCCAGTCCATCGACGCAGTCGACCTGTTCCACGGCCACATCGGCGGCATGGACGTGTGCGCGCAGGCACTGCTGGTGGCCGAAAAGATGATCACCGACGGCCGCCTGCAAGCCGCGCGGGACGCACGTTATGCCGGTTGGGACACGCCCGCCGGCCAGGACATCCTGCAAGGCCGCCGCACGCTGGACCAGCTCGCCGACGAAGTGCTGGCCAAGAACACCGACGTCGCCCCGGTCTCCGGCCGCCAGGAGGCGCTGGAGAACCTGTTCAACCGCTTCTGCAGCTGACGCAGCCCCCAACACCAGCCCCGTGCCATCGAGCACATCGAGAGGAGACATCCGTGAACAAGCACCAGAGAACCGCCATTTCCCTTGCCGCCGCGCAGGCTGCGCTGCTGTGCAGCGGCCTGGCCGCAGCGCAGACCGCGCCCGCCCCGGCCACCGCCGCAGCGGCACCGGTGCAGAAGGTCGAGACCGTCGTCGTCAGCGGCCGCCGCGCGGCGCTGGAGTCGGCGCAGAAGATCAAGCAGAACGCCGACGAGATCGTCGACTCCATCGTCGCCGATGACATCGGCAAGTTGCCGGACAAGTCTGTCACCGAGGTGCTGCAACGCATCGTGGGCGTGACCATCGACCGCACCATGGCCAAGGGCGACCCCGAGCACTACTCCGTGGAAGGCTCCAGCGTCAACATCCGCGGCCTGTCCTATGTGCGCTCCGAGGTCAACGGCCGCGACACCTTCTCGGCCAACGGCGGCCGCGCGCTGAACTTCGAGGACGTGCCGCCCGAGCTGATGGCCGCGGTGGACGTGTTCAAGAACCCGACCGCGGCGCAGATCGAGGGCTCCATCGGCGGCCTGGTGAACCTGCGCACCGCCATGCCCTTCGACTACGCCGGCTTCAAGGCCAGCGGCACCATCAGCGGCAACTACAACCATCTGCAGCGCAAGTTCAGCCCGTCGGCATCGGGCCTGCTGTCCAACCGCTGGAACACCGACCTGGGCGAGGTCGGTGCGCTGCTGAGCCTGGCCCACAGCAAGAGCACCACGCGCACCGACCTCTGGCAGGTCGAGCCCTACTACAAGATCGACGGCACGCACTGGGTGCCCAAGGGTGCGCAGTGGCGCGACTCCAACTTCGAACGCAACCGCAACGGCACCTATGCCGCGCTGCAGTGGAAGAAGGACGACCTCAGCAGCTCGCTGACCTACTTCCAGTCCAAGTACAAGATGCAGTGGGACGAGAACGCGCTGTTCGCCCAGACCAACCCCTGGAACATCGTCATCGGCAGCGACGCCAAGTACAACGGCAACAACGTCTTCGTCAGCGGCACACTGACGGCGCCGGCCGACGGCGGCGTCAACTTCGGCGCCGACACGCGCTACATGACGCGCAACTCCAAGACCCGCGACTTGGGCTGGAACCTGAAGTGGCGCGCCAGCGACCGCTGGTCCTTCAGCACCGACCTGCAGCTGGTCAAGTCCAGCACGCGCGCTTTCGACTCCACCGTCGCCACCGGCCTGCTGATGCCCAAGGAAACGCTGGACCTCACCGGCTCGACGCCGCGCGTCGTCTTCGACGCCGGCGACCTGGCCGCGCTGCAGAACAAGGCCAACTACTACTGGGCGTTCACGATGGAGCACCAGGACCGCAGCCAGGCCGAGCAAAAGGCCTGGCGCGCGGACGCCAAGTTCAACTTCGACCACGCCGTGCTGCAGGACCTGAGCTTCGGCATCCGCCTGACCGAACGCGACGCCAACACCACCAAGACGGTGCCGGACTACAACTGGTCGGCCGTCACGCAGACCTGGCAGCGCGGCTGGGACATCAGCGGCCTGGCCTATCTCAACGACCCGCGCTTCAACGCGCCCACGCGCCTGCACGAGTTCAAGAACTTCTTCGGCGGCCAGCGCGTTCCCGCGGTCTACGTGCCCGACGTGTCGCTGGCCAAGGACTACCCCAACAGCTACTCGGCGCTGCACAAGTACCACGACATCCTGTGCGCCGAGCAGGCGGCAGCGCAGGGCTGGAGCAGCGGCTGCGCGCCGTGGACGCCGGCCTCGTTCGGCACCAGCCCGGTGGGCGACAACGACCAGCACGAGCGCACCCAGGCCGCCTATGCGCAACTGCGCTTCGACTTCACCGATGCAGGCGCCCCCATCGACGGCAACCTGGGCCTGCGCGCCGTGCGCACGGACATGAAGGCCGCCGGCTACACCGTCTTCACCAACCGGGCCGACAAGCCCAACCCCAACCAGACCGTGCGCGGCGTGCCGGTGCCCGACATCGCCAGCTTCGCCGCGCCGATCAGCGCCGAGCAGAGCTACGTCAACCTGCTGCCCAGCCTGAACCTGCGGCTCAAGGCCGCCGAGCAGCTGCAGTTCCGCGCCGCCGTCGCCAAGGGCGTGTCGCGCCCCGACTTCGCGGACATGCAGGCCTACACGTCGATGGAGCTGACCACGACCAAGCACACCGAAAACAACGACAGCGTGCTGGTCATCGACGCCGTCAACCTCAGCGGCACGGCCAACGGCAACGCGCTGCTCAAGCCCATCAAGTCCACCCAGGTGGACCTGACGGCCGAGTGGTACTTCTCCAAGAACGGCTCGCTGACGCTGGCGCTGTTCAACAAGCAGCTCTCCGACATCATCGTCAGGCAGTCAGCCACGACCGTGCTGCGCGATGCCGCCAACAACCCGCTGAACTTCACCGTCACCTCGCCCGTCAACGGCGCCAAGGGCCACGCACGCGGCTTCGAGATCGCCTTCCAGCGCTACCTCGACATGCTGCCGGGCTGGATGTCGGGCATAGGCGTGCAGGCCAACTACACCTATGTCGACAGCAAGACCAAGCCCTACAACCCGGTGCTGACCCCGTTCTGCTCGGGCACCAGCACCGGCGCCGACAACCTCAACCTCAACATCAACGGCTGCGACACCGACGGCCGCACCTTCGGCAACCTGCCGCTGACCAACCTGTCCCGCAACGCCTACAACCTGGCGCTGCTCTATGACTACGGCCCGGTCTCGGCACGCGTGGCCTACAGCTGGCGCTCCAAGTACCTGCAGGGCGTCAATGTCAACGGCACGCGCAACGGCGACGGCCGCCTCGCCGACGGCACCGGCGTGGCCTACGCACTGCCCACCTGGAGCGACGACTACGGCCAGGTCGACGCCGGCATCACCTACCGCTTTAACGACAAGTTCAGCGTCAGCCTGGAAGGCCAGAACCTGACCAACGCGCTGGCCCGGCAGCTGATGCAGCAGCAGATCGGTCTGATGACGCGCGCGGTCAACTACACCGGCCGCCGCTACTCGGTGCAGGCCAGCTACTCGTTCTGACCTGTGGTGGGACGGCGGCCTCTACCCGCAGGCGCCGGCCCGTCCCTTGCTCTACCCCGAATCCCGATGAAGAAGCTTCTCCTTGCGGCCACCCTGGCCTGCCTGTGCGCCATTGCCAGCGCCGCCGAACTGCCCCGCCTCGTGGCCAAGGACGGTCGCCATGCGCTGCTGGTGGACGGCAAGCCCTTCCTGATCCTCGGCGCCCAGGCGCACAACTCCAGCAACTACCCCGCGGCGCTGAAGGGCGTCTGGGACGCGGCCAACGACCTCAAGGCCAACACGGTGCTGATGCCGGTGGCCTGGGAGCAGATTGAGCCCGAGGAGGGCAAGTTCGACTTCAGCTTCGTCGACACCCTGCTCAAGCAAGCCCGCCAGCAGAACAAGCGCCTGGTGCTGCTGTGGTTCGCCACCTGGAAGAACACCAGCGCGCAGTACACGCCCGCATGGGTCAAGCTCAATCCGACGCGCTTCCCGGCCATGCTGGACAAGGACGGCAAACCCAGCTATGCCTTGAGCCCCTTCGGCACCGAGACGCTCAAACACGACCAGCGCGCCTTCGTCGCGCTGATGACGCACCTGAGGAAGATCGACGCGGCCTATCGCACCGTGCTGATGGTGCAGGTGCAGAACGAGGCCGGCACCTTCGGCCTGGTGCGCGACTTCGGCCCTGCTGCGCAGGCCGCCTTCGAGCAGCCCGTCCCGGCCGCCGTGCTGGCGCGCCAGAAGCCCAAGGCCGCCGCCACCGGCAACTGGCGCCAGGTCTACGGCGACTACGCCGACGAGTACTTCCACGCCTGGGCCGTGGCGCGCTACATCGGCGCGGTCGCCGCCGCCGGCCGCGCGGTGTACGACCTGCCCATGTACGTCAACAACGCGCTGCGCGACCCGCTGGAGCAGCCGCCCAAGCCCTGGAACAAAAACTTCGCCGCCGGCGGCCCGACCTGGGACGTCATCGACATCTACAAGGCCGCCGCGCCCGCGATCGACATCGTCGCCCCCGACATCTACCAGCCCGGCTCCGCACAGTTCAACGCCAACCTGGCGCTGTTCCAGCGCCCCGACAACGCGCTGTGGGTGCCCGAGTTCGGCACCCAACCGTCCTACGGCCGCTTCATCTACGCGATGCTGGGCCGCGGCGCCATCGGCGTGTCGCCGTTCGGCATCGACTACTTCGACTACAGCAACCACCCGCTGGGCACGCTGGCCACCGACAAGACCCTGGTCGAGCCCTTCGAGCGCGTCTACCGCATGTTCGCGCCCATCCAGCGGCTGTGGGCGCAGTGGGCCTTCGAGGGCCGCACGCAAGGCATCGCCGAGGGCGACGACCGCCAGCCGCAGCAGCTGGACTTTCCCGGTTGGACGGCCAAGCTGAGCTACCGCCTGGGCCGCTTTGGCGAGCCCAGCTGGGGCGGCGAGTTCGCCAAGCCCGCCGCCGGCACCGAGCAGCCCAGCGGCGGGCTCGCCATGGCCCAGCTTGGCCCCGACGACTTCCTGCTCATCGGCCAGCGCGTGCGCGTGCGCATGGAGCCGGCCGCCGGCACCAGCGGCATGATGCTGCGCGCCGAGCAGGGGCGCTTCGATGCCCAGGGCCGCTGGATCATGGAGCGGGTGTGGAACGGCGACCAGGTGGACTACGGCCTGAACCTGCCGGCCGAGCCGGTCATGCTCAAGGTCAAGATGGGCCGGGTCCGATGAACTTGCGCCGCCTGCTGCTGGCCTGCGCCCTGCTGCTCGCTCTGCCGCTGCAGGCGCGCGAGCTGGTGCTGCACTACGACAAGCCGGCCCCGGACAGCCGCGAAGGCTGGGAGCAGCAGGCCCTGCCCATCGGCAATGGCCGCCTGGGCGCGATGCTGTTCGGCCAGGTCGCGCGCGACCGGCTGCAGTTCAACGACATCACGCTGTGGACCGGCGACCGCCACACCATGGGTGCCTTCCAGCCCTTCGGCGACGTGGTGCTGACGCTGGACGGCGCCGACGCACCCGTCAGCGACTACCGCCGCGAGCTCGACATCGGCCGCGCCATGCACCGCCTGCGCTACACGCAGCAGGGTGTGCGCTTCACGCGCGAGGCCATTGCCAGCCACCCGGCGCAGGTCATCGCCTGGCGGCTGACGGCCGATCGTCCCGGCCGCTACCACGGCCGCGTCACGCTGACCGACCGCCACGGCGCCGCGCTGAGCGCCGCGCACACCACGCTGACGGCACGCGGCCGCCTTCCCAACGGCCTGGCCTATGCCAGCCAACTGCGCGTGCGGCACGAGGGCGGCCGCGTGACGCGCGACGGCGACGCGCTGCGCTTCGAGGGCGTCACGGCGTTGACGCTCCTCCTCGGCGCCGGCACCAGCTTCGACGACGGCCGCGACCCGCTGCCGCGCGTGCAGCGCCAGGTGGCCGCAGCGCCAAGCTGGCCGCAGCTGCGAGCCGCGCACGAACGCGACGTGCGCGCGCTGCTGGATCGCGTGAGGCTGGACCTGGGCGCCAGCCCGCCCGAGCGACGCGCCCTGAGCACCGACGCCCGGCTGGCGGCCTACACGCAGCACGGCAACGACCCGGAGCTGGAGGCGCTTTACTTCCAGTTCGGCCGCTACCTGCTCGTCAGCAGTTCGCGCGACTCGCTGCCCGCCAACCTGCAGGGCCTGTGGAACGATCACCTGCAGCCGCCGTGGAACAGCGACTACCACTCCAACATCAACCTGCAGATGAACTACTGGCCGGCCGAGGTGACCCACCTCGCCGAAACCGCACGGCCCTTCCACCGCTTCGTGCGGCGCCTCGTGCCCGAATGGCGCAAGGCCGTGTCCGAGCGCGCCGCGCAGGCGCTGGAGAACCCTGAGGCACTGCCGCCGGAGGTCCAGCCCTGGGACAAGTCCGTGCAGCCGCCGCAGGAGACCTTTCTGCGCGCGGATGGCAAGCCCATGCGCGGCTGGGCGCTGCGCACCGAGACCAACCCCTTCGGCTGCCAGGGCTACCTGTGGAACATGACGGGCAACGCTTGGTACGCCCGCCACTTCTGGGAACACTACGCCTTCACGCAGGACAAGGCCTTCCTGCGCGACGTGGCCTGGCCGGTGCTGAAGGAAGTGGGCGAGTTCTGGGAGGACCGGCTGAAGACCCTGCCCGATGGCCGGCTGGTAGCGCCCAACGGCTGGTCGCCCGAACACGGCCCCATTCAGGACGGCGTGGCCTACGACCAGCAAATCCTCTGGGACCACTTCGACAACATGGCCCGGGCCGCCACCGTGCTGGGCGACAAGGCCGCCGCCGCGCATGCCGCCAGCCTGCGCGACCGCCTCGCGCCCCCCGGCATCGGCAGCTGGGGCCAGCTGCTGGAATGGCTGGAGGAGCTGAAGGACCCCGTGCTCGACACCCCTCAGGACACGCACCGCCACGTGTCCCACCTCTATGCCCTCTACCCCGGCCGGCAGATCTCGCCCGCGCGCACACCCGCGCTGGCCGCCGCTGCGCGCACGACGCTGGAGGCGCGCGGCGACGTCAGCACCGGCTGGTCCATGGCCTGGAAGATGGCCTGGTGGGCCCGGCTGCTCGATGGCGACCGCGCCCACCGGCTGCTGCGCGACCTGCTCGCCCAGCCTGGCGCCAAAGCCGCGCGACCGGGCGCCGAGGTCCACCAGGGCGGCACCTATCCCAACCTGCTGGACACGCATCCGCCCTTCCAGATCGACGGCAACTTCGGCGCCACCGCGGCCATCGCCGAGATGCTGCTGCAATCGCACGACGACGTCATCACACTGCTGCCGGCGCTGCCCGCCGCCTGGCCGACCGGCGCGGTGCGCGGCCTGCGCGCGCGCGGCGGCTTCGTGGTGGACATCGCCTGGGCCGAGGGCCGCGTGCGCAGCGCCACCGTGCGCGCCCTGGCGGGCCCGGGCGGCGGCCGGCTGCGGGTGGGCGACCGCGTGATCGACCTTCACCTCGCACCGGGCCAGTCCCGCACCCTCACCCTGCCATGAAGCGCCTGCTGCTCCCCCTGCTCACCGCCCTGCCCCTGGCAGCCGCCGCGCTGGACCTGCGCAACGGCTGGCAGATCGCCGTCACCGATTTCGAGGGCGAGACCGTGCTCACCGGCGACCGCGTCACCGTGCCCAAGCCCGCCCAGCCGCGCGTGCCCGCCAGCCGCGTCGCCGCGGCGCGTGGCGACGACGGGCTGCTGACCCTGCAGTTCAGCAACAGCTGGATCGCCCAGCTGCGCTGGCAGGGCGGCCCGCCGCTGGACCTGAGCAGCCACCTGCCGCACGGCACGGTCGAGTTCGACCTCGATGTGGTGGACCTCGAGCGCGGCGGCATGAAGTTCAAGCTCGGCTGCGGCAGCGGCTGCGAGCGCAAGGTACCTTTCCTGTTCGCCGGCCGCGCGCTGGCGGGCCAGGGCCGCCGGCCGGTGTCGCTGGCGCTGCGCTGCTTCTGGCGCGAGGGCGACGACTTCCGTGCCCTGCCCGTGCCGTTCACGCTGGAAGGCACCGGCAGCGGCGAGATCCGCATCAGCCCGCCACGCTTTCGCGCGCACGGCCAGCCCAACACGGCCTGCCCCGACTACCGCACCCAGTCCGTCACACCCGAGCCGCTGCAGGAGAGCTGGGCGGTGGACTGGTGGGGCCCGCGCCACGAGGCCAAGCTCGCCGAGATCCGTGCCCACCGCGAGGCCGGGCGGCAAGTCCGGCTCGTCTTCCTCGGCGACTCCATCACCCAGGGCTGGGAGAAGGAAGGCCAGGCCGCCTGGCGCGCCCACTTTGCGAAGTACAACGCCGTTGCGCTGGGCTTCGGCGGCGACCGCACCGAGAACCTGCTGTGGCGCCTGCAGCACGGCGAACTCGACGGCATGGCGCCCCAGGCCATCGTGATGCTGATCGGCACCAACAACACCGGCGAGCGGCTGGAAGACCCGGCACTGACCGTGGCGGGCATCCGCGCCAACCTCGACGAGATCCGCCGCCGCCAGCCGCAGGCCCAGGTGCTGCTGCTGGCCCTCTTCCCGCGCGACGAGAAGCCCGATGGCCTGCTGCGCCGCCACAACGCGAAGATCAATGCGCTGCTGCCGGCGCTGGCCGACGGCCGCCAGGTCGTCTTCCTGGACATCGGCGCCGCCCTCACCAACCCCGACGGCACGCTTTCGCCCGACCTCCTGCCCGACTGGCTTCACCTCAGCCCTAAGGGCTACGACCTCTGGGCGCGCAGCCTGGAACCTCTCCTGACCCAATGGCTCAAGCCCTGACGGCCCGAGCCCTGACCCGATGACCTCATTGACCTACGCCAGCCCCTTCCCTGCCGACTTCGTGTTCGGCGTTGCCGCCGCCTCCGCCCAGATCGAGGGCGCCGCCTTCGAGGACGGCAAGGGCGAATCCATCTGGGACCGCTTCAGCCGCCAGCCCGGCAAGGTGCATGACGGCGACACGCTCGACGTCGCCTGCGACCACTACCACCGCTTCGACGAGGACTTCGCGCTCATGGCCTCGCTCGGCGTCAAGCATTACCGCCTGTCCATCGCCTGGCCGCGCATCTACCCCAACGGCGACGGCGAGCTCAACCCAGCCGGCCTGGACTTCTATCACCGGCTGTTCGCCAGCATGAAAAAGCACGGCATCACGCCCTGGGTCACGATGTTCCACTGGGACCTGCCGCAGAGCCTGGAAGACCGCGGCGGCTGGACCTCGCGCGTCACGGTGGACGCCTTTGCCCGCTACGCGGACACCATCGTCCAGGCCTTTGCCGGCGAGGTGAAGCACTGGATCACGATGAACGAGATCCGCTGCTTCACGCTGCTGGGCTATGGCTTGGGCACCAAGGCGCCGGGCCGCACCGAGAGCGCCCAACTCGTCAACCAGACCTTCCACCATGCGCTGCTGTGCCATGGGCATGGCGTGAGGGCCGTGCGCGCGTTCGGCGGCGCCGGCGCCGTCGTGGGCCTCACCGACAACTGCGACGTCTGCATCCCCGTCACCGAGACACCCGAGGACATCGCCGCCGCCAAGGCCTGGTTCCTGGAGAAGAACGCCCATGTGCTGGGCGCAATACACGCCGGCCACTACCCCGCGGGCTACCTGGCCCGCGTCGGCGCCGATGCGCCCACCGTGCAGCCCGGCGACTTCGAGCTCATCAGCCTGCCCACCGACCACCTGGGCCTGAACATCTACACCGGCACCTATGTACGCGCCAGCAAGGCGGGCGCGGCCTGGGAGGTCGTGCCACTGCCGGCCAACTACCCGAGGGCCGACAGCCCCTGGCTGCACATCGCGCCGCAGAGCATCTACTGGGCCACGCGCTTGGCGGCCGAGTGCTACGGCCACCAGACGCTCTACATCACCGAGAACGGCTGCGGCTACAACGACGAGCCGGTCGTGGGCGGCGAGGTGCTGGACCTGCATCGCCGCGACTTCCTGCGCAGCCACCTGCGCGAAGCGCACCGCGCGATTGCCGATGGCGTGCCCTTGCGCGGCTACTTCCTGTGGTCCTTCATCGACAACTACGAGTGGGAAGACGGCTACCAGCGCCGCTTCGGCATCGTGCACTGCGACTACGACACGCTGGCGCGCACGCCCAAGCTGTCGGCCCGCTACTACGCCGACGTGATGCGCACCCGCACCATCCTCTGAAGAGTAGAGGCCGCCATGACCCCCACCGTCATTCGCGACCGCGTGCCCATGTCGCAGAAGCTGGGCTACGGCCTGGGCTCCTTCCTGGACATGTGGGGCCACTGGCTCTACCAGTCGCTGGCCTTCCACGTCTTCAACGTGGGCCTGGGCGTGGCGCCGGGGCTGATCTCGACGGCGCTGGGCATCAAGATCTTCATCGACGCCGCCTCCGACGCCTTCTTCGGCTGGCTGTCGGACAACACCCGCACGCGCTGGGGGCGCCGCCGCCCCTTCATGCTGGTGGGGGGCGTGCTGGCCGGCGTGGGCCTGCCGCTGATGTTCGCGGTGGACCGCGGCTGGAGCGACACCGAGTACTTCGTCTTCATCCTCGTCTCGCTGGCCATCTACGTGCCGGTGATGGCCTGCTTCAACATGCCCTGGGTCAGCCTGGGCTCGGAGATGACGCCCGACTATCACGAGCGCACCAGCGTGATGTCCGTCAAGAACGCGATCCAGAAGATCCCGGAGCTGGGCATGTTCGTCGCGGCGCAGTTCACCACGCTGGCGTACTTCCACGACGCCCAGGGCAAGCCCGACATCCTGCTGGGCGCCCAGGTCTACACCGCCATGCTGGGCGCCATCATGGTGGCCATCTCGCTGGCCATGTTCCTCCTCGTCAAGGAGCGCTACTACGAGAAAGTGGTGGTGACGCAGACCTTCAAGGTGCCGTTCAAGGACACGCTGTACCGCACGCTGCGCAATCGACCGTTTCGCATGCTGCTGGGCACCATGCTGGCCTACGGCCTCGCCACGGCCATGGTGGGGCTGTTGGGCTACTACACGACGCTCTACTACGTCTGCCGCGGCGACGTCGCACTGGGCACGCAATGGAACTCGGCGATGGGCGTGTCGGGCATGGTGATGGGCCTGGCCGGCATCCCGTTTGCGGGCTGGCTGGCGCGCCGCTGGGGCAAGCGCAACGCGCTGGCCGTCATCCTGACGCTGGCCATCTGCGCATTCATCGGCGACTGGTTCTTCTACAACCCCGAATGGCCGGCGCTGCAACTGCTGGCCAGCGGCTGCGTGGCCTTCACCGGTGCGGGCTTCTGGACCCTCTACGGCTCGGCCATGGCCGACGTGATCGACCATGACGAGTTGGAGACCGGACAGCGCCGCGAGGGCTCGTTCGCGGCCTGCCAGTCCTGGATCAGCAAGGTGGGTCTGGCGCTGGGCAACGGCGCCTCGGGCTGGATCCTGCAGTTCACGGGCTTTGATGCCAAGCTGCCGCTGCAGAGCGAGCAGGCCTTGTTCATGATCCGCGTGCTGCTGTCGGGCATCCCGACCGTGGGTCTGTTGGTCGCGCTGGTCGTGATCCTGCGCTTCCAGCTGACCGAGCAGCGGCTCAGCGAGATTCGCCTGAGCCTGGAAGCCCGCCGGGGGGTGGTCTGATGGCGTCGGCGCCGCCCTGCTTGTCCCGCCGCCAGGCGATGCGGGCGCCCCCTGGCTGGCACGGTCGCGCCCGCAGCTTCGTCTATCGAGGATTCTCCGCATGACTTCCCAACGACGCCGCCAGCTGCTGGCCGCCACCGCACTGCCGCTGGTCGCCCCGACGACCTTCGCCGCCCCGCCCGCACCGCGCCGCATCGTGCTGGACCTCGCCAAAGCCACCCAGCCGCTGGACCGCTTCTTCGACCATTGCGTCGGCGCCGACTACCCTGGCACCACCTACCGCGCGGATGCGCTGGCGCAGCTGAAGATGGCGGTGGACGAGCTGGGGTTTCGCTACCTGCGCTTGCACGCCATCTTCCACGACGTGTTCAAGACCGTCACGCGCGATGCGGCCGGCAAGCTGCGGTTCGACTTCACCGGCATCGACAAGCTCTACGACGCGCTGCTGGCGCGCCGCATCAAGCCCTTCGTCGAGCTGGGCTTCACGCCGCTGGCGCTGAAGACTTCGGACAACAAGATCTTCTACTGGGAAGGCAACACCTCCCATCCGCAGCCCGACGGCTGGGTGCAGCTCATCGACGCCTTCATCCGCCACCTGCTGGACCGCTATGGCGCGCCCGAGGTGCACGACTGGTACTTCGAGGTCTGGAACGAACCCAACCTGGACGGCTTCTGGGAGAAGGCCGATCAAAAGGCCTACTTCGACCTCTACACCCGCACCGCCAAGACCATCAAGGCCATCAGCCCGCTGCTGCGCGTGGGCGGCCCGTCCACGGCCGGCGCGGCCTGGGTGCCGGAGTTCCTGGCCCATGCCAAGGCCACCCGCACGCCGGTGGACTTCATCACGACGCACACCTATGGCGTCGATGAAGGCTTCCTCGACGAGTTCGGCAAGGAAGACCGCAAACTCTCCAAGTCACCGGACGCCATCGTCGGCGACGTGCGGCGCGTGCGCAGGGAAATCGACGCCTCGCACCTGCCTGGGCTGCCGCTGTTCTTCACTGAGTGGAGCAGCAGCTACAACCCGCGCGACCCCGTGCATGACAGCTACATCAGCGCAGCCTATGTGCTGACCAAGCTGAAAGCTTCGCAAGGCCTGGCCCAGCACATGAGCTACTGGGTCTACAGCGACCTGTTCGAGGAGCCCGGCCCGCCGGACGCGCCCTTCCACGGCGGCTTCGGCATGATGACGCGCGAGGGCATCCGCAAGCCGGTCTGGTTCAGCTACAAGTACCTGGCCGCGCTGGCGAAGCTGGGCGGACGGGAGATTCCCAGCAGCGACGAGTTCAGCTGGGCGGCCACCGACGGCCAACACGTGCAGGCGCTGGTCTGGGACTGGCGCGACCCGCGCCAGCAGGTCAGCAACCGCAGCTTCTTCGGCAAGCCGCAGCCCGCGCACGACGTCGGCTCTGCGAGCGTCGAGCTGCGCGGACTGCCCCCCGGGCGCTACCAGCTCAGCCAGCACCGCGTGGGCTACGAGATCAACGACGCGCACACGGCCTACCTGAAGATGGGGGCGCCGAAGAACCTTGATGCCCGACAGCTGGCGACGCTGCAGGGTCTGACGACCGACAAGCCCGAGGCGCAGCGCGAGATCCGCGTGGGTGCGAACGGCGCCGCCACCGTGACGCTGAAGCTGCGCAGCCACGATGTGGTGCTGCTGAGCCTGAAGCGGGTGGACATATGAGGCGGCGCGAAGCTGCGCTGGGCCTGCTGGCCGGATTGGCCGCCTGCGGCGGTGGCGGCGGTGGCAGCGCGCCCGTCACGCCGGCGCCTGCGCCGCCGGCCACGCCCCCGGCGGCGCC
>JBKBOJ010000024.1:0-41045 GCA_046294815.1 Roseateles sp. | reverse complement strand
GATCCGGCGTTGCCGACTCGTTGTGGGGGATGGATCCCACGCCTCGTCGGCGCCTTGCCTCGCCCCGCAACTCTCCCCGGCGCGCTCCCGACCCAAAGCCCGACAGGCTCCTAACATCCGCCACCAGGAGGTGGCGCATGCGCAAGAGGATGTGGCTTGCTGCCGGCCTGCTGGCGGCGACGAGCGCGCTGGCGCAGGTCGAGGACGAGGACGGCGGCGGCCCGCTGGCCTTGATGCCTGCGGCCGAGGCCCAGGCGCTGCTCGCGCAGCCGCTGCCCGCCGAGCTGCCGGCGCGCATCGCACTGCTGCAGCAGCAGGTGCGCGCGGCGCAGTCGCTGGAGCAGCGCGGCCGCTGGGTGGAGCTGCTGGCCGAGCTGGCCCGGCTGACCCGTGAGCAGCCCGGCGGCGAGGTCTGGGTGCGGCAATATCTGGGCGCCGAGTTCACCTGGGGCAGTTCGGGCCGTGGGCTGGCCGCCGCCGACGCCTATGCCAGCGACGCCACGCTGAGCCTGCCGCTGCGCGCGACTGCGGCCTTGCGCCAGGTCTATGCGCTGGCCCAGGCGCGCGACCGCGCTCAGCTGGCGCGCATGTGGTCGCGCGCGCAGCAGCTCGTCACCCAGGCGCTGGCCCAGCTGGCCGAACGTGACCCTGCCGCCGCGCGACGCCTGCAGGTGGACCTGCTGCAGGTGCGCTCCGAGATCGAGCGCTGGGACGGCCGGCTGGCCGAGGCCAGCGCGACGCTGCGCGAGGCCGTGCGGCTGGCGCAGCAAGGCGTGGAGGCGGCTCGGCGCGGCGGCGCCTCGCTGCGTGATCCGGCCGTGCAGGAAGCCTACGGCTGGTACGACGGCTCGCTGGGCATGCTCAGCTACGCGCTGGTGCGCCAGGGCCGCGCGGCCGAGGCGGTGCAGATCGCCCAGGACAACCTGGTGCTGTGGCGGGCCGGCCAGCTGAGCGACGCGCTGGGCGCGCGCTGGAGCTACCGGCTGGCCCAGGCCCAGCTGGCCGCGCGCCAGTACGCCGCAGCGCTGGACAACGCGCAGCGCGCCGACGACATGTTGCAACGCGCCGGCGCCGGCCCGGACAGCCATGTGCGCTGGCTGGCGCGCCAGGAGCAGGTCCGTGCGCTCATCGCGCTGCGCCGCTGGCCCGAGGCGGATGCCTTGTATGCCGAGTTTCTGGCCAGCCTGCCGGCCGATAGCCTGGCGCGCGAGCGCGCCAGCGACTGGCGGCTGCGCGCGCTGCTGGCGGCCAAGAACGGCCGCTTCGACGAGGCGCTGGAGACGGCCGAGCGCATCCACCGCTATCGCCAGCGGCTGTACGGCGAAGGCCACCCGCAGCTGCAGGAGGCGGCCGGCGTGCGCGCGCTGGTGCGCCTGCTCAAGGGTGACATGGCCGGCGCCTGGCCCGACTACCAGGGGCTGTTCGCCGCCATGCTGGACAGCCCCGGAGGCTGGCAAGACCTGGACCTGGCTGGCGCGCGCGGCTTCGTGCTGGGGCTGGCGCTGGAGGAGTTCCTGCGCGAGATCGCTGCGCGAGCCCGGCGCGGCGACGCGCTGGAGCCGGCCTGGGTGGGCCGCGCGCTGCAGGTGGCCGACCGCTTGCAGACCGGCGCGGCGCACCGCGCGCTGGTGGACGCCAGCGCCCGCGTGCTGGCCGCCACGCCGGCGCTGCGCGCGCTGCTGGAGGAGGAGCAGGCCTTGCGCGCGGCCGCCGCGGGCCGCACGGCGGCGCTCAATGCGCTGCTGGCCGATGAGGACCGGCTGCGCCGCCGTTATGCCAGCGAGCAGACCCAGGCCGAGCTGAAGGCCCTGCCCGAGGCGCAGCGCAAGCAGCGCCTGCAGGCCATGGCCGACGAGCTGGCGGCGCTGCGCGAGCAACTGCGCCAGCAGCGCGAGCAGTCCAGGTCCGCGCGCGCGGCGCTGAGCGCGCTGCGCGAGCGTGTGGCACAGGCCTACCCAGCCTATGCCGACCTGGTCACGCCCGCGCTGCCGGCGCCGGCCCAGCTGCAGCAGCTGCTCTCGCCCGGCGAGGCGCTGCTGGTGTTGCGGCCGCTGGAGGACGCCACGCTGGCCTGGCTGTTGCTGCCGGGCGAGCCGGTGCGCCTGGCGGCCTCGGCCATCGGCGCGGCAGGCTGGGCCGAGCGCGTCGGGCAGATCCGCGACGCGCTGGATCTGGGCAGCGGCCGGCCGCCCACGCTGCCCGTGGCGGCACTGCGCGAGGTCTGGCGCGAGCTGGTCGAGCCGCTGCGGCCCGGGGCGGACATCCAGAGCCTGCTGGTGGCCGCCGACGGTGCGCTGGCCGGCCTGCCGTTTGCGGCGCTGCTGACCGCGGCCGAGCCCGGCGCCTTCGTCGCGCGCCGCATGGCCGTCACGCAGCTGCCCTCGGCCGGCGCGCTGTACGCGCTGCGCCGCACGGCACCGCCCGCCCCGGCCCCGAAGCCGCTGTTCGGCGTGGGCGACCCGCTGTTCAACTCCGGCGCCAAGGCCGGCCGTGCGGCGCTGGCGCCGGGCGCGACGCGCTACGACGCCGCCTGGGGCTTCCGCTATGGCGACATCCCGCCACTGCCCGAGACGCGCGCCGAGCTCACCGCGCTGGCCCGGGCGCTGGGGGCCAGTGCGCAGGCCGACCTGCTGCTGGGCGCCGCCGCCACGCGCGAGGCGGTGCTGGCCGCACCGCTGGCCGACCGCCGCATCGTCGCCTTCGCCACCCACGGGCTGATGCCCGGCGAGCTGCCGGGCGTGTCGCGGCCCGCGCTGGCGTTGGCGCCGGGTGCGGACCCGGCCGCGTCGCCGCTGCTGGAGCTGGACGACGTGCTGACGCTGCGGCTGAACGCACAGGTCGTGCTGCTGTCGGCCTGCAACACCGCCGCGGGCGAGCAGGGCGGGGCTGCGATGTCGGGGCTGGTGCGGGGTTTCTTCTTTGCCGGCAGCCGCTCGGTGCTGGCCACGCACTGGGCGGTGGAGAGCACCTCGGCCGCCGCGCTGACCACGGCCGCGTTCTCGGCTGCGGCGCCGCGCGCCGAGGCCCTGCGCCAGGCGCAGTTGGCGATGATCGAAGGAAAACTCGGTGGCGGCCGCTGGAGCCATCCGTTCTACTGGGCGGGCTACGCCTTGTTCGGCGACCCTAGTCGTTGAGCCCCCTGGGGACGCCACCACGTCTAGAGAGGAGAGCGATGAAGTCCCTGCTGTTGTGTCTGTCGATGCTGGCTTCGGCGGCCTGGGCCCAGCCGGCTTGCGAGGTGTTGGCCGTGCGTGGCGAGGTCACCCAGGCGGACGGCCGGCCGCTGGTCGCGGGCGACAAGCTGGACGCCGGCGCCACGCTGCGCACCGGCGCGACTGGCCGGGTGCGGCTGAAGTTCAGCGACGGCTCCATCGTCGTGCTGGCCGACAACAGCCAGCTGCGCATCGTCGCCTATACGGCGCCGGCTGGCCAGCCGCGCGCGGCCGAGCTGCTGTTGGAGCTGGGCCTGGTGGGCCAGCGCGTCACGCCGTCGGCCGGCGGCAGCTGGCGGGTGCGCACGCCCACCGCGGTGACGGCCGTGCGCGGCACGGAGTTCAGCGTCGAGGTGGGCGAGGATCGCGCCACCGCCGTGCACGTCAAGACCGGCGAGGTGGACGTGGAGCCCGCTGGCGCGCAGACCCGCGGCATCAAGCCGCGCCAGCCGGTGCGGCTGGCCCAGGCGCTCAACGGCACGCGCTGCGACGCCACCCAGTGCAGCAGCGCCACCGCCTGGAGCGCCGAGCGCGTGGCGCGCGTCGAGCAACGCCTGGGGACGCTGGATTGAAGCGTCTGGCCGCCTATCTGCTGATCGGTCTGGCGTCGGCCCTGCTGGGGCTGGCGGTGCTGGCCGGACGGGCCGACGTGTCGGCCTTCGAGCGGCTGGACCACTGGACCCTGGACCTGCAGACGCTGTGGCGCGGGCCGCTGGCGCCCGCCGGCGAGCTGCTGCTGGTGCGGGTGGACGACGCGGCGCTGGAGGCCATGGGCGGCCGCGTGCCGGAGCGCGCCGAGCTGGCGCGCGCGGTGCAGGCGCTGACTGCCGGCGGCGTGCGCGCCATCGCGCTGGACTTCCTGCTGCTGCCCGGCGGCGGATCGCCCGAGGGCAGCGCCGCGCTGGCGGCGGCCATGCAGGCGGGCGCGAACACGCTGCTCCCGTTCTCGCTGCCCGACGACGGCATGCCGTCGGCGCAGCCGGTACCCGCACCGGTGCTGGCCCAGGCGCTGCTGCGCTATGAGGACGAGGCCGCGCTGGCGCGCAGCGAGACCTACTACCGCCCGCGCCGCCTGGTGGCGCCGGAGCCGGCGCTGGCTGCGGCTGCGGCGGGACTGGGGCACATCAGCGTGCGCACCGAGACCGACGGCAGCCTGCGCCGCGACCTGCCGCTGCTGCGCCTGGACGGCGAGGTCTACCCCTCGCTGCCGCTGCGGCTGGCGGCCTTCGCGCGCGGCCTGGACTGGGCCACGGTGCAGGCGCGCTTTGGCGCCGGCGTGCAGGTGGGGGACGCGCTGCGGCTGCAGCTGGATGAGCTGTCGCGGCTGGGCGTCAACTATTACGGGCCGTCCGGCCGCTTCGAGTCCGTCGGCTTTGCCGAACTGCTGGCCGGCCGCGTGGACCCGGCGCGTCTCAAGGGCCGCATTGCGGTGGTCGGCGTGTCGGCGCTGGCCGCGGGCGACCACCTGCCGTCGCCCTTCGATGCGCGGCTGCCAGGCATGGAGCGCATCGCCACCGTCACGGACAACCTGCTGACCGGGCGCAGCCTGGTGCGCCCGCCGTGGGCCGGCGCGCTGGAGCTGGGCGCCGTGCTGCTGCTGCCGCTGGGCGTGGTGCTGCTGTTGGCCCGGCGGCCGTTGGGGCCGGTGCTGCTGTGGACGGCCGTGGGCGTGCTGCTGTTGCTGGCGGGGGCGCAATGGGCCTTCGAGCAGCGGCATTGGGTGTTCTCGCTGGCGCCGCCGCTGCTGGCGCTGGCCGCCGCGACGCTGGGCGCCAGCGTGCTGCGTGCGGCGGCGGAGCAGGGCCAGCGGCGCGAAGCGCTGCGCCGGTTGGCGGCCAGCGAGCAACGCTATGCGCTGGCGGTGCAGGGGGCCAACGACGGCCTGTGGGACTGGGACCTGCGCGCCGGCGTGGTCTATTACTCGCCACGCTGGCTGGCGCTGATGGGCCTGAGCGCGGCCGAGGCCGGGCAGCACATCTCGGCCTGGACGCGGCCGCTGCAGCCTGGCCCCGCCCAGGCCTTCGAGGATGAACTCAAGGCCCACCTTCGCGGTGAGAGCCTGCAGTTCCACCATGTGCTGCATTTCCAGCAGGGCGGGCAGGAGCGCTGGCTGCTGGCGCGCGGTCTGGCGGTGCGCGAGGGGGGCGAGCCGGTGCGCATGGCGGGGTCGCTGACCGACATTTCGGAGAGCCAGCGCCTGCAGCGCCAGATCAGCTTCGACGCGTTGCACGACCGCCTGACCGGGCTGGCCAACCGCGTGCTGTTTCGCGAGCAGCTGACGCAGCTGTTGAGCGGCGTGCCGGCGCCCGAGACCGGGCTGCTGCTGCTGGGGCTGGACGGGTTTAGGCCGCTGAACGAGACGCATGGCCCGGTGGTGGGCGACGCGGTGCTGACCGAGCTGGCCGGCCGGCTGCGCCAGGCCTTCGGCGCGCGGCATCTGGTGGCACGCATGGGGCCGGACGAGTTCGCGCTGCTGCTGGCTGGCGGCGACTCGGCGCCGCTGCTGGCGCGCCAGGTGCAGGACCTGTTGCATCAGCCTTTCAACGTCACCACGCCCATGCTGCAGCTGACTGCCGGCATCGCCTGGGCGCAGCGCCGTCACGGCCCGGTGAGTGCCGACGAGCTGCTGGCCGCGGCCGAGAGCGCGCTGGCGCGGGCCAAGGCCGGCGGCCCGGGGCAGCTGCACGAGTTCGATCAGGCGGAGCAGCTGGTGGAGCAGTCGCGCCGCTGGCTGCGCGATGCCATCGATGCTGCGCTGGCCGCGGGCGACCAGTTCGAGTTGCACTACCAGCCCTTCGTGCGGCTGGCTGACCGGGCGCTGCTCGGCTTTGAGGCACTGATCCGCTGGCGGCACCCGAGCAAGGGGATGATCATGCCGGGCGACTTCATTCCGGTGGCCGAGGCCAGCGGCCAGATCTGCGCGATAGGCCGCTGGGCGCTGCTGGAGGTGGCGGCCCAGCTGCGGCGCTGGCAGGCGGTGGGCTTCAGCGGTGAGGTGGCCGTCAACCTCTCGGGCGTGCAACTGCAGCGCGATGCGGAGCTGCTGGCCGACGCGCGCGCCACGCTGGCAGCCCTGGGGGCGGTACCGGCGCACCGGCTCAAGCTCGAGGTCACCGAGAGCATGGCCATGGCCAATCCGCAACGCAGTGCCGAGGTGCTGCAGGAACTTGCGCGCATGGGCTTCAAGCTCAGCATCGACGACTTCGGCACCGGCTACTCGTCGCTGGCCTATCTGCACCGCTTCCCGTTCGACACGCTGAAGGTGGACCGCAGCTTCGTCATCCGTCTGCACCAGGGCCGCGAGGCGCAGGAGATCGTGCGCACCATCGTCGGCCTGGGCACGGCTTTGGGCAAGCAGACGCTGGCCGAGGGCGTGGAGGACGAGCAGCAGGTCGAACTGCTGGCCCAGCTGGGCGTGCAGGTCGGGCAGGGCTGGCTGTTCGCCAAGGCGATGCCCGAGGCGCAGGCGACCGAGGTCATCCAGCGCCCGCCATGGAAGCGCTGATGCGCCCCTGACTCGCGCTGGCAGCCCTGCAGGCTTGGTGACAAACTCTTCACAGTCTTGCTGTTAGGCTGCGCGATGATGGGGCCAGGCGTCCTGCATCGGGCGCTGCTTCACGCGACTGCACAGGGAGGTGATATGCGCGTCAACCTGCCCGTGACCCAGAGGGAGTTCGAATTTCCAGCGGACGCCACGCTGATGTCCACGACGGACCCGCAGAGCTACGTCAAGTACGCCAACGATGCCTTCGTTGCCGTCAGTGGCTTCAGCCGCGAGGAGATCGTTGGCCAACCGCACAACTTGGTGCGCCACCCGGACATGCCCGAGGCTGCATTTGCCGACATGTGGGCCACGCTGAAGGGCGGCGAGCCCTGGACCGGGCTGGTCAAGAACCGCCGCAAGGACGGCGACCACTACTGGGTGCGGGCCAATGCCGTGCCCATCGTGCGCGGCGGCAAGACGCAGGGCTACATGTCCGTGCGCACCCGCGCGCCACGCGAGGAGGCTGCGGCTGCCGAGAAGCTCTATGCCGACATGCGTGCGGGGCGGGCCGGAGGCGTCAAGCTGCACAAGGGCCTGATCGTGCGCACCGGCGTGGCGTCGCTGCTGAGCTTGCGCCAGACGCTGGGCGTGCGCGCCCGCATGCGGCTGACGCTGGCGCTGATGTGGCTGGCCATGCTGCTGGTGGGCATACCGCTGTCCAATGACACGACGGCGCTGGCCAAGCTGGCGGCGGTGGTGGGGGTGGCCATGGTCATCACCTCGGTCGTGCTGGACCACATGATTGCGCGGCCGCTGGAGCAACTGCGCCGCATGGCGCTGGCCGTGGCCACCGGTGAGCAGCAGGAGGTGGCCGGCATGGACCGCGTGGACGAGATCGGCATGAGCATGCGCTGCATCAGCCAGCTCGGGCTGATGTTCCGCTGGCTGGTCAGAGACGTGAGCCAGCAGGTCGTCAACCTGCAGACCGCGATCAACGAGATTGCCAAGGGCAACGAGGACCTGAGCGCGCGCACCGAGCAGACGGCGTCCAGCCTGGAGCAGACGGCGTCGTCCATGGAGCAGATGACGGCCTCGGTGAAGAACAACGCCGACATGGCCGGCCAGGCCAACGAGTTGTCGGCTCATGCCAGCCAGGCGGCCGAGCAGGGCGGTCAGGCGGTGTCGCAGGTGATCGCGCGCATGGGCGACATCAGCGCCAGCTCCAAGAAGATCGCCGACATCATCGGTGTCATCGACGGCATCGCCTTCCAGACCAACATCCTGGCCTTGAACGCGGCCGTGGAGGCGGCCCGCGCTGGCGAGCAGGGCCGCGGCTTTGCGGTGGTGGCCGGCGAGGTGCGCACGCTGGCGCAGCGCACGGCCGAGGCGGCCAAGGAGATCAAGGCGCTGATCGGTGCCAGCGTCGAGCAGGTGGAGGCCGGCTCGCGGCTGGTGGACGACGCCGGCCTGGCCATGGGCGAGATCGTCGCCAAGGCGCAGCGCGTGTCGCATCTGATCGGCGAGATCAGCGGCTCGGTGCGCGAGCAGAGCAGCGGCATCGCCCAGGTGGGGCAGGCCGTCAGCCACCTGGACCAGATGACCCAGCAGAACGCCGCGCTGGTGGAGCAGAGCAGCGCCGCATCCATGAGCTTGAAGCAGCAGGCTGCCAGCCTGGTGGATGCGGTCAGCGTGTTCCGCTGAGGCCGTCAATCCCGCCGTGAGCCCTGACGAAGGGCTCGGACAGCGAAAGCGCTGAGAATGCCGGCGCCCGTCCATACGACGGCGGTGATTGAAGGAGACACGATGAGGACGACGTGGAGCGGGCGCCTGGCCCGCGGGCTGGGCATCGCGCTGCTGGCGCTGGCCATTGCGGGTGGGGCGCAGGCCCGGCCGGCTGCGGCCGAGCCTGGCGCTGCCAGCGCCCCCGCCGCTGCGCCGCTGCCCGAGCGAGTGCGCGAACTGGGCGGCATCGAGGAGTACCGCCTGCCCAACGGCCTGCAGATCCTGCTGCTCCCCGACGCGACGCAGACCACCACCACCGTCAACATCACCTATCGCGTCGGCAGCCGCCACGAGGCGCCGGGCGAGTACGGCATGGCCCATCTGCTGGAGCACATGCTGTTCAAGGGCACGGCACGCCAGACGGACATTCCCGGTGCAATGGCCCAGCGTGGCGTGCGCTTCAACGGCACCACCACGGTGGACCGCACCAACTACTTCGCGTCCTTCAACGCCAACGCCGACACGCTGGCCTTCCTGCTGGACCTGGAGGCCGACCGCATGGTCAATAGCCGCGTCGCCAAGGCCGACCTGGATACCGAGATGACGGTGGTGCGCAACGAGTTCGAGCGCGGCGAGAACCAGCCCTTCGCGGTGCTGAACCAACGCGTAGCCGCCGCGGCCTATACCTGGCACCCCTATGGGCACGCCACCATCGGCCCCAGGAGTGACATCGAGAACGTGCCCATCGAGAAGTTGCAGGCCTTCTACAAGCGCTACTACCGGCCCGACAACGCGACGCTGTTCGTCGCCGGTCAGTTCGACCGCGCCGCCACGCTGGCGCTGATCGCCCGCCACTTCGGCCCGCTGACGCGGCCCGAGCAGCCCGTGCCGCAGCCCTACACGGTGGAGCCGCCGCAGGACGGCGAGCGCAGCGTGGTGGTGCGCCGCGTGGGCGGCCAGCCGATTCTTCTCGCGGCCTACCACGTGCCCGCCATCACCCATCCGGACACGCCGGCCCTGCTGGTCTATGGCCTGTTGATGAGCTTGCAGCCCAGCGGCCAGCTCTACAAGCAGCTGGTGGAGACCAAGATCGCCGTCGCCGCCGGCTTCGCGGGGGGGGGCGGCGCCGACCCCGGCACCGCCAGCGCATTCGCCGTGCTGCCGCCGGGCGCCGACGTCGACAAGGCCGAGGCGCTGCTGCTGGACCTGGCCGAAGGCCGCAAGGACCAGCCCTTCGACGCGAGCGAGCTGGCGCGCGTGCGCGACATCGCCGTCAACAGCTATCGCCAGCAGATGAAGAACCCTGAGGCACTCATCCAGCAGATCTCCGGGCTGATTGCCGCGGGCGACTGGCGGCTGCTGTTCCAGCTGATGGAGGACATCCCCAAGGTCACGCTGGCCGACGTGGCCCGCGTGCGCGCGGCCTACTTCCGGCCCGCCAATCGCACACTGGGCCGTTATCTGCCGGCCGACAAGGTGGAACGCGTGGAGATCCCGCCTGCGCCGCCGCTGCAGCAGCGCCTGGCCGCGTTGCAGGGGCCGCCCAAGGTGGAGGCCGGCGAGCAGTTGGAGCCCGTGCCCGCGGTGCTGGAATCGCGCACCGCCCGCACCACGCTGCCCAGCGGCATCGGCCTGCATACGCTGCGCAAGCAGACCCGCGGCAACACCGTGGTGCTGCAGATGCAGCTGCGCTGGGGCGAGCGCGAGACGACCTTCGCACGCCGCGGCACGGGCTTCATCGGAGCGCTGATGAACGAGGGCAGTGCCGGCTTTACTCGCCAGCAGCTGCAGGATGCGCTGATCAAGCTGCGCGCTGGCCTCAGCATCCACAGCGACGACCAGGGCGCCACCATCTTCCTGAGCGCCGAGCGCGACACGCTGCTGCCCGCGCTGCGCGTGGCGGCCGATGTGCTGCGCCGCCCCACGCTGCCGCAGGACGCGTTCGAGCGCGAACTGAAGGCAGCGATCGCCGGCATCGAGGCTTCCCGGCAGGAGCTCGGCGTGCTGCGCCAGGAGGCCACGCGGGCCCACTACAACCGCGCTCGTGGCGTGAGCCTGGGCCATCCGGACTACGTGATGGGCGTGGACGAGCGCATCGCCGAGCTGCGCGCCACCACGCTGGACGATGTGAAGCGCTTCTACGCCGACTACTGGAGCGCCAACGAGGCCCAGGTCAGCGTGGTGGGCGCGCTGCCCGACGGCCTGGCGGCCGAGCTGGAGCAGCTGTTGGGCGACTGGAAGAAGCCCGCCGCGCCCAAGTTCGTGCGCCACATCCCGCGTCACGTGGCCGTGCCGCCGGCCCGCTTCGACGTCATCGCCCGCGACAAGGCCAATGCCATCGTGCGCCTGCACCAGCCGCTGCCGCTCAACAGCGAGGACGCCGACTACCCAGCGCTGGAGCTGGCCGTGCACATCTTCGGTGGTGGTGGTCTGGAGAGCCGGCTGTCCGAGCGCGTGCGCCAGAAGGAGGGGCTGACCTACGGCATCGGCGCGTCCTTGAGTGCCAGCTACTGGGGCAATGCCGGCAGCTTCGCCATCCAGGGCAGCTATGCGCCCGACAAGCGCGAGCGCGTCATCGCCGTCGTGCAGGAGGAGATCGCGCGCATGACGCAGGAGGGCGTCACCGAGGCCGAGCTGGCGCGCGCCAAGAAGGACATCCTCGAAGGCCGTCGACAGGGCCGCGCCGACCTCGGCGCGCTGGCCGGCGGGCTGATCAGCCTGGCCGAACGCGCCGAGACCTGGGCCGCGGCCCAGCAGCGCGACGACGCGCTGGCGGCCGTCAGCGTGGCGCAGGCCAACGCGGCATGGCGCAAGCACATCCGCGCAGACGGTTTCATCATCTCCACTGCCGGTGACTTCAAGACCCCTTGACGCCGCGCCGCGGCTGCCCGCCCAGCTGAAGGCCGACTGCTCGGCCTGCGTGGCGCTGTGCTGCGTGGTGCCGCCGTTCGACGCGGTGCAGGGTTTCGGCTTCGACAAGCCGGCCGAGACGCCCTGCCAGCATCTGTGCGCAGACCATCGCTGCGGCATTCATGCCGAGCTGATGGACCGCGGCTTTGCCGGCTGCATCGCCTTTGACTGCCTGGGGGCCGGCCAGCGGCTGACGGCGCAGGCCGTCGAGCGCTTCGGCAGCGCCGATTGGCGTGCCCGGCCCGAGGTGGCGCGCTGGTTGTTTGCGGCCTATCCACGCGTGCGCCAGGCCCAGGAATGGTTGGCGCGGCTGACATTGGCCGCCACGGTGACCGGCCGCCCCGAGCTGCAGGCGCTGGCCGACGCGCTGGAGGCCGAGGCGCCGCACTGGGCCGACTGGCAGGCCGCCCAGCAGGCCCAGTGGCAAGCCCGGGTGCGGGCGGCGCTGGTGCTGCTGGCCCAAAATCCGGGCCCGACGACGAGGAATTGACGCGATGGATGGATGCAAGAAGCGCTGCAGGGCACCGGCCCCTCAGGCACGACGAGAGGGAGCCTGCTCATGCCGCTGCTGACCGAATGGCAGGAGCCCAAGTGGCAGCGCCGCCGCGGCGTCCGCCGCGTGCACGTGGTCGCCGTGCTGTGCGCGCTGGCGGCCGCAGGCGGCGTCGTGGCCATGTTCACGGCCTTCGGCGTCCTGCCGACGGGAGCGTCGGACGGCGAGCGCCTGCTGATCGCAACGGTGGACCTGCGCCTTGGCACGCCGGCACTGGCCGCAGAGCGCGGTGCCGCCCTGGCCCGCCACGATTTGGAAGCCGGTGAGCTGAAGCTGCAGACCCTGGGCCCCGAGCCCACCAAGGCCGAGAAGGCGCGCGCGCAACGCATGACGCAGCGCTACGGCATCCAGTGGGTGCACAAGGGCGGTGAGGTCACGCCGGAGGCAACCGCCTTCGCCGACGCCTACAACCGCGTCATGCGCGCCGAGATCGAGCGCCGCCACGGCAAGGCCGTGGCCGATGGACTGCTGGGCTTCGAGGACGGCAGGCCGGGGCCCGCGCCAGCGTCCCGCTGACGGCGCACTGCTGCGGCCCGACGCGCCGCGCCAAGCGTCTGCAGCTTGCAGGGCGGCAAGCGCCCTGGGCGCCAACTCAAGCTGGCTGAGCGGGGCTGGGCCAGCGCGGCCAGCAGGCCCTTCAGGTCAGCCGCCCATGCCCTGGTGGCGCAGCAGCGCGTCGATCTTGGGCTCGCGGCCGCGGAAGGCCTTGAAGTTCTCCATCGCGTCGCGGGCGCCGCCTTGCTCCAGCACCTCGGTCAGGAAGCGCCGGCCGGTGGCGGGGTTGAACACGCCTTCTTCCTCGAAGGCGCTCCAGGCGTCGGCGCTGAGCAGCTCGGCCCATTTGTAGCTGTAGTAGCCCGCCGCATAGCCGCCCGCGAAGATGTGGCTGAAGCTGTGCTGGAAGCGGTTGAAGGCCGGCGGGATCAGCACGGCCACCTCGGCCCGCACCTCGTCCAGCAGCTGCTGCACGTCGGCCTCGCGGCCGGGCTCGCCGTGCAGCTGCATGTCGAACAGCGCGAACTCGATCTGGCGCAGCGTCTGCAGGCCGCTCTGGAAGTTCTTGGCGGCCAGCATCTTGTCGAACAGCGCGCGCGGCAGCGGCTCGCCGCTGTCGACATGGCCGCTCAGCTGCTGCAGCACCTCCCATTCCCAACAGAAGTTCTCCATGAACTGGCTGGGCAGCTCCACCGCATCCCACTCGACGCCGGAGATGCCCGACACGCCCAGATCGTTGACCTGCGTCAGCATGTGGTGCAGGCCGTGGCCGAACTCGTGGAACAGGGTGATGACGTCATCGTGCGTCAGCAGGGCCGGCTTGCCGCCCACGGGACTGGCGAAGTTGCAGACGAGGTGGGCCACCGGCAGCTGCTGCTCTCCCGTGGGCTTGAGCCAGCGGTTGCGCACGCCGTCCATCCATGCGCCCGGGCGCTTGCCCGGCCGGGCGTAGAGGTCGAGGTAGAAGCCTGCGATGGCATGGCCGTTGCGGCGCAGCTCGTAGTACTTGACGCTGTCGTGCCAGACGGGTGCGGCGGCTGCGCTGATGCGCACGTCGAACAAGCGCTCGATGATGCTGAACAGCCCGGCGACGACCTTGGGCGCGGTGAAGTACTGCTTGACCGTCTGGTCGCTGAAGGCATAGCGGGCCTCCTTGAGCTTCTCGCTCCAGTAGCTCACGTCCCAGGCTTGCAGCGGCGCACCCTGCGCGAACTCGCGCAGCTCGGCCAGGTCCTTCTCGGCGAAGGGGCGGGCGCGCCGCGCCAGGTCGCGCAGGAACTGGGTCACCTCGGCCGGCGACGAGGCCATCTTGGGCGCGAGCGACACCTCGGCGAAGTTGGCATAGCCCAGCAGGCGTGCCTCCTCCTGGCGCAGCGCGACGATCTCGCGCATCAGCGCGCTGTTGTCCCACTCGGGCTTGCCCTGTTCGCTGGCGCGCGTGACGTAGGCGCGGTACAGCTTCTCGCGCAGCTCGCGGTTCTCGGCGTACTGCATGACGGGCAGGTAGACCGGGAAGTGCAGCGTCAGCCGGTGTCGTGCATCTTGGCCGCCGTCGTCCAGTCGCGTCGCGTCCAGCACGTCCTGCGGCACTCCGGCCAGCTCGGCCGCCGAGGCGACGTAGCTCCAGCCGTCGGTGGCGTCCAGCACATGCTCGCTGAACTTCTGCTGCAGCTCGGCGCTGCGTTCCTGGATGGCGGCGTAGCGCTCGCGGGCCTGGCCCTGCAGCTCGGCGCCGGACAGCACGAAGTCGCGGATGGCGTGCCTGAGCAACTGCTGGCGTGGCTTGCTGAGCGTCGCCCCCTGTGCCGCCATGACGGCCTTGTACTTGGCGAACAGCGCCTGGTTGGCGCCCAGTGCCGTGTAGAACTCGGTGACGGCCGGCAGCATCGCGTTGTAGGCCTCGCGCAGCGCCGGGGTGTCGGCGACGGCGTTGAGGTGGCCCACGGCGCCCCAGGCCGTGCCCAGGCGCTCGGTGGCGGTGTCGAGGATGCGCGAGAGCGTGTCGTAGTCGGCCGGCGTGTCGGGCTTCACCGCCTCGTCCAGGGCCGCCTGCGCTTGGGCCAGCAGTTGCTGGATGGCGGGCTGAACGTGTTCGGGCTGGATGGCGTCGAACTCGGGCAGGGCGGCAGTGGAGAGCAGGGGATTGGTCATGGTCCGGTTCAGCTGGCGGCGCGCTCGGCGGATTCAAGCGTATTGACGAGCAGCATGGCGATCGTCATCGGGCCAACCCCACCCGGCACGGGGGTGATCCAGCCGGCCACGCGCCGGACGCCGTCGAAGTCCACGTCCCCGCACAGCTTGCCCTCGTCGTTGCGGTTCATGCCCACGTCGATGACGACCGCGCCGGGCTTGACCATGTCGGCGGTCAGCACGTTGCGCTTGCCGACCGCGGCGACGACGATGTCGGCCTGGCGCGTCATCGCGCCCAGGTCGGCCGTGCCGCTGTGGCAGACGGTGACGGTGGCGTTGGCGGCCAGCAGCATCATGGCCATGGGCTTGCCGACAATGTTGCTGCGGCCGATGATGACGGCATGCTTGCCGCGCAAATCCTTCATGCCGATGCTCTCCAGCATCTTCATGCAGCCATAGGGCGTGCAGGCCTTGAAGCCGGGCTCGCCCACCATCAGCGCCCCCGCGCTGGCGACGTGGAAGCCGTCCACATCCTTGGCCGGCGAGATGGCCTCGATGACCTTGTGGTCATCGATGTGTTCGGGCAGTGGCAACTGGACCAGGATGCCATGGATGCTGGGGTCGTTGTTCAGTGCCTCGACGCGGGCCAGCAGTTCGGCCTCGGTCATGGAGGCGTCGTACTGTTCCAGCACGGAATGGATGCCGGCTTCCTCGCAGGCCTTGACCTTGTTGCGCACATAGACCTGGCTGGCCGGGTTGTCGCCGACGAGGATGACGGCGAGGCCGGGCTGCCGGCCGGCGGCGGTCAGTTTGGCGGCGCGCTGGGCGACGTCGGCGCGCAGTTGCTTGGCGAGGGCGACGCCGTCGATCAGTTGGGCGGTCATGGGGAACTCCGTTCGGTCAGAAAGCAAAAAAGCCGCTGAGCGATCAGCGGCTTTGCGTGTGAGGGGGCGCTCAGGCCTTGGCCGTGGCGCCGAGCGCAATCTTGAGCAGATCGGCTACGGTGTTGGCGTTGAGCTTTTCCATGATGTTGGCGCGGTGCGCCTCCACAGTCTTGATGCTGATGCCCAGGTCGTCGGCGATCTGCTTGTTCAGGCGGCCGGCGACGATGCGCTCCAACACCTGGGCTTCACGCGTCGTGAGCCGCGCCAGCAGCGCCTCGCGGCTGGCCGCTTCCTGGTGGCTGGAGAAGGCCTCGCGGGCCTGGTCCAGCATGCGCTCGACCAGGGCCAGCAGCTCTTCTTCCTTGAAGGGCTTCTCGATGAAGTCCATCGCGCCCTTCTTCATGGTCTGTACCGCCATCGGCACGTCGCCGTGGCCGGTGATGAAGACGACGGGCAGCGGGCTCTTGCGCTCGATGAGCCGGTCCTGCAGTTCGAGGCCGGTCATGCCGTCCATGCGGATGTCGGCGATCAGGCAGGCGACCTCGCGCGGGTCGTAGCGGGCCAGGAAGGACTCGGCGGAATCAAAGCACTTGACGCGGTAGTCCTTGCCTTCGAGCAGCCATTGCAGCGAGTCGCGGACGGCTTCGTCGTCATCGACGACATAGACATTGCCCTTCTTGGGGATCAAGCTCATGGTGTGGTGGGTTCGGTTCTATGAGCGCTGCCCGAGGCGCTTTGCGAGGCTTCGTGACGCAGGTGTTCAGACGTGATGCTGACCGGGATCGTGAACGCAAACCGGCAGCCGACAACGTCCGATCCATTGTAGAGGTTCTCGGCTTTTATCCGGCCCTGGTGGGACTCGACGATGGACCGGCATAACCCTAATCCGATGCCCAGCCCGTCGGCCTTGGTCGAGAAGAAGGCCTCGTACATGCGGGCCAGCACCTCGTCGGGCAGGCCCGGACCCATGTCAGTGACCGAGAACTCGATCTGCCCGCCGAGTTCGGCGCTGTGCTTGGGCACGACGCGCAGCTCGATGTGGCGGCGCGAGCTGGGCAGCGAGGCGTTGTCGATGGCTTCGGCGGCGTTCTTCAGCAGGTTCAGCAGCACCTGCTCGATCAGGATGGGGTCCACCATCATCTGCGGCAGGCGCTGGGCCACGTAGGTGTGGATGGTGACGTTGCGGCGGCGCAGCTCGATGCCGGCCAGCTCCACCGCGTCTTCCACGATGTCTGCCGCATGGGCCGGCTGGCGTTGCGGCTCGCTGCGCTTCACGAAGTTGCGGATGCGGTGAATGATCTGGCCGGCGCGTTCGGCCTGCCTGGCGGTCTTCTCCAACGCCGCCAGCAGCGCGTCCTTGTCGATGCTGTCGTTGCGCACGCGGCTGACCATGCCGTTGCAGTAGTTGGTGATGGCCGTCAGCGGCTGGTTCAGTTCGTGGGCCACGCTGGATGCCATCTCGCCCATGGTCATCAGGCGGCTGGTCACCTGCGCCTTCTCGGCCTGCAGCGCCGCCTGGGCCTCGGCCTGGCGGCGCATCGTGATGTCGGTGGCGATCAGCATCTGCGCCAGGCGCCCGTCGGTCCACTGCAGGTAGCGGGCCCGTACATCGAACCACATGGCCAGCGACTCGACGTAGACCTCGCGCGGGTCGGAGCCGATGTCGGTCAGCGCGTCGGCGGGCAGGCCGGAGTATTCATCCACCTCGTCGTCGGATTCGGCGAGGCCGCGGCGGCTGGTGGTGCCGGTGAGCTGGCCGCCGGCCAGCAGCGCGTGGCCGGCTGGGTCAGCGCCGAACCACAGCCGGTAGCTCCGGTTGGCGAACAGCAGCTCGGGCGGCTGCACCGACAGCACGGACACCGCCGCGTCCAGCCCCTCCAGCACGGTGGTGAAGCGCTCGTGCGCGGCCGTGAGCTGGTCGCGGATTCGCTTGGCCTCGGTGATGTTGGTCATCGAGGTCATCCAGCCGGTCTGTTTGCCGCGGGCGTCCACCAACGGCGACACGTAGACCCGCGCGTCGAACTGGCTGCCGTCCTTGCGCTGGATCTTGACCTCCACCCCGCCCGACGGGCTCTTGCCCTGCAGCTCCTGCTGCAGCAGCCGTGCGTTCTCCTCACGCCGGTCGGCAGGCCAGAAGGGGTAGGGCGGCGTGCGGCCCACCAGGTCGGCCTCCGAGAAGCCGGTCATCGCGCAGAAGGCCGGGTTCACGTAGGTGATGCGCGTGTCCATGTCCATGGCGCGCATGCCGGTCAGCATGGAGTTCTCCATCGCGCGGCGGAAGTTGGTCTCCTGCGTCAGCGCGTTCTGGATCTGCGTGCGCCGGCGCATGTGGCGCCAGGTGCCCAACAGCATCCACACCGTCATGCCAGCCAGCGCCAGCACCAGCCAGAACAGGGCGTTGTTGATCAGGCCGATGGAGGTGCGCCAACCCTGGCCGCGCAGCACCAGGCCGTTGAGCGCCGGCGCCAGCGGCACGTCGTGCAGCAGCGCTGCGCGCCGCAGGCCCTGGCCGGGCATGGGCGTGACCGTGCTGCTGACGACTTGGCCGGTGGCGTCCAGCACTGCGATGCTGTGGCGCGTGGCGACCTCGCTGGGCACGTAGTAGCGCAGCAGCGCCTCGACGGTGTACTCGGCGATCAGCACGCCGGCGAAGCCGCCGCGGTCGATCAACGGGATGTGCAGCTGGAAGACGGTGTTGCCGCTGCTGTCGACGAAGGGCGGCGAGTAGACCGGCTGGCGGCGCTCCTTGGCCGCCTCGAAGGCCACGCCCGGCGCATTGGACTGGTTGGGCATGGGCATGGACGGGTCGCTGCCGTCGGCGGCCATCATGCTGTCGGCCTGGAAGCCGGCCGCACCCACGCTGATGCGGCGCTCGCGCCGCGCGCTCAGCCAGGTCACATGCGTGAGCTCCGGCCGCTCGCGCGCGAAGGCCTGGGCCTGCGCCGAGAACTCGTGCGTGTCGATCTGGCGCGTCACCACCTCGCGGGCGATGCGCACCAACTGCTCCTGGTTCTCGATCAGGCGCAGCCGGATCTGCTGCTGGGCGATCTCGGTGTCGCGCTTGACCGATTCGGACTCGCGCTCGATCTCCTCGTTGCGCAGGTACCAGAAGGCCGAAACGATGGCCGCGAGGAACAACAGCACCGAGATCAGCGGGCCCAGCGTGGCCAGCCGGTCCTGGCGCGACGGCGACTGCCGGAACCACCAGCCCAGCAGCATGCGTCGCAACGGCGTCAGCAGACGTTGGCCGCGGCTGCGACGCGGGATGGTGGGATTGTCTTGGGGCATCGCGAAATTATCCGGGCCATGGACTGGCAAACATTTCACGATGCAAAAACGCTTCGCACGATTTGAGAATGCGGTGGGCTTTGTGAGACACTGCGCCTGCCCGCGGCTTGCAGCCGCGTTCGCCCCCACCCGTCAGACCCCCCGCTGCCCGCCAGAGGCGGCATTTGTAGGAGACCTGGACATGTCAGCCCAGCCACAAGCGTTTCTCGGCGCCGCCGCGAACGACCAAGACCCGCAGGAAACCAAGGAGTGGCTGGACGCCCTCTCCGCCGTCATTGACCGTGAGGGTGCCGAGCGCGCGCATTTCCTGATCGAAGAGATGCTGGAGCATGCGCGCCAGCACAGCATTGACCTGCCGTTCTCCGCAACGACCGGCTACGTCAACACGATCGAGCCCAGCGCCGAGGCCCGCTGCCCTGGCAACATTCAGATCGAGAAGCGCCTGCGCGCCTACATGCGCTGGAACGCCATGGCCATGGTGGTGCGGGCCAACCGGCTGAACCCGGCGGACGGCGGCGACCTGGGCGGCCACATTGGCTCGTTCGCGTCGCTGGCCTCCATGCTGGGCGCTGGCTTCAACCATTTCTGGCATGCCGAGAGCGAGAACCACGGCGGCGACTGCATCTACATCCAGGGTCATAGCGCGCCCGGCATCTATGCCCGCGCCTACCTGGAAGGCCGGCTGACCGAAGAGCAACTGGACCATTTCCGCCAAGAGGTTGATGGCAAGGGCCTGTCCAGCTACCCACACCCCAAGCTGATGCCGGACTTCTGGCAGTTCCCGACGGTCTCCATGGGCCTCGGGCCCTTGATGGCCATCTACCAGGCGCGTTTCCTGAAGTACCTGCATGCCCGCGGCATTGCCAACACGGAGAACCGCAAGGTCTGGGCCTTCATGGGTGACGGCGAGATGGACGAGCCTGAGAGCCTGGGTGCCATCAGCCTGGCGGCGCGTGAGGGGCTGGACAACCTGATCTTCGTCGTCAACTGCAACCTGCAGCGCCTGGATGGCCCGGTGCGCGGCAACGGCAAGATCATCCAGGAGCTCGAAGGCGAGTTCCGCGGCAGCGGCTGGAACGTCATCAAGCTGATCTGGGGCAAGGGCTGGGACGAGCTGCTGGCGCGCGACAAGAGCGGCAAGTTGAAGCAGCTGATGATGGAGACCCTGGACGGCGACTACCAGGCCATGAAGGCCAACGATGGTGCCTACGTCCGCAAGCACTTCTTCGGCAAGTATCCCGAGACCGCCAAGCTCGTCGAGCACATGAGCGACGCCGAGATCTTTGAGCTGCGCCGCGGCGGCCATGAGCCGGAGAAGGTCTACGCCGCCTTCCACGCCGCCCACCACAACAAGACGGGCCAGCCCACCGTGCTGCTGGTCAAGACCGTCAAGGGCTACGGCATGGGCAAGGCCGGTGAGGGCAAGAACACCGTCCACCAGACCAAGAAGCTGACGGACGAGGACATCAAGTACATCCGCGACCGCTTCAACATCCCGATCCCCGACAGCGATCTGTCCAAGGTTCCGTACTACAGGCCGGCCGAGGACACGCCGGAGATGCGCTATCTGCACGAGCGCCGCAAGGCTTTGGGCGGCTACCTGCCCAGCCGTCGCACCAAAGCCGACGAGCAGTTCAAGGTGCCCGAGCTGTCGGTCTTCCAGGCCGTGCTGGATCCCACCGCCGAAGGCCGCGAGATCTCGACGACCCAGGCCTATGTGCGCTTTCTGACGCAACTGCTGCGCGACAAGGAGCTCGGCCCGCGCGTGGTGCCCATCCTCGTCGACGAGGCGCGCACCTTCGGCATGGAGGGCCTGTTCCGCCAGATCGGCATCTACAACCCCAAGGGCCAGCTGTACACCCCGGTCGACAAGGACCAGGTCATGTACTACCGCGAGGACAAGGCCGGCCAGATCCTGCAGGAAGGCATCAACGAGGCCGGCGGCATGGCCAGCTGGATCGCCGCTGCGACGAGCTATTCGACGAGCAACCGGATCATGATCCCGTTCTACGTCTACTACTCGATGTTCGGCTTCCAGCGCATCGGCGACCTGGCTTGGGCCGCGGGCGACATGCAGGCGCGCGGCTTCCTGCTGGGCGGCACCTCGGGCCGCACGACGCTCAATGGCGAAGGCCTGCAGCACGAGGACGGCCACAGCCACATCTTGGCTGGCACCATCCCCAACTGTGTCAGCTACGACCCGACCTTTGCGCACGAAGTCGCCGTCATCATGCAGCGCGGCTTGAAGCGCATGGTGGAAGACCAGGAGAACGTCTTCTACTACATCACGCTGCTGAACGAGAACTACCCCATGCCCGGCCTCAAGCCCGGCACCGAGGAGCAAATCCTCAAGGGCATGTACCTGCTGGAAGAGGCCGATGCCAGCAAACCGCTGACGGTCAACCTGCTGGGCTCGGGCTCCATCCTGCGCGAGAGCCAGGTCGCCAAGATGCTGCTCGAGGAAGACTGGGGCGTGGGCGCCCATGTGTGGAGCTGCCCGAGCTTCAATGAGCTGGCCCGCGACGGCCAGAACGCCGAGCGCTGGAACATGCTGCATCCGACCGAGCTGGCCTGCGTGCCGTTTGTGACGCAGCAGCTGGGCCGCACGACCGGTCCGGTCATCGCGTCGACCGACTACATGAAGAACTACGCGGAGCAGATCCGCGCCTTCATCCCCAAGGGGCGCTCGTACAAGGTGTTGGGCACGGACGGCTTCGGCCGCTCGGACTTCCGCTCCAAGCTGCGTTACCACTTCGAGGTCAACCGCCACTACATCGTCGTCGCCGCCCTGAAGGCGCTGGCGGACGATGGCGCCATCCCGACGGAGCGCGTGGCCGAGGCGATTGCCAAGTACGGCATCGACGTCAACAAGATCAACCCGCTCTACGCCTGAGCGCCGGGGGAGACAGCAAATGGCATTGGTTGAAGTCAAGGTTCCCGACATCGGCGATTTCGATGAGGTCGGCGTCATCGAGGTGCTGGTCAAGGTCGGCGACACCGTCAAGGTCGAGCAAAGCCTGATCACGGTGGAGAGCGACAAGGCGTCGATGGAGATTCCGTCGTCGCACGCCGGCGTCGTCAAGGAGATCAAGGTTGCCGTGGGCGACAAGGTCAAGCAGGGTAGCGTCGTGCTGATGCTGGAAGCCGAAGGCGCTGCGGTCGCCGCGGCACCGGCTCCTGCTGCTGCAGCGCCAGCGCCCGCTCCGGTGGTCCAGCCGGCTGCGTCCGCGCCCGCACCTGTCGCCACCGCAGGTGGCGTGGTCACCGTCGTGGTGCCGGACATCGGCGACTTCGAGGAGGTGGCCGTCATCGAAGTGCTGGTCAAGCTTGGCGACACCGTCAAGGTCGAGCAAAGCCTCATCACCGTCGAGAGCGACAAGGCGTCGATGGAGATCCCGTCCTCCACGGCCGGGGTCATCGAGGAGTTGCTGGTCAAGCTGGGCGACAAGGTCAGCAAGGGCACGGCCCTGGCGCGCGTGCGAACCGCCGGCGGCGCTGAAGCGGCGGCACCCGCCCCGGCACCCGCGGCCGCGGCGCCCGCGCCGGCCGCTGCCGCACCGGCTGCTGCACCGGCTGCTGCACCGGCTGCCGCCGTGTTGCCGGCGCATCAGCCCACGTCCCCGACCGGCCAGTTGCCGCATGCCTCCCCCAGCATCCGCAAGCTCGCCCGCGAACTGGGCGTGCCGCTGGCCGAGGTCAAGGGCAGCGGCCCCAAGGGCCGCATCACCGAGGCCGACATCCAGGGCTTTGTGAAGTCCGTGATGTCCGGCGCCGTTCAGACCGCTGCTCAGAAGGCCGCCGCGCCAGCAGCGGCGGCCGCGGGTGGTGGCGCCGGCCTGAACCTGCTGGCCTGGCCCAAGGTCGACTTCGAGAAGTTCGGCCCCGTCGAGCGCAAGGAGCTGTCCCGCATCAAGAAGATCTCGGGCGCCAACCTGCACCGCAACTGGGTGGTCATCCCGCACGTCACCAACCATGACGACGCGGACATCACCGAGCTGGAGGCCTTCCGTGTCCAGCTCAACAAGGAGAACGAGAAGGCCGGCATCAAGGTCACGATGCTCGCCTTCATGATCAAGGCGGCCGTCGCTGCGCTGAAAAAGTTCCCCGAGTTCAACAGCTCGCTCGACGGCGACACGCTGGTGCTGAAGAACTATTTCCACATCGGCTTCGCAGCCGACACGCCCAACGGCTTGGTCGTGCCCGTCATCAAGGACGCCGACAAGAAGGGCATCTTCCAGATCAGCCAGGAGATGTCCGAGCTGGCCAAGAAGGCGCGCGACGGCAAGCTGGCGCCCGCCGACATGAGCGGCGGCTGCTTCTCGATCTCGTCGCTGGGCGGCATCGGCGGCAAGTACTTCACGCCCATCATCAACGCGCCCGAGGTGGCCATCATGGGCGTCTGCAAGAGCTCGATGCAGCCGGTGTGGGACGGCAAGCAGTTCGTGCCGCGCCTGATGCTGCCGCTGTCGCTGTCGTGGGACCACCGCGTCATCGACGGCGCCGCGGCCGCGCGTTTCAACGTCTACTTCGCGTCGCTGCTCTCCGACTTCCGTCGGATCGCACTTTGATTGGGGACGGACATGGCATTGGTTGAAGTTCAAGTTCCCGACATTGGCGACTTCGACGAAGTCGGCGTCATCGAGGTGCTGGTCAAGGTGGGCGACACCATCAAGGTCGAGCAAAGCCTGATCACCGTCGAGAGCGACAAGGCGTCGATGGAGATTCCGTCCAGCGCTGCCGGCGTCGTCAAGGAGCTCAAGGTCAAGCTGGGCGACAAGGTCAGCAAGGGCTCGGTCATCCTGTTGCTGGAAGCGGCCGGTGCTGCGGCGCCTGCACCCGCGCCGGCGGCTCCGGCAGCTGCCCCTGCTGCTGCCGTGGCGCCGCTGGCTGCGCCGGCTGCCGCGACCTACAGTGGCAGCGCCGACCAGGCCTTCGACCTGGTCGTGCTCGGCGGCGGCCCCGGCGGCTACTCGGCCGCCTTCCGCGCCGCCGACCTGGGCCTGAAGGTGGCGCTGGTCGAGCGCTATGCGACGCTGGGTGGCGTCTGCTTGAACGTGGGCTGCATCCCGTCCAAGGCGCTGCTGCACGTCGCGGCCGTCATGGACGAGGTCAGCCACATGGCCGACCTGGGCGTGGCCTACGAGGCGCCAAAGGTCGACATCGACAAGCTGCGCGCGCACAAAAACAAGGTGACGGGCAAGCTGACCGGTGGCCTGGCGGCGATGGCCAAGATGCGCAAGGTCACCGTCCTGCGCGGCGTCGGCTCGCTGCTGGACGCCCAGCACCTGAAGGTGGAAGCGACCGAAGGCACGGGCCAGCAGAAGACCGGCCAGTCGCAGACGGTCGCCTTCAAGCGCCTCATCATCGCGGCCGGCTCGCAGGCCGTGCGCCTGCCTTTCCTGCCCAACGACCCGCGCATCGTCGATTCGACCGGCGCGCTGGAGATGCAGGTCAAGCCGCAGAAGATGCTCATCATCGGCGGCGGCATCATCGGTCTGGAGATGGGCACGGTGTACTCCACGCTGGGTGCCCGCCTGGATGTGGTGGAGATGCTGCCCACGCTGATGACCGGCGCCGACCGTGACCTCGTCAAGGTCTGGCAAAAGTTCAACCAGCACCGCTTCGACAACATCATGTTGAACACGAAGACGGTGGCGGCCGAAGCCCGGCCCGACGGCATCTACGTCACCTTCGAAGGCGAGGGTGCGCCCAAGGAGCCCCAGCGCTACGACCTCGTGCTGCAGGCCGTGGGCCGCACGCCCAACGGCAAGAAGATCGCGGCCGAGAACGCCGGCGTCGTGGTGACCGACCGCGGCTTCATCCCGGTGGATGTGCAGATGCGCACCAACGTGGCCAGCGTGTTCGCCATCGGCGACATCGTCGGCCAGCCCATGCTGGCGCACAAGGCGGTGCACGAGGGCCACGTGGCGGCCGAAGTCTGCGCTGGTGAACTTTTGGGTGACGAAAAGCTGGCCAAGAGCCAGTTCGACGCCCGCGTGATTCCCAGCGTTGCCTATACCGATCCCGAGGTCGCTTGGGTGGGCATGACCGAGGACGAGGCCAAGGCCAAGGGCATCGCGATCACGAAGGGCCTGTTCCCCTGGACCGCCTCGGGCCGGGCCATCGCCAACGGCCGCGACGAGGGCTTCACCAAGCTGATCTTCGATGAGGCCAGCCATCGCATCATCGGCGGCGGCATCGTCGGCACGCATGCCGGCGACATGATCGGCGAGATCGCGTTGGCCATCGAGATGGGGGCCGACGCGGTGGATATTGGCAAGACCATCCACCCGCACCCGACGCTGGGCGAATCGCTGGGCATGGCCGCCGAGGTCGCGCACGGCTCCTGCACGGACGTGCCGCCGGTGCGCAAGAAGTAGGAGGGATGAGCCGCCCAAGGGCGGCATCCCCCCCCCGCGTCCAAGGCGCCCTGCGGGGCGCTTTTTTCGCTTTGCGCGTTGACAGGCTCCTAGAGCCTGGATGGATACATGGCTGGGCAGTTGGCCGTGCCGAAGCGGTCCACCGGGATGCGAAAGCGCATGCCGGTGTGCAGCTGCTGCCAGCGCGCCAGGCTGAGTCGGCAGGTCCAGGCGTGGTTGGCGCGGTCGCGCAGCTCGATGTAGTAGAAGGCCTCGTGCCGTCCGAGCCGCTCGCTGCCGGGCTGACCGGGCGGCGCGACGCGCAGCGGCGGGCGCGGCCATTCGGGTCGCTGGTCGGGGCCGCCCTCGGTCTTGGCGATCCAGCTGCGCCGCCAGGCCAGCAGCTTGTAGCGGCAATGCTCGGCCGGCTCGGTGCGTCGCCCGGTGGGATCGCTGACGACGCGGCGGTGGATGTCGAACGCGCCCGCCGGCAACTCGTCGCACCAGTCCGAGCCGCTCTCGGTGCGCAGCGCCTCGACGACCACCTCCATGCGCCAGAAGCGCTGCGTCAGCTCCACGGCCACCCCGGTCGGGCCCCAGATCCACCAGCCCAGCGTCGCCAGCGAACCGGCCACCATGGCGGCCAGCACCAGCACCCGCAGGCGAGGCAGGCGCATGGCAGGCTCAGGCCGCGTCCAACTGGGTGATGACCGCTTCCTCCCAGTGCGCCAGCTCGTCCCAGCCGATGTGCAGCCAGTCCATGGCCGCGGCGTGGTGGGCGGCCCAGTCGGCGTCCTCGGGCAGGCCTTCGTGGCGGCGCATCAGGTGCTCGGCGATCAGGCCGGCGGCGACCAGCGTGTGGATCTCGGGCTCGATGTCGTCGTGGCCCAGCGCGACGAAGTCGTGGTGCAGCCGGATGGCGCTCATCAGCACCGGCGGCAGGTTCCAGACCCGCATCACCAGCGCGCCGACGACCGCGTGGTCGGTGCGGTGGTTGGCGTTCTCGGTGGCGATGTAGGAGCGGTCGATGCGCGCAGCGGCCTCCACCATCGTGGCCGCGTAGCCGCGCACGCTCTGCAGCAGCACCGGCATGCCCACGTGCAGGAACAGCCCAAAGCTATGTGCCAGGTCGGGCGACAGCCCCGGCAGCTCGCGGGCGATGGTGGCCATCGCGATCGCACGCTTGGCGCTGCGCTCCCAGAAGCGCGCCAGCTGCGGCGAGTTGACGGGGATGGCGTGCCGGGCCAGAAAGCCCGTCATCACCGCCACGCTCTCGCGCAGGCCGATGCGCGTCATGGCCTGGCCCACGGTCGTGCAGGGCAGACCCACGGGCTTGAACAGCGGGCTGTTGGCGGTGCGCAGCAGCGTGGCGGCCATGGCGACGTCGCTGGAGGCGATGCGGGCGACCAGGTTGAGGTCGGGCTCAGGGGTGCTCATGGCCTGCTGCAGTTGCGCCAGCAGCGCCGGGCAGGGAGGAATCTGGATGTGCTGCAGCGGCCCGCGGCGGCGCGACTGGTCGAGGTCGTCGCGGATCTGCTGGGTCTTGCTGCTGGGGCTGGGGATGGCGGTTTGCATGGCCCAAAAATCATAGGTGCGGGTGGGCGCCACGACAGCCAATCGTGCCGATTTCCGCGCACCAGTTCGCGCCGCATGCCATGTTGCAAGGCCTGCTGTCTCTGGGCATGGGGCGCAGTGTCTGCTCGTCGCCGGCTCGACCTGCCGGGTGCGCGGCCGCGGGTACAGTGAAGGTGCTGCCACCTACCACCCGCCTTGGTCATCCCCATCTTTCGTGTTGCCCTGCGCTTCGGTCGCTGCCTCAGCGGGCTGGCCCTGCTGCTGAGCAGCCCGGCGCTGCTGGCGGCCTCCTTCGACGCCGCCCGCGTCATGGAGGCGGCGGCGCGGCGCGGGCCGAGCGTGGTCGAGCAGGCGCAGGCGCTGGTGCAGCAGATCGAGCGCAGCAGCTCGCAGGCTGAAGCGCAGCGGCTCAAGGACATCAACGACTTCTTCAACCGCCGGCTGGCCTTTCGCGAGGACGCCCAGACCTGGGGCGTGCCCGACTACTGGGCGTCGCCGCTGGAGGCGCTGGAGCGGCGCGCCGGTGACTGCGAGGACTACGCCATTGCCAAGTACTTCGCGCTGACCGCGTCGGGTGTGCCCAGCGCGCGGCTGCGCATGGTCTACGTGAGGGCCCGCATCCAGGGGCAGTCGCTGGCTCACATGGTGTTGGCCTACTATGCCCAGCCGGGCGACGAGCCGCTGATCCTGGACAACCTGCGCCCCGAGGTGCTGCCCGCCTCGCAGCGCAGCGACCTGACGCCGGTGTTCAGCTTCAACACCGAGGGCCTGTGGCAGGGCGTGGGTCAGGTGACGCAGGGTGACCCGCTGGTGCGCCTGTCGTTGTGGCGGGATCTGGTGGCCAAGGTGCGGGCCGAAGGCTTCCTGGACTGAAGCGCAAATGAGGAATGAGACATGTCACTGATGCGGCAGATCGCTTGGCTGTTGCTGGGTGTGGTGCTGGCGGCGCTGGTGGGGGCGGTGGGCCTGTCCACGCTGTCGGCGCGGGAGCTGATGCAGACCCAGCTGCGTCTGAAGAATGCTGACAACGCGCAGGCGCTGGCGCTGGCGCTGTCGCAGCAGCAGGGCGACGCGGAGCTCATCAAGCTGCTGCTCTCCGCGCAGTACGACACCGGCGCCTACGAATACGTGCGCTGGCGCGGCCCGGGCGGCGAGCTGCTGTACGAGCGCAGCGGCGCGGCGCGTGCCAGCCAGGCGCCGGCCTGGTTCAGCAGCCTGGTGGCGCTGGATGTGCCGGCCGGTGTGGCCCAGGTGTCCAGCGGCTGGAACGCCATCGGTGCCGTCGAGCTGAAGAGCCATGCCAGCTATGCCTATGACGCGCTGTGGATCAGCGCCCGTCGGCTGCTGGCCTGGCTGTTGATGGTGGGCATCGTCGCGGTGGTGCTGGCCTGGGTTGGGCTGCGCCGCATCCGCCGGCCGCTGGACGCCGCGGTAGCCCAGGCCGAGGGCGTGCTGGCTGGGCGCTACTGCCAGGTCAGCGAGCCGCGCGTGCCCGAGCTGCAGCGCCTCACGCGTGCGATGAATACGATGGTGCAGCGCGTGCGCGAGATGTTCGAGGCGCAGGCCAGCCAGCTGCTGGTGCTGCGCGAGCAGGTGCACCACGACCCGCTGACCGGCGTGTCCACGCGCAGCCATTTTCTGGCCGAGCTGGACGCCGCGCTGCGTCGCGAGGACGGGCCTGCGGTGGCTGGCCTGGTGTTGCTGCGGCTGCGCGACATCGCCGCGCTCAACACCCGGCTGGGCCGCCGGACGGTGGACGACGTGCTGCTGACGCTGGTCGGCGCGCTGCAGGTCTATCCGCAGCGCGTGCCGGGTTGCCGCGTGGGCCGGCTCAACGGCGGCGACTTCGCGCTGTGGCTGCCTGCCGAAGGCGTGGCCGGCGAGGCGGCCGAGGCGCTGGCCGATGCGCTGCGCGCCAGCCTGCCGGCCTTCGGCACCGGCGTGCAGGTGGCGCTGGGTGCGGTGGAGCTGCCGCGCGAACAACCCAGCAGCGTCTGGCTAGGCGAAGCCGACGCGGCGCTGGCGCGTGCCGAGCACCTGGGCGAGACGCGTGGCGGCTTCGTCGTCGAGGTCGTGGCCCAGCCCGGCCCGGGCCGGGAGCAGGGCGAGACCTTGTGGCGGGCGCAGCTGCAGCAGGCGCTGGACCAGCGCCTGGGCCGGCTGGCCGAGTTCGCCGTGCTCGACCGCGAGGGCCGCGTGCTGCACCTGGAGTGCCCGCTGCAGCTGGCGTTGGACGGCGAGTACCGCCCGGCGTCGGCCTGGCTGCCGCTGGCCGCGCGCGCCAGGCTGACCGCGTCGGTCGATCTGTTCGCGGTGGGCTTGGCGCTGCAGGCCATCGCGGCGGACGGCAGGCCACGCTGCATCAACATCGCACCGGCCTCGCTGGCCGACGCCGGCCTGGTGCCGCAGTTGCGCGAGCTGCTGCTGCAGTCGCCGCAGGCGGCGCGCGGCCTGCTGCTGGACGTGGCGGAGGCGGCGGCCACCGAGCATTTCGAGCGCCTGCTGGAGCTGGGCCGCCAGCTGCGGCCGCTGGGCGTCAAGCTGGGCCTGGAGCATGCGGGCGCCGGGCTGGCCGAGGTGGAGCGGCTCTACCAGGCCGGGCTGGACTACGTGAAGCTGGATGCCTCGGTGCTGCTGGGCGTGGCCGGTGAGGCCGGCCGCGCGGCCTTTGTGCGGGGCATGGTGATCATGTTGCGCAGCCTCGCGCTCAAGGTCTATGGCGAAGGGGTCGTGGACGGGATGGACGCGCAGGCGCTGTGGGACTGCGGGCTCGATGGCCTTACCGGGCCGTGGGTGACGGAGAGTGGAGCGGGTGCTTGAACCCAAAGCCCGACAGGCTCCTAAAGTTTCATCTCCCACCTCAGCTGCCACTGCGTATAGGTCGGCCCGCCGCTGGTGCTGGTGACGATCTGCGTGTCCGTCGTGCTGACGCTGCCGGTGTCGTAGTCCAGCGGCGTCAGATTGCTGGCCGACAGCCGCAGCGACTGCTCAGGTGAGATGTTCCAGGCCACGAACGCGTCGGTCACCAGCTTGCGGTTGGTGGTGATCTCGGTCAGCACGGTCTGCTGGATGGTGGAGGACGGGGTCCAGTTCAGTGATGCGCCCAGCGATACCGGCAGCGAGCGCAGCCGGTAGTCCAAGCCCAGATTGGCCGTCGCCTTGGGCTGGCCCTCGATGCGGTTGTTGGGCCCTGGCAGCCCGTCCACCTTGGACGTGAAGACGCTGAGGTTGCTGCGCACGTTGATCGGCAGCGCGTCGTCGAAGTACTCGTCCAGCCGGAACTTGGCCTCCAGCTCCAGCCCCAGCGTGCTGGCCTTGCCGAGGTTGCGCGGCCGGGCGACCCAACGCGGCGTGGCGCTCCAGGACACGTTCTCCAGCTCGATCACGTTGCGCATCACGTTGCGGATGCGCCGCGCAAAGAAGTTGGCGCCGAGCATGCCGCCTTTGCTGAGGTACTTCTCGTAGCCGATCTCCACACCCGTGGCCAGCTCGGGCTTGAGGTCGGGATTGCCGGCGCGGTCCGGTGTCGTGATGTCGTGGCGCACATCGGTATTGATGCTGGGCCGCGCGATCAGGTCGTTGAGCTGCGGGCTGCGGTAGCTGCGCGTCAGGCTCATGCGGATGGCTTCGCGGCCGCCTGGGTCCAGCTTGTAGCGCGCATGGGCCAGCGGCGTGAGGACGCTGGACGTGTTGCTGACGGCGTAGTTGGCCGCACTGCTCTCGGTCTTGATGCCCTCCCAGCGCAGGCCGGCGTAGAAGTCCCACTGCTTGCCGACGTTCCACTCGTCCTGCGCATAGGCCGCCAAGCGCGTGGTGGAGGCGTCCATGTCGTCGCCGAAATCGCCCAGGCCCTGCTGCGGCGTGCCGTTGATCAGCGTCGTGCGGCTGGCGTGCCGGGTGCCGCCTTCGCCCTCGGCGCCCAACACCAGGCTGTGGTCGTTGCTCAGGCTGTGCGAGAACTTGCCGATCAGGTTCCAGTTGCGGTCGCGGCTTTCGGTGCTGTCTTCCTGCAGCCGCGTCGGGGCGCCCTGCAGCGTCTCCTGGCGCAGGCTGTGGCTGGCGCCGTTGGCGCGGCCCAGGCCGCCGCGCAGCTCGATGCGGGTGTCGGTGTCGGGCCGGGCCATCCACTGCGCGTTGAGGCGGGCCATCGTGAAGCGGTTGTCGCCGACGGTCTGCGCGCCGTCGAAATCGCCCGGCAGCGGCGTGGCGGGCTCGGGTGTCGTGGTGCGGGTGATGTCGGAGCGGCTGTCCGACTTGTTGGTCACGATGAAGGGTTGCAGGGTCAGGCTGTCCTGACCGCCCAGCCTGAACTGCACGCGGCCGTTCAGGTGGATGCCCTGGCGCGTGCCCTCGCTGCTGCCGCGCGTGAGCTGTAGCGACTCTGCACCGGTGATGCGGTTGACGCGCAGCGTTTCGCTGATCGTGTCGTCCACACGCTCGCCGCGCATCGCATTGACGCTGAAGTTGTAGCTGTGCCCGTTGCCGAAGCTGTCGTTGCGGCTCCAGCTGATGTTGGGGCTGAGCTTGCCGCGCTCCACGCCCAGGCCGGCGCGGAACTCGTTGAGCCTTCTCTTCAGCGGCTCGCGCAGCACCACGTTGATGGTGCCGGCGATGGCCCGCGTGCCGTACTCGGCTGTCGGTGCGCGCAGCACCTCGATGCGCTCGACCTGCTCGGGCGGCAGCTGGTCCAGCGAGAAGCCGGGCGGCATGCGCTCGCCATCGACCAGGATCTGCGTGAAGCCGCCGCCCATGCCGCGCATGCGCACTTCGCCGCCGCGGCCCGGGCGGCCGCCGGTGGTCACGCCGGGCAGGCGCTTGAGCACCTCGCCGACGGTGGCGTCGCCGAAGCGCTCGATTTCTTCGCGGGTGATGACGATCTTGCTAGCCGTCGAAGCCTTGCGGATGGCATCGTCGCTGGCCGTACCGCTGACCTCGACGCGCTGCAGCTGTTCGCTGCGGCGGGCTTCGGGCGCTGCTGGACGGGCCGGCCGGCTGGGCGCCGAGGCGGCGGCATCGGGTGGGCGGGGGGCAGGGGTCTGGGCGTGGACGGCGGGCAGGCCGCAGGCCAGCAGGGCTGCGGTGGCGGGGATCCTGAGCAAACGGTGATGCATGGCGCCAGCTTGCCATCGGCCGCGCCCGCTCTTATGGCCGCTGCGTTAACGCAAGAAATCTTTACCAAGCCCGACAGGCTTCTAGACTGTGCGGTCTTGCTGTTTCCCCTGAGAACCTGCTCCCCATGACCGTCATCTCCGAAGCCGCGCTGCGGCCCCTGCTGCAAGCCGTCGTCGATCCCGGTTGCGGCCTCACCCTGGGCGAGTCCAAGGCCTTGAAGTCGATCAGCCTCAGCGGCGCCGACGTGGCCGTGGCCGTCGAGCTGGGCTACCCGGCCGCCAGCCAGCATGCGGCGCTGCGCGACGCGGTGACCGCCGCCGCACGCGGCCTGCCCGGCGTCGGCCAGGTCAGCGTGCACATCACGACCCGGGTCGTTGCCCACGCGGTGCAGCGCGGCGTGCAGCTGCTGCCGGGCGTCAAGAACATCATCGCGGTGGCCTCCGGCAAAGGCGGCGTCGGCAAGAGCACGACCGCCGCCAACCTGGCGCTGGCGTTGCATGCCGAGGGCGCCCGCGTGGGCGTGCTGGACGCCGACGTCTACGGCCCCAGCCAGCCCACCATGCTGGGCGCGCGCGGCCGGCCCGAGAGCACCGACGGCCAGACCATGGAGCCCCATGTCGCCCACGGCCTGCAGGTCAACTCCATCGGCTTTCTCGTCGATGACGACCAGGCCATGATCTGGCGCGGCCCCATGGCCACCCAGGCGCTGGAGCAGTTGTTGCGCCAGACCCACTGGAAGGATCTGGACTACCTGGTCATCGACCTGCCGCCCGGCACCGGTGACATCCAGCTGACCCTGTCGCAACGGGTGCCCGTGACCGGCGCCGTCATCGTCACCACGCCGCAGGACATTGCGCTGATCGACGCCAAGAAGGGCTTGAAGATGTTTGAGAAGGTGGGCGTGCCCATCCTGGGCATCGTCGAGAACATGGCCGTGCACATCTGCTCCAACTGCGGCCATGCCGAGCACATTTTCGGCGCCGAGGGCGGCAGCAAGATGGCCGCGCAGTACGGCACCGAGCTGCTGGCCTCGTTGCCGCTGGCCATGAGCATCCGCGCCCAGGCCGACAGCGGCACGCCCACCGTCGTGGCAGAACCCGACGGCGAGGTGGCGGCGCTCTACAAGGCGCTGGCCCGCAAGGTGGCCGCCAAGATCGCGGCCCAGGCCAAGGACTATTCGTCCAAGTTCCCCACCATCACCATTTCCAAGAACAGCTGACCATGAAGCGATTCACCCGCCTGCTCATCTCCGGTCTGGCCTTCGCGGCCGTCGCCGCCCACGCCCAGTCTGTGCTGCGCGTGACCGCCATTCCCGACGAGTCGCCCACCGAGCTGGCGCGCAAGTTCGCGCCGCTGGGCAAGTACCTGGAGGCAAAGCTGGGCATGAAGGTCGAGTGGACGCCGGTGACCGACTACGCCGCCGCCGTCGAGACGCTGGTCAACAAGAAGGTGGATCTGGCCTGGTTCGGTGGCTTCACCTTCGTGCAGGCCAGCGTGCGCTCGGGCGGCAAGGTCAACCCGCTGGTGCAGCGTGAGGAGGACGAGAAGTTCCGCTCCGTCTTCATCACCGACGCCAAGAGCGGCATTGCGAAGCTGGAGGACCTCAAGGGCAAGACGCTGAGCTTCGGCTCGCAAAGCAGCACCTCCGGCCACCTGATGCCGCGCAGCTTCCTGCTGGCCGCCAAGATCAACCCCGACGTGGACCTCAAGCGCGTGGCCTACAGCGGCGCGCATGACGCCACCATCGCGGCGGTGGCCAGCGGCAAAGTGGATGCCGGCGCGCTGAACATCTCGGTCTGGGAGAAGTTCGTCGCCGAGAAGAAGGTGGACCCGGCGCAGGTCAAGGTCTTCTACACGACGCCGGCCTACTACGACTACAACTGGTCGGTGCATGCCGACATGCCGCAGGCGCTGCAGGACAAGATCAAGGCTGCCTTCCTGGCGCTGGACGCGAGCACGCCGCAGGGCAAGGAGATCCTCGCGCTGCAGCGCGCGACCAGGTTCATCCCGAGCAAGCCCGAGAACTACAGCGGCATCAAGGCTGCTGCCGAAAACGCTGGCCTGTTGAAATGATCGAGCTGGTCGGCGCCGCTGCCGCCGCGCTGGGCGGTACGTCGCCGGTGCTGCGCGACGTCAGCGTGCGCATCGCGGCGGGCGAGCAGGTCGCCGTCATCGGTGCCTCGGGCGCGGGCAAGACGACGCTGCTCAACCTGCTGGCGCTGCTGCAGGCGCCGCGGGCAGGCCGCTTCACGTTGGACGGCGCCGACCCCTGGGCGCTGAACCGGCGTGAGCGCCAGCGCCTGCGCGCCGGTATTGCGCTGGCGCCCCAGCAGCCGCCACTGCCGCCGCGCCAGCGCGTGGCCGTGGCGGTGCTGGCTGCGCGGCTGCCCAGCATGTCGCTGGCGCGCAGCCTGCGCACGCTCTGGAGCCCGCCCGATGCGCCGCTCGCGCAGGCCGCGCTGGAGCAGCTGGGCGTGGGAGACAAACTGTGGCTGCGTGTGGATCGCCTGTCCGGCGGCGAGCGCCAGCGCGTGGGCCTGGCGCGGCTGCTGGTGGCGGACGCGCGCCTGTGGCTGGCCGACGAGCCGCTGGCCGCGCTGGACCCCACGCGGGCCGCGCTGGTGTTGGAGGCCTTGCGCCGCAATGCCGCCGAACGCGGTGCGGCGCTGCTGTGCAGCCTGCACCAGGTGGACCTGGCGTTGCAGCACTTCCCGCGTGTTCTCGCCTTGCGCGCAGGCCGCGTGGCCTACGACGGCGCGCCGGATGGCCTGGACGAAGAACTGCTGGAGGAGCTCTATCGCAGCCAGGACGAGGCGCCGTCCGAGCTGGCGTCGCTGCCCACGCCCGTGCGCTTGCCGCAAGCGATGTGCCGATGACGCGCGATCCCGTCGTCGGCCAGCGCTGGGCGCTGCTGCTGTTCGCCCTGGTGCTGGCCTGGCCGCTGTTGGTGCTGGCCGAATTCAAGCCCTGGACGCTGCTGGACGAGCGCAGCCTGCGCGCCACTGGCCGCTTCCTGGCTGAGTTCTTTCCGCCGCGGCTGGACGCCGAGTTCCTGGCACTGCTGGCGCGCGAGACCTGGCGCACGCTGGCGATCGCCACGGCGGGGCTGACGCTGGCGCTGGTCATCGCCGTGCCCACCGCGCTGCTGGCCACGACGCGGCTTTCGGCCAGCACGCTCGAGGGCCGCCCCGGCCCGGCGCGCTGGTTGCGGCGGGCGGTGCGTGCGCTGCTGGTGCTGCTGCGCTCCATCCCCGAGCTGGTGTGGGCGCTGGTGTTCGTGCGTGTCGTCGGCCTGGGGCCCACGGCCGGCGTGCTGGCGATCGCGATCGCCTATGGCGGCATGCTGGGCAAGGTCTACGCCGAGATCCTCGAAAGCGCCGACCCCGCGCCCACGCAGGCCCTGCTGCGCGGCGGCGCCGGCCGGCTGCAGGCGCTGCTGTTTGGCACGCTGCCCGGCTGTGCGCCCGAGCTGCTGAGCTACACCGTCTACCGCTGGGAATGCGCGGTGCGCTCGTCCGTCGTGCTGGGCTTCGTCGGCGCGGGCGGCCTGGGCCAGCAGCTGGACAACGCGGCCAAGATGTTCGCGGGCGCCGAGGTCAGCGCCATCCTGCTGGTGTTCATCGCACTGGTGATGGCCAGCGATGCATTCAGCCGTTGGCTGCGCGGGAGCTTGGCATGAGGGCGAGCACGGCCGCCGTGCTGCTGGGTCTGCTGGCCATGGTCATTGCCAGCTTCCTCTCGCTGGACCTGCAATGGGCCGCCTTTCTGGGCGCCGATGCGCTGGCCAGCATGGGGCGTTTCGCGCTGGGCTTTTTTCCGCCCGAGGCGGCACCGGCCTTCCTGGCCAAGACCTGCTGGGCCACGCTGGAGACGCTGGCCATGTCGGCGCTGGGCACGGCGCTGGCCGTCGCGGGCGGGCTGCTGCTGGCCCTGCCGGCAGCCGGAGGCGGCTGGGGCAGGGCGCCGGCACGGCTGGTGCTGAACCTGCTGCGCAGCGTGCCCGAGTTGGTCTGGGCCGTGCTGCTGCTGATCCTGGCCGGTCTGGGCCCGCTGCCCGGCACGCTGGCGCTGGTGCTGCACACCAGCGGCGTGCTGGGGCGCCTTTTTGCCGAGAGCTTCGAGAACGCCCCGCCCGACGCGGCCTTGGCGCTGCGTCAACGCGGCGTGGGGCCGGCGCGCGTGTGGCTGTTCGCGACGCTGCCGCAGACGCTGCCGCAGCTGCTCAGCTACACGCTCTATCGCTGGGAGAACAACATCCGCGCCGCCAGCGTGCTGGGCGTGGTGGGCGCGGGTGGGCTGGGCCAAATGCTGGCCTACCACCTGGGCCTGTTCCAGATGCGCGAGACCTGCACCGTGCTGCTGGCGATGATGGCGCTGGTGGCGCTGGTGGATGCAATGTCCTGGCAACTGCGACGAAAGCTGACGCAATGACCCCGACCCCACCCAACCTCTCGGCCCTGTTGGGCCGCCACTCCGTCGGCCCCAAGCACCTGGTGGCGCCCGGCCCCGACGACGCCCAGCTTGCGCTGATGGCCCAGGCCGCGTTGCGCGCACCCGACCATGCCGAGCTGGTGCCATATCGCTTCAAGATGGTGCGTGGCGACGCCAGGCAGCGCATGGCCGCCCTGTTTGAGCGCGCCGCGCGCGAGGCCGGCAAGGACGCAGCCGGCGCCGCGCTGGACGCCGAGCGCGCGCTGCGGCCGCCGGTGACCGTGGCGGTGGTGGCGCGCATCGACATGGGCCACCCGCTGGTGCCGGCGCACGAGCAGTGGGCGGCCGTGGGCGGCGCCATCGCCAATTTTCTGACGGCCGCCCATGCGCTGGGCTTCGGCGGCAAGATGCTCAGCGGTGCCAAGGTGCGCGATGCCGCCATCGCCGCGGCCTTCTGCGAACCCGGCGAGACGCTGCTGGGCTGGATCGCACTGGGCACGCCGGCGCGCCAGCCTGCCGGCCCGTCGCGCAAGCCCGACCCGGGGCAGGTGCTGATCGACTGGCACCCGCCTCGCGAGTGATCGCGGACCTATGGAAGCCACTTCCGGCGAGCAAGCCGATGCGCCCACGAATGTCGCCAGGCACGGGGCAGGCAGAGCCAGCGGGTGAGGGCGGGTTGCATGGCTGGCGCAAGACCGTACCGCGGGTTATGTCTGGCCTCCATGTGCCCATGCCCGCCGCGGCGCGCGGCGGCTAAAGTGCGCACATGACTAGACAAGCTGCTTCCCCCCGCTTGGCCGGCCACGCGCTGGTCGAGGCACTGATCGAGCACGGCGTCGACACGGCCTTCGGTGTGCCTGGCGAGTCCTTCCTCGCGGTGTTGGACGGTTTCCACGAGCATGCGGACCGGATCCGCTTCATCGCCTGCCGCCAGGAGGGCGGCGCGGCCTTCATGGCCGAGGCGCAGGGCAAGCTCAGCGGCAAGCCCGGCATCTGCTTCGTCACGCGCGGCCCCGGCGCGACGAATGCCAGCATCGGCCTGCACACCGCCTTCCAGGACAGCACGCCGATGATTCTTTTCATCGGCCAGGTGGCCAGCGACCAGCGTGACCGCGAGGCCTTCCAGGAGGTGGACTACCGCCAGATGTTCGGCCCCGGCACGTTGGGCATGGCCAAGTGGGTGGGCGAGGTGCACGACGCCGAGCGCCTGCCCGAGTACGTCGCGCGCGCCTTCCACACCGCCCAGCAGGGCCGGCCCGGCCCGGTGGTGCTGGTGCTGCCGGAGGACATGCTGACGCAGCCGATCACGGCACCCATCGTCGCACCCGCCCGCCCGGCCGAGGCCGCGCCCACGCCCGCCGCGCTGGCCGAGCTGCGCGAACGCCTGGCCGCGGCGCAGCGGCCACTGGTCATCGTCGGCGGCGGTGGCTGGACACCCCAGGCCACCCGTGCGCTGCAGGCCTTTGCCGAGGCCTGGCAGCTGCCGGTGGGCTGCGCCTTCCGCTTCCAGGACTTGTTCGACAACGCCCACCCCAATTACGCCGGCGACGTGGGCATAGGCATCAATCCCAAGCTGGCCGCGCGCGTGAAAGACGCCGACCTCATCCTCGCCATCGGTGCGCGCCTGGGCGAGATGACGACCAGCGGCTACACGCTGCTGCAGGCGCCGCGCCCGGCTCAAGCGCTGATTCACATCCATGCCGGCGCCGAGGAGCTGGGCCGGGTCTACACGGCCGAGCTGCTGATCAACGCGAGCATGAGCCAGGCCGCGCCCGCGCTGGCTCAGCTTGCACCGCCGGCCGGCCTCCGCTGGCGCGACTGGACCGCCGCGGCCAATGCCGACTACCGCGCCAACCTCGTGCCCACGCCGGTCGCGCCGCTGGACATGGCCGAGGTCATCCGCCTCATCGACGCCAAGCTGCCCGAGGGCAGCATCTTCACGAACGGCGCCGGCAACTACAGCGGCTGGCTGCACCGCTTTCACCGCTACACGGCGCTGCACCGCTTCGGCAAGACGCAGCTCGCGCCGACCTCCGGCGCGATGGGCTATGGCGTGCCGGCGGCCGTCGCCGCCGCGCTGCTGCAGCGGGATCGCTGGGTCGTCAACATCGCCGGCGACGGCGACTTCCTGATGACCGGCCAGGAGCTGGCCACCGCCAGCGGCTATGGCGCCAAGAAGCTGCTGGTGGTGGTGGTCGACAACGGCACCTACGGCACCATCCGCATGCACCAGGAGCGCGAGTATCCGGGCCGCGTGTCGGGCAGCGACCTGTTCAACCCCGACTTCGTCAAGCTGGCCGAGGCCTTCGGCTTTGCGGCCTGCTACGCCGAGCGCACCGAGCAGGTGGGCCCGGCGCTGGACGCCGCCATCGCCGCCGGCAAGCCCGCGCTGCTGCACCTGCGGCTGTCCAGCGACGTCAGCACGTCGCGCAGCACGCTGAGCGCCATCCGCGAAGCGGCGCGCCAGCGCTTGGCCGGCTGAGCCAGCCGATGCGCTGGACACGCGCCGCCGCGCGGCCGAGCCGCCCTGCCAGAATGCGGTGCATGCAAGACATCGCCTTGGCGCTCCGCGGTGAGCACATCGAACTGGACAAGCTGCTCAAGGCCACCGGCCTGGCTGACAGCGGCGGGCAGGCGCGCGCACTGATCGCCGCCGGCGAGGTGCGCGTGGACGGCCAGGTCGAGCTGCGCAAGACCGCCAAGATGCGCGCCGGCCAGGTGGTCGAGTTCGCCGGGCAGCGCGTGCGCGTCGCCGCACCCGGCTGACGCCCACGTCGCCCGCAGCGCCTCAGGGCAGACCCGCTCCCGCATTCGCGGGTGTTCAGGGAATGCCCGGCGTTGACCGGATGGCCAGAAAACGAAACACTGTTCCAACTGTTCGCCGAACCGAGGCCGACCACCGGACACCACCGGGTGACCGAGGCCTTGTCGGTCGTGGCAGTGCGGTGCGCCTGCTGCGCCCGCTTTCCCTGAGCCCCAAGCGTGCCGGTGCCGCGCGGGGCTCACACCCCTCACGGCCTGCCGCCGCATCCACCGCTCCCTGATCGCCCAGCGCTGTTTGCCTGACCCCTGACGGGCCGGCTGCGGTGCAGGTTGGCGCCTGCATGCCGCATCGAGGTCGGCAGGGAGTGTCACGCCAGACAAACAAGCCAAGGCGGCGCGCCGGCAAGGCCCGCCCAGGAGACAAGCCATGACCCCTCGCAAGCCCGCCCGCGGCCTGCTGGCCTCGTCCATTTCGCTCGGCCTGCTGGCCGCGTGTGGGGGTGGGCGCGATGCCGCGCCCGGCGCAACCGCCATCACCTTGCAGGCCAGCGAGCCGGCTTCGGTCAGCCGCCTGGATGCCGCTGCCGCCGAGGGCGCCACCGTGCGGGCGCTGGCGGCGCGCGAGCCGCGCCCCATCACGCCCGCGCCGGCGCCGGTCATCGATGCCGTCACGCTGACCGACACCAGCGCGCCGCTGCTGTTCGACGTCGGCACGCGCACCTATGCCGCGCCCACCACCATCGGCGGCCTGCACAACCCGGCCAACTACCGCGCCGCGCCGCGCCTGCCGGCCTGGCAGTTCGCGACCAGCGACCCGACCAACGGCGTGCTGACCTTCGAGCGCGAGACCGCACCCGACATCGGTTGGCATGGGCAGTCGCGCAAGGGCAAGGTACGGGTCACCGGCGGCTCGTCGGCCGCGCCCAACCGCATCTACACGGTGTTCAACAAGGAGCAGCTGCTGGCGGCGCTGCGCGAGGCCAAGAACGAGCCCAAGATCATCCGCATCGTCGGCCACATCGACTTCCGCTGGCGCGACAACAACACGGTGTTCGAGGAGTACACCGGCTACCTGGACCAAAAGAACGGCGGCAGCTTCTCCATCCCGTCCAACACGACGCTGGTGGGCATCAACGACAGCAACGGCCGCCCGGCGCGCATCACGGGCACGCAAATCCTGATCGGTACCGAGGCCGCCACGACGGCGGCCGGTGCCGAGGCCGACTTCAAGGCCTGGGTGGCGGCCGGCAAGGACCCGGAACTGTTCCCGACCTGGACGCGCAACATCATCCTGCGCAATCTGCAGATCGACACGCCCTGGGACGTGAATCCCGAGGACAGCGACAACGCCTACATGGACGGCATCGCGATCACGCGCGGCCAGCAGATCTGGATAGACCACGTCAGCATCAGCGACGGCGACACGCCCGAGTCGCTGGCCAGCGACACGCGGCACGATGGGGCGCTGGACATCATCCGTGGCAGCGACTACGTGACCGTGTCCAACAGCGTGTTCAGCAAGCACCACAAGACCACGCTGGTCGGCAACGGCGACGCGGGTCGCGCCTGGAGCGACGCCGGCCGCCTGCACGTGACCATGACCGGCAACTGGTGGGACCACCCCTACAGCCGGCTGCCGCTGGTGCGCTACGGCCAGCTGCACATGTACAACAACCTCATCAGCGGCAGCACCACCACCAGCGACCCCGACAAGAAGTTCGGCTCGGGCCTGGATGTGCGCTACCAAGCCGACGTCATCGCCGAGAACAACTTCTACGAGTTCACCGGCCTCAAGCCCAAGGAGGTCTGCGGCAAGCTCGCGGGCGGCAAGCAGGCCATCAGCTTGCGCAGCTCGGGCCACCGCTTCATCAGCGACAAGGACGATGCCGGCAAGCCCATGACGGGCGCGATCGACATCGAGCTGCAGGGCTGCGAGGGCCTGCCGGTGGCGCAGAACTGGGTGCCGCCCTATGCCTACACGCTGCGCAGCGCGGACGCCACGCGCAGCGCCGTGCAGCAGTCAGCCGGCGCCGGCCGGCTGGGCCTGTACGCGGTCAGCGGCCCGCTGCCCGCGCCACTGCCCAGCTCGCCCGCACCCACGCCGCCGGCCCCGGCGCCGCCGCCCCC
>JBKBOJ010000023.1:0-42135 GCA_046294815.1 Roseateles sp. | reverse complement strand
AAGGGTCAGCGCGTTCAGGGCGCCTGGCACATCCAGAACGCCAACGCGTATCACGCCAGGCTCAAGAACTGGATTCGACGCTTCAACGGCGTGGCCAGTTCGTACCTGGCCAGCTACCTGGACTGGTTCCGTGCCCTGGACCGGTCAACCCAATCTCCCCGCCAACCCGCGCCATTCCTGGCTTTGGCTATCGGTGTCTGAGCTCTTCACTAACCAATGCGCAAAGAGCCTTTCTTTTGCGTCGCTGCCGACGGTGCGCTGGTCACGAGTATCGATGCAGCATCATGATGTCGAAATATTCACGTCTTCGATGAAACGCCGGGCCCGATGCGGGCGGCTTGAAACCACGCTTCGCGCAAATTCAAATCGGTGGCTGTGGCCTTTCGCACGCTCTGCCGCCGACGTGTTGGCGCCGTCATGTCGGTGTCGCCCGCTTTGGGTTCTACTGGCGCCCGGCGTGATACGGGTCGCCGCAGGCGCCTCGGCGCGGCTGTTGCGAGCGGCTGATTCAAGGGGCAAGCACCCTCTAAACGAGGGGCTTTCAAGGCTTGGGGCCAAGGGCATGATGCCGGCGCGATCAAGACGGGTGTCTGGGGTGTGGCGGGACGTCAGGCTGCGGCACTTCTCGACCGTCGCCATCTCCGGTGGCTGCTCGGCACGGCTAGGCAGGCGTTGGACTGGCGATGCAAAGGCGAAAAAGGCTGTGGGCGAATGGAATATCGATATTGATCCGGTATCCGTTGATCAAGAGCAGCCTCAGATTGCGCCGGGCAGGAATGATCGGGGATATGCATGATTCGAATATTCAACCACTATCTGCACAAGCAAACGCTGCTGCAGGTCTTCTTCGACCTTGGGTTGATCGTGTTTGCGGTCATTGCCGTCGTCCTCAGCCAAGGCGAGTCGGCGCAGACGGTGCTCCCCTTCGCGGCATCGCATGGCCTGTCGCTGGCGGGCTGCATGTTCGTGATCAATTCGGCGACGGGCTTCTACCAGCACGTCCACAACCGCTCCGTCACCGAGTCCTGCGCGCGGGCGCTGTTCGGTCTGCTGTTCGGGTTGCCGCTGGCATATGCGATCTTCAGCCTGGTGCCGTCGGGCGCCGACCGTGACCTGCTGACGCTGGTGGCGATGGCGGCTGTGGCGGCCGTCATGGTGCATCGCGTCTACGCAGCACATTCGGGCGTCCAAGCGCGCATGCGCAGCCGCATTCTGATCTTCGGTGTGGGGCCTGCTGCGCGCGCCGTTGGCAACACGTTGCGGGCGTCGGATCCGCATGCACAGATCGTCGGTTACTACGCGGGTCCCAATGAGGACCAGCACGAGGTGCCGCAGGCCGAGATCATCAAGGACAGCGCCTCGTTGACCGAGGCCGCCCTCAAGCACAACGTCGACGAGATCGTCGTGGCGCTGAGCGAGCGGCGTGGCGGCAGCATGCCGCTGCGGCAGTTGCTGGACTGCAAGCTGTCCGGCGTGCGAGTCGTTGACATCGCGACGCACTTCGAGAAGACGCTGGCCCAGATCAACATCAAGCATGTCAACGCCGGTTGGCTGGTGTTTGGCGACGGCTTCAGCCAGGGCATGTTCCGCGCCGCGATCAAGCGGGTCAGCGACGTGGTGTTTGCCACGCTGATCCTGGCCGTGACCTGGCCCGTCATGATCATCACCGCGCTGGCGATTCGCATCGAGTCGCGCGGGCCGGTGCTGTACCGCCAAGAACGGGTCGGCCTCAACGGCGTGCCCTTCAAGGTCATCAAATTCCGCAGCATGCGCACCGATGCCGAGAAGGATGGCAAGCCGCGCTGGGCGACCAAGAATGACGACCGGGTGACGCGCGTGGGCCGCTTCATCCGCAAAGTGCGCATCGACGAACTGCCCCAGCTTTTCAATGTGTTGTGGGGCGAGATGAGCATGGTCGGCCCACGGCCGGAACGCCCGTTCTTCGTGGACGAGCTGATCAGCAAGATTCCTTATTACGCCGTTCGCCACAGCGTGAAGCCTGGCGTGACGGGGTGGGCGCAGGTGCGTTACGAGTACGGCTCGACGATCGAGGATTCGGTCGAGAAGCTGCAGTACGACCTCTACTACGTCAAGAACCACTCCCTGTTTCTCGATCTGCTGATCATGCTGGAAACGGTTGCCGTGGTGCTGACCGGCAAAGGCGCGCGCTGACCGCCGCGGCCCCGCTTGGCATTAGTGCCGCTGCCGGGGCATCGCAGGGCGTGGTTGAATTCCGCATGCCCCTAACGGACCTGGATTCCTCCTCCGGCGCAGTGCTCGAGACACTGGCGTCCATCGGCTCCCTCAGCAGCCTGAGCAGCGTGGTCTGCGGCACCGCCTACGGGCTGTTTGCGCTTTACTTTGCGCAGCGCCTGATCCGTGGGCGCATGCCCGTCTCGGCGCTGGCGCTGGTGTTTCTGGCCGCACTGGTGGCCAGCGCGGCCTGGGCGGGTGTTGCGCTGCTGGATGACCTGCGACACTGGTCGGATCGGTTGCCGGCTTGGCTGACCCAGGGCCTGGACCTGGCGCGCTTTGCGCTTTGGTTCACCTTCCTGCTGATGCTGATGCCCAGCGGGCAACGCATGGGCGGCCTGGCCTGGGCGCGGCCTGTCGCCGCGCTGGCCGTGCTGGTCCAACTGGCCTTGATCGTCGTCGCTGAGTCGCAGCCGGTCGGCGCGCTTGCTCGACCGCAGGCGCTGGCCTCGTTGGGGCTGGCGGTGCTGGGGCTGGTGCTGGTCGAACAGATGCTGCGCAACGCCAGCGCCGATGCGCGCTGGAATGCCAAGCCGGTGGCCTTGGGCCTGGGCGCCATCTTCGTGTTCGATCTCTTCATCGGCTCGCAGGCCGCGTTGTTCCAGCGTTTCGACGGCGATGCGGTCAGCGTGCGGGGGCTGGTGCATGCGGCCGCCGTGCCGCTGCTGTACGTGGCATCGCGGCGGCAGGGCGACTGGCTGGTCAAGCTGCATGTGTCGCGCGCCGCGGTCTTTCACTCGGCGGCCTTGCTCCTGGTCGGGGGCTATTTGCTGATGGTCGCCGCGGTGGGCTACTACGTGCGCTACACCGGCGGGCACTGGGGGCGTGCCTTGTCCGTGGCGCTGGTATTTGTGGCGCTGGTGGGGCTGGCGCTGCTCGTAGCCTCCGGGTCCATGCGCGCCCGGCTGCGCGTCTACATCAGCAAGAACTTTTTCAGCTATCGCTACGACTACCGCGAGGAATGGTTGCGCTTCACGCAGTTGCTGGCGAGCAGTGTGGAGCCGCAGCACACGGCCGAGACGGTAGTGCGCGCGCTGGCCAATTTGGTCGAAAGCCCCAGCGGCATGCTGTGGCTGCAGCGTTCCGCAGGCGCGGACTTCATCCAGGCGGCGCGCTGGAATCTGCCCGCACGCGGCGGCTCGGAGCCGCGCGATGGTCCGCTGGGCCGTTTCTGGCAGGAGCGCGCCTGGATCATCGACCTCGACGAATGGCGCGCAGACCGGGCGGCCTATCCGGGGCTGGATGTGCCAGACTGGCTGGTCCAGGAATCGCGCTGCTGGCTGCTCGTGCCGCTGCTGGTGCGCGAGGCCCTGATTGGTTTCGTGGTGCTGGGGCGGCCGCGTGCGGCGGTGGAGCTGAACTGGGAGGTGCGTGACCTGCTGCGCACTGCGGCCAGTCAGGCCTCGGGCTACCTTGCCCAGGCCCAGGCCACGGAAGCTCTGCTGGAGGCGCGCAAGTTCGACGCTTTCAACCGCATGTCGGCCTTCGTCGTGCACGATCTCAAAAACATCGTCACGCAGCTGTCGCTGATGATGAAGAACGCCAAGCGCTTGCGCGACAACCCCGAGTTCCAGCAGGACATGCTGGACACGGTCGAGAACTCGCTGGAGAAGATGCGCCAGTTGATGCTGCAGCTGCGCGAAGGCGACAAGCCGCACGGCGTGACCAGCGGTGTGGACCTGGAGCAGATCGCCCGGCGACTGGCGGCTGCCGCAGCGAGTAAGGGCAGGGTGCTCGAGCTGCAGCTGCAGCCGGGCGTTAGCACGCGCGGCCATGCGGAGCGCGTGGAACGGGTGCTGGGCCATGTGGTGCAGAACGCGTTCGACGCCACGCCGCCGGGTGGCAGGGTCTGTCTGACGCTGGACGCCGAGGGGAGCCAGGCCCGCGTTCGCGTGGAGGACAGCGGCTGCGGGATGAGCGAGGATTTCATTCAGAATCGGCTCTTCAAGCCATTCCAGACCACCAAGGCCAGTGGCATGGGCATAGGCGCTCACGAAAGCTATCAATACGTGCAGGAACTGGGAGGCAAGATCAGCGTGCAGAGTGAACTCAACCGGGGCACCACGGTGACCGTGCTGCTGCCTTTGTTCCATGCCCAGGCGGGCGAGCCGCTGGCTGCGCTGGACGCCCGATGAGCACGCCGCGCCATGCCCCGCTGTTGATCGTCGAGGACGACCTGGCACTGCAGAAGCAGCTCAAGTGGTCGCTGGATCGCTTTGAGTCGGTCACGGCGGACGATGTGGCCAGCGCCGTGTTGCAGTTCAGGCGGCACAACCCGGCGGTGGTCACCATGGACCTGGGCCTGCCGCCGGACCGGGACTCGGTCTCCGAAGGCTTCAAATGCCTGGAGAAACTGCTGGAACTGGACCCGTCGGTCAAGGTCATCGTGTTGACCGGGCAGAACGACCAGGAGAACGCGCTGCGGGCCATTCGCATGGGCGCCTACGACTTCCTGGCCAAGCCGGTCGACCCTGACGTACTCGCACTGACCGTGGAGCGTGCCTATCGCCTCTATGAGCTGCAGCAGGAGAACCGCCGGCTGCAGATGCAGCAGAGCAGCGACGTCTTCTCGGGCCTCATCACGCGCGACCCGGGCATGCAGCGCGTGTGCCGCATGATCGAGAAGGTGGCGCCGAGCGATGCGACCGTGCTGTTGCTCGGCGAGAGCGGCACGGGCAAGGAAGTGTTGGCGCAGGGGCTGCATGACGCATCCAAGCGCAAGGGCCGCTTCGTGGCCATCAACTGCGCAGCCATTCCCGAGACGCTGCTGGAGAGCGAGCTCTTCGGCTACGAGAAGGGGGCCTTCACCGGCGCCACCAAGGCCACGGTCGGCAAGATCGAGACGGCCAACGGCGGCACGCTGATGCTGGACGAGATCGGCGACCTGCCCATGCCCTTGCAGGCCAAGCTGCTGCGCTTCCTGCAGGAGCGGGTCATCGAGCGGGTGGGCGGCCGCCAGGAAATCGCCATCGACGTACGCGTGGTCGGGGCGACGCACCAGGACCTGAAGCAGCGCATCGCCGACGGCCTTTTCCGCGAGGATCTGTACTACCGTCTCGCCGAGATCGTGGTCGACATCCCGCCGCTGCGGGATCGCCTGGGCGACCCGGTGCTGCTGTCCCACGCGTTTGCGCGCCGCTTCGCCACTGAGATGCGCCGGCCAGTGCCTACGCTGTCGGACGATGCCGTGCGCGCGCTCGAGGCGCACCATTGGCCCGGCAACGTGCGCGAGTTGCAGAACATGATCAAGCGCGCCGTCATCATGGCCGAGGACGACCGCATCACGGCGCTCGACCTGGGGTTGCGCGTTCCAGCCGAGGCCACGGGCGAGCAGGCCACGCTGGACCTGCGCACGGTCCGGGAGAACGCCGAGCGCCAGGCCGTCATCACGGCGTTGGCCCGCACCGATGGCAACATCGTCCGCGCCGCCGAGTTGCTCGGCATCAGCCGCCCGACGCTCTACGACATGATGAACCGGTTGCAGATCAAATGAATCTCATCAACAAGCGCAGGATTTCGTGTGTGAGCCTGGCTGGCATCGCCCTGGCGGTTTCGATGGGCCTGACCGGCTGCGGAGAGCAGACAGCGCTGCAGCAGCTCGAGGCCGGTAAGGCTCGCATGCAGAAGAAGGAGTACAAGGCCGCGGTCATTGACTTCAAGAACGCACTGCAGAAGGACAGCTCGCTGGTCGAGGCGCGGTTCTATTTGGGCAAGGCCCTGTTCGAGAGTGGCGATCCCCAGGGCGCCTGGGTCGAGCTCAACAAGGCGCGCGATGCCGGCTACAAGCGCGACGATTTGGTGCCCGTCATGGCGGCCAACCTGCTACTGCTGGGCCAGGTCGACAAGTTCATCGCCGAGTACGCAGACGTCGAGCTCAGCTCGCCGAGCCGACAGGCCGAGCTCAAGGCGGCGCTCGCACTGGCCTATGGTTCCAAGGCCAAGTACGCCCAGGCCCAGGCCGCCGCTGAGGCTGCGTTGAAGGCCGATCCCAAGAATGTCGTGGCGCAACTGGCCGTGGCACGCCTGCTGTTGGTGGGGGGGGATCGTGAAGGCGCGTTCGCGCAGCTGGATCGAACGATCAAGGAGCATCCCCAGTCCTCGCAGGCCTGGTCAGCCCGCGCCGACATGCTGCTGATGACAGGCGGCAACCCCTCAGACGCGTTGGCTGCCTACCGTGAAGCCGTGAAACTCCAGGCGGACAACATCGATGCGCAGATCGGCATCATTGGTCTGTTGTGGCGTCAGAAGGATCTTGCTGGCGTCGAGCAGCAACTCGCGCAGCTGAACAAGGTGCAGCCCAATGGCCTCAACTACCAGTACTACAAGGCCATGCTGGCCCTGGAGCGCCGTGACCTGAAGTCGGCCCGCGAGGTGGCGCAGCAGTTGCTGAAGCTGGCGCCCGATAACGCCCGCTTCCTGCATCTGGCAGGCATGATCGAGTACGAGCGCGGGGCCTACCTGCAGGCCATTGCGCACCTCTCCAAGGCCTTGCAGGACACGCGGTCTCCGATGGCTGTGCGCGTGCTGCTGGCGCGCTCTCAACTGCGTGCCGGCGATGCAACCAAAGCGTTGTCGGCCATCCAGCCGCTGCTGGACCAGCAAGGCGCCAAGCTGCCTGCGGACGTTTACAACGTGGCCGCCGATGCCTACTTCCGTCTGGGTGATGACGCGGGGCGCCGCAGGATGAACCAGCTGGCGGTCAAGGCCGATCCGCAGAATGTGAGCGGGCGAGTCGCGCTGGCCATGAGCGAACTCCAGGAAGGCCGGAGCGATCAGGCCCTGGCTGCCTTGAAGAGCATTGCCGATACGGCCTCAGGCATCGAAGCCGACGTGGTGCTGTTTATCGCCCACATGCGCGCCAACCGCTTGGACGATGCCCTGCGGGTGATTGAGGGCATCGAGAAGAAGCTGCCCGACAAGCCTGTGCCCGCTTACCTGCGTGGCCAGCTGGAGGAACGCCGGCAGCAGCTAGATAAGGCGCGGGAGTTCTACGAGACGGCCTTGCGCCGCGCGCCGAACTATCAGCCGGCTGCCGCTGCGCTGGCCGAACTCGACGCGCAGGCAGGCAAACCAGCCCAGGCGGTTAAGCGCTTCGAGAAACTGGTGGCTGCGGCCCCGGATTCTGTCGATGCCTTGATGGCGCTAGTCGTCGCACGTGGCAAGGCAGGTGCGCCGCTGGCGGACATCCAGTCGCAGCTCGAAGCCGCGGTGAAGCGTTTCCCGGACTCCGAAGCGCCCCGCATCGCGCTGGCGCGTGTTCTGCTTGATCGCAAGGATTGGAAGTCGGCACTGGCGGTTGCGACCGAGGCCGCCGTGCGTTTCCCTAACAAGGCAGCATTCCAGGATCTGATCGGCTTGGCGGAGCTGGCGGGGGGCAACCTCAATCAGGCGACGCAGGCATTCAGCAAGTTCGCGTCCATGCAACCCAACTCGGTCGAGCCCATGATGCGCATGGCTGATGTGCACTTGGCCCGCAAGGACTTCGGGGCTGTGAACGCACAGCTGCGCAAAGTCCTTGCCATTCAGCCCGACTATCTGCCGGCCCACGCGGCGCTCGTCGCGCTGCTACGGCGGAGCGGCAAGCTGGATGAGGCATTGGCGCAATCCAAGACCATGCAGACGGCTTTGCCGCAAGACCCGACCGGCTGGACCTACGAGGGGGAAATTCAGGCTGACAAGCGAAATCTGCCAGCAGCGATAGCCGCGTTTCGGACCAGCATGGCCAAGCGCCCCACAGGCTCGACGGCAGTCAAGCTGCACCGGGCCCTCACGGATTCTGGACGGACCGCCGAGGCTGACAAGTTCGAGGCCGAATGGCTGGCGAAGCAGCCTGGTGATCCCGTTTTCAATTTCCACCTGGGCGACGTGGCACTAGCGCGGCAGCAGTGGGACCGTGCGGAGGCGTCCTATCGCAAGGTGCTCGCGGTCAGGCCGAACGATCCTGTCGTGCTGAACAATCTCGCCTGGCTCTTGCACCGCGCTGGCAAGCCGGGCGCATTGGAGGCTGCGGAGCGCGCTGTCGCCATCGAACCGAACAGTGCGCCGTTGCTGGATACCGCCGCCGAGATCCAGGCTGCGATGGGGCGCCTGGACAAGGCGATCGAGTTGCAGCGACGTGCCTTGACGCTGGATCCGGAACACGGCCGGCACAGGCTGCATTACGCGCAGTACTTGATCAAGGCCGGCAAGAAGTTTGAGGCGAAAGCAGAGTTGATGAAGCTCAGCGAACTCGGCCACGCCTTCTCTGAACAGGGTGAAGTGCAGAAGCTGCTGTCGACGCTATGAGCCTGACGGTCGCGGGGGGCGCCCGGCAGCGCCCATTCGGGGAGTGACGATGGGAATCAAGCAGGCGAGCCTTCGCAAGCGCATGCATCAACTGCTGCGGCGAGCGTTCTCACGCCTGCCGCGGGACGTGCGGCACCGGATCTACCGTCGCATGATCGACTGTGATCCTGCACCGGACAGTCGGCTGGAACTCAAGGTCGCCGAAACCCAGCAAGAACTTGAGGAGTGCTTCCGCATCCTGCATGACGCCTACGTTGCCAGCGGCTTCATGAAGCCGTCCCCTTCGGGCCTGCGCGTCACCATGTACCACGCGCTGCCAACCACCACGACCTTGTGCGCCAAGTACGACGGCCGGGTCGTGGGCACCATGTCGATGATCCGCGAGGGGGTGTTCGGCTTTCCGCTGCAATCGGTTTTCGACCTCAGTGAGGTGCGCGCCAAACAGGGGCAGATCGCCGAGATCTCGGCACTGGCCGTGCATCCAGATTTCCGCATGACCGGCGGAGCGATCTTGTTCCCGCTCATGAAGTTCATGTACCAGTACTGCACCGAGTACTTCGATACCCGGCATCTGGTCATCGCGGTGAACCCGGACAAGATCGAACTCTACGAGTCGCTGCTGTTCTTCGAGCGCTTGCAGGAGAACGTCGTCGACAAGTACGACTTTGCCAATGGCGCACCGGCCGTGGGAGCTACGCTGGATCTTCCGTTAGCCAAAGAGGTTTTCCGGCGTGTCTATGGCCAACGTCAGGATCGCAAGAACCTCTACAAATACTTCGTCACGCTGCAGCTGCCACACATCAAGCTGCCCAAGCGCCGCTATTTCACGACCAACGATCCGGTTTTGACTCCGGCCCTCCTGGACTACTTCTTCAACCAGCGCAGTCGGGTGTTCGCTGACCTGGACGATCGCCGCAAGGCGCTGCTATGGTCCATCTACGACCAGCCCGAGTTCCGCGCTGTGCTGCCCATGCTGAGCGGCACGGATACGGGCTTTCACCCAATGCGCCGACATCAGCGCTTCTCGTTGCGCTGTCCGGCGGAATTTCGCTTCCCTGCGGGCCAGGATGAACGCTCCATCGTGATGACGGTCATCGAAATCTCGCTGTCGGGCCTGCAGGCCAAATCGGCACTGGCGATTCCGGTCGGGGTCAAGGGAATGATCCGTGTCGAACTCGGCGAACATGAGCACACCACGCTCGAGGCAACCGTGGTGCGGCATCATCGTAGTGACAGTGGTGACTTCTACGGCTTCCGGCTCACGGAGCCTGACCAAGTCTGGCGGCGCTGCGTAAGCGCGCTGGAGACCGAACACGTCGCAGGGGACCTTTAACGCTTGGCTGCCGATCGCTGAAGGCGGCTGCATGCCGGGTGTGCAACTCGCGCGATTGGAGTGAGGGCTTGCCCGATCTCATCAAGCTTGCCAAGCCTTCATGACCTGCTCGGAATTCCCGAGCAGGTCAAAGCTCTCGTCGGCGCCGTTCCGCCAAGGCGCCGCTACAGTGCCCGGCTGCACACAATGTAAAAAACCCCGCCAACAGCGGGGTTTGCTGAGAACAAGGTGGCAGCGCCACCCTGCTGGCTGTTTTTACTTGACTTGACGGCGGCGCGATGCAGCACCCAGGCCAGCGAGAGCCAGACCCACCAGCGCGATAGATGCCGGCTCGGGCAGACGCTCGGCGATCAGCGTCCCGGACCACTGGTTGTTTTGCAGATTGCCATTCGCCTGCAGGTCCGTCAATGCAGCGAGCAGGCTGCTGTACTGCGGGTACTGCGAGGTGATGATGGCCTTCCATTTGGTCAGGTCTTCACCTGCGTCATAGATGCCGTTCGCGTTCGTGTCGTCCCATGCATAACCGCTCACGTCCATCCGCACATCCAGGCCATTGGGACCGACCGAGAATTGGAAGGGCGTCGTGATAGCGGGCATCGGGCCCGCGCCGTCCGGGTCAAAGGTCAGACCCATGGCCACGAAGGTCGCGTTGAACTTCCAGTTCGGCTTCGTATCGAAGGTGATGTAGTTGGTCACCAGCGTGTTCACGCCGACCGGGAAGTTGTTGGCATCGCCGGGCCACACATCCGGCGACGACATGTCGTGAATCTTGGCGAACTGGTTATGCACCGTGCCGAACAGGCCAGCGTTGGGCCCGATCGCGCCAACTTGGAAATCGCCGTAGGTGGCAGTGGCGTTGGGCGGCGGGTTGAAGGTGAGGCCGTTGTTCCAGTCGATGTTGCCGTTGGACAGCAGCACCAGGTCGGCCTTGAACTGCATCGTGCCCAGGATGGGCGTGGCAGAAACGACGGAAGTTGCCGCGAGGGCAGCTGCAGCAACCAGCGTCTTCAGCATCTTGCTCATGTGGAATCTCCTCTGATTCACTTGCTAGAGGGGCACGGCCCCGGACGCTGGGTGCTAAGCAGGTGTCGTGCCAGCTGCTGTTGTGCCCTTGAAGTTTCTTTATAGATCAACGGTTTACGGCGCTATTTGGGTTCGGTTCAATGTTTCGCGGAAGGCCTTGAGGCAGTGCCTGTAAAGTGTGCCGACACCCCGGTTTGAATGCCGAGGAGGGAGGGTTATGCGGCCAGCAATCTCGTCGCAACGAGCGACCAGCAACGTCACCGGATACGACTGTGGAGAGATCCCGGTCTGGCGCCCATCATCGGTTGCTGAGGTGCAGGACTGTGTGCGCCAGGCGTGCAGCGAGCGACGCTCGCTTTATCCGATCTCGACCGGTCTTAACTGGGGTTACGGATCTGCAGCGCCAGTCGTGTCCGGGTGTGTCCTGCTGGATCTGAGCGCCATGGCGGCCATTCGCAACGCCGGTTCGATATCGGCGGCCAATCCCGTGGCGCTGATCGAGCCGGGCGTCACGCAGGGGCAGTTGCAGGCGTTCCTGCAGGAGACCTGTCCAGGGCTGACTTTCAATGTGACGGGATCGTCCGTCGATACAAGCATCCTGGGCAATGCGCTGGACCGCGGCGTGGGCTACCTGGGTCCGCGCCGCGAGGATGTGTTTGGCCTGGAGATCGTCACGGGGCTGGGTGAGCTTCTGAAGACGGGTTTCCGTCGACTGGGAGAGGCGTCGCCGCTGGCCCATACCCATCCCTATGGCCTCGGCCCCATGCTGGACGGCCTGTTCTTCCAGGGCAATTTCGGTGTGGTCACCAGTGCCTGCTTCAAGCTGATCCCGCGGCCGGAGCGTTCGGTTGCGGTGTCACTCGCATTGCGTGACGGTTCGCGGTTGGCGGAGTTCCTCGACGGTCTGGCGCTGCTCAAGCGGCAGGGGGTGATGAGCGGTGTCACCCATGTGGGCAATCGCGCGCGTACCCGGGCCAGCATGATGTCGGGCATCAGTGAGTATCTGCGCGACGCGTGTGGGCTGACTGCCGCTGCGCTGCAGGCCGAGGCAGATCGTGCATTGGCCACGGTGGCGCCCTTCGAATGGACCAGCTTGGGCGGGGTGTCGGGGAGCGCGGCGCAGGTCCGGGCGGCGGTGGCGGAGGTGAAGCGGGTGCTGGGGCCTATCGCTCGGGTGACTGTCGTGGATGACGCAAAGCTGGCTGCAGGGTTCCGGCTGTTGCACCCGCTGCGCAGCGTGTGGCCCTGGGCGCGAGCCAATGCCGCAGCCATTGCGGCCATTCGTCCGCTGCAAGGCCTGGCGGACGGGTGCCCGACTGATGCCGCCATATCCAATCTGTTGTGGCGCTACGGCGAGTCACACCATGTCGCGCGCGATCTGGATGCGTCGCGCTGTGGCCTGGTGTACATCAACCCGGCGTTGCCCATGCAAGGCAAGTCGGTCGTCGCCGCCGTCGAGGGCATGAAGGCCGTGGCGGCTGGCTATGGCCACGAGTTGTACGTGACGCTCAACATCGAGACGACGACTTCGCTCGTCGGCGTGGCGAATCTGCTGTTCGACCGCAGCGACGCAGCGGCCGTCCGAAACGCTCACAACTGCGCGCGCGCGATTTGGCAATATTTACGCGGTCAGGGGTTGGAGGTGTACCGCGCGCGTGTCGACATGATGGATGAACTGGTCGACGAGGCTGATCCATTTTGGCGTGCCGTCTGGGAGTTGAAGACGGTGTTCGACCCCCACAACATCATCGCACCGGGTCGTTACAACCTGGCGCATGGGCCGTCTGCCGCGCTGGCGAAGGGCGCCCCGTGACGCGCTTCTCGTTCGGCTCAAGCCCCCGATTCAGGTTGCCAGCGCCGGGGTGAGGCTATGGCATGATTCCTGGGCTTTTGCCTGGCGCCTCAGCGGGTTGACCGTTTCCGCCGATGCGAGGGCTTCGATGAACAGACCCCACAGAGGACTTGCCTTGGATAAGCTGGACGCTCGGAACTGCAAAGCTGCGCAACTGATTTCGGCACAGGCGACGACGGCCTCCTGGCGTTCGGTTGGCGGCCGGTGGCTGGGGCATGCTGTTGCAGCACTGGCGGTGGCCTTGCTTGCGGGCTGCGCGAGCACTTCGCATCCGCCCGCGCCGCCCACGGTGGCCAGTGACGATTACAGCTACATCATCGGTGCCGGCGACAGCCTGAACATCCAGGTCTGGCGCAATCCCGAGCTGTCCATGTCGGTGCCGGTCCGCCCGGACGGCAAGATCGCGGCGCCGCTGGTCGATGAAATCGTGGTGCAGGGCAAGACGTCGGTGCAGGTGGCGCGCGAGGTTGAGAAGGCGTTGGGTAAGTACGTCCGTGACCCGGTCGTCACCGTCATCGTCACCAGCTTCGTCGGGCCTTACAGCGAGCAGATTCGCGTCGTCGGCGAGGCGGCCAGGCCGCAGTTTCTGCCCTACAAGCAGAAGATGACGGTGCTGGACGTGATGATTGCCGTGGGTGGCCTGACTGATTTCGCCGCCGGCAACAGCGCCACCATCTTGCGCACGTCCGAGGGCAACAAGCAGTACTCGGTGCGGCTGAAGGACCTGATCAAGCGGGGTGATGTCTCGGCGAACGTCGAGATGAAGCCCGGCGACATTCTCATCATCCCGCAAAGCCTGTTCTGAGCGGGTCGGGTGCCGCTGGCGCCGTTCTGCTGATCTCACTACAACCGAGACTTTTTTAATGGAAGTGCTGATTGGCCAGCTGTTGATCATCGGCCGGCGGATGTGGAAGTACCGCTGGATCGGCCTGATCGTGGCTTGGGTGACTGGGCTGGTCGGCGCCGTAGTGGTGTTTGCGCTGCCGGATCGCTACGAGGCGAGCGCCCGCATTTATGTGGACACCCAGTCCATCCTGAAGCCGTTGATGGCCGGCTTGACGGTGCAGCCCAACGTCGAGCAGCAGGTGACGATGCTGAGCCGCACGCTCATCAGCCGTCCCAACGTCGAGAAGCTGGTGCGCATGGCGGACCTGGACTTGAAGAACCAGACCAAGGCCCAGCAGGAGGCGACCATCGAGACGGTGACCAGCAACCTGTCCATCCAAAGCGTGGGCCGCGACAACCTCTACACGCTGGGCTATCGGGACAGTGATCCGGAGACTGCCAAGCGCGTCGTGCAGTCGCTGGTGTCCATCTTCGTCGAATCCAGCCTGGGCGCCACGCGCAAGGACACGTCGACGGCGACCACCTTCATCAACGAGCAGATCAAGGCCTACGAGGCCAAGCTGGAGGAGGCCGAATCCCGGCTGAAGGAGTTTCGACTGAAGAACATCGCCAACATGTCGGGCGACGGCAAGGACTCAGCGGCACGTCTGTCCGAGTTGAGTGCCCAGCTTGAGCGTGCCCGGTTGGAGTACCGCGAAGCCATGAATGCCCGCGATGCGGCCAGGGCGCAGTTGGAAGCCGAGAAGCGGGGTGCCGGACCGACCACCCAGCAAAGCCTGATGCAAGAGTCCGCCACGACGGTGGCCACGCCCGAACTGGATGCCCGCATAGCGGAGTACCGGCGTAACCTCGATGCGCTGCTGCAGCGCTTCACCGAGCAGCACCCGGACGTCATCTCGACTCGTAAGCTGATCAAGGACCTGGAGGAGCAGCGCAAGCGCGAGCAGGCCGAGCTGCGCAAGGCGGCGGCGGCCATGCCCAGCGTCAACCTGCCCGGCGGCGGCAACCCCGCGATGCAGGAATTGGTGCGCATCCTGGCCACCGCTGAAGTGCAGGTGGCGTCGCTGCGTGCGCGCGTCGACGAATACTCGGCCCGCTACGCCCAGGCTCTGGCGGCGCTGAAGACGGCGCCGCAGCTCGAGGCCGAGGCGGCGCAGTTGAACCGTGACTACGCCATTCACAAGAAGAACTACGAGGATCTTGTTCAGCGTCGCGAGCAGGCCTCTATCTCCGGTGAGCTGGATGTGGCCTCCGGCGTGGCTGACTTCCGTGTCATCGATCCTCCGCGCGTCAACCCCAAGCCGGTGGCACCCAACCGGCTGTTGTTGCTGGCCGGTGTGATGGCGGCAGCACTGGGCATTGGCGTTTTCACGACCTTCGCTGCCAGCCAGCTTCGCCCGGTCTTCCACGACGCCGACGACTTGCGTGCCCGCGTCGAGCTGCCCATCCTGGGCGTCGTTACGCGGCTGGTGACCGACGCCGATCGCGCCCGTCAGCGTGTGGACCTGATCCGCTTCTCGGCGGGGGCCGGGGGGCTGCTGGTGATGTTTGCCGTCGCGCTGACGGTCTTGGCCGTCCAACTCAGCCGACAGGTGAGCTGACATGACAAGCTTGATCGAACAGGCCGCGCAGCGGCTCGAGCAACTGCGCCAGGCTGGCGTGGTGCTGCCCGGCGACGAGCCCGCCGTTGCGCCTGCGCCTGAGGCGGCCGTTGCGGCGCCTGCGGCACTGGCGCCGCAGGCGGTTGTTGCCCAGCCCAAGGCCGCTCGTGCTGCGCAGGACAACGGCCTCCATCCGGCGTCCAAACGCGTCGAGCTCGACGTGGTGGCGTTGGCGGCCCAGGGCTTTCTGATGCCGCATATGCCGCGCACGCAGACGGCCGACCAGTACCGCGTCATCAAGCGTCCGCTGATCAAGAACGCGATGGGCAAGGGGGCAGCGACGATCAATCACGCCAACCTGCTGATGGTCACCAGCGCGCTGGCGGGCGAGGGCAAGAGCTTCACGTCCATCAACCTGGCTTTGAGCATTGCCGCCGAGCTGGACAACACCGTCATGCTGGTCGATGCCGATGTGGCCCGACCGTCGGTGCTGCGCATGCTGGGTCTGCCGCAGGGGCAGGGCCTGCTGGACGTGCTGGAAGATCGCGTCGAGATGCCCGAGGTGCTGCTGCGCACCAACATCGAGAAGCTGACCATCCTGCCCAGCGGCACGCCGCATCCCCGGGCCACCGAACTGCTGGCCAGCGAGGCGATGAGCCTGCTGCTGGAAGACATGGCCAAGCGTTATCCGGACCGCATCATCATCTTCGACTCGCCGCCGCTTCTGCTGACGACCGAATCGCGCGTGCTGGCCTCCCACATGGGGCAAATCATTGTCGTGGTCCACGCCGAGAAGACGCCACAAAGCGCCGTCCAGCAGGCCCTGGCCACCATCGAGAGCTGCCCAGTCAAGATGATGTTGCTCAACCAGGCCAGCCCCAACGCTGCCGGTGGTTATGGTTACGGCTACGGGTATGGCTACGGGTACGGCTACGGCTATGGATATGACAGCAATGACTCGGCGCAGAGCTGAGCCGCGCTGTCTTGCGATCGCACTCGCTGCCTGGGCGCTCGTGGCGCAGGCTCAGCAGGCTGCGGCGCCGGCCGGCGTGCTGTCGGTGCGGCCGCGGTTGAGCGTCATGCAAACCTGGACGGACAACCTGCGGCTGAGCGAGCGGGACAAGGATGCCGCCGTGATTGCCACCGTCTCGCCTGGCGTGACGGTGTCGAGCAGTTCGGGCATGCTGCGCGGCAGCCTGGACTATTCCCTCAACGGCAGCGTTTATCTGAAGACCGACCAGCCCTCGCAGGTGCGCAACGCGCTGTCCGCGACCGGCCAGGCCGAGCTCATCAGCCGCACGCTCTACGTGGACATGCGGGCCAGCATCGGCCAGCAAAACGCGTCCGCCCTCGGTTTGCTGAGCACGCCGACGCTGGGTGGGCAGGGCAGCCTGAGCAACCTGGCCAATCCCAATCAGCGAGAGACCGGCACGCTGTCGGTGTCGCCGCTGCTGCGTGGTGTGCTGGGCACGCTGGCCACGTTTGACCTGCGTGCCGACTTCGCTCGCACCGAGGTGCGTGGTGCGGCGTTGGGAGACAGTCGCAGCAGCGGCGTGTCGCTGTCGCTGAATGAGGCCAACGCCGGCGTGTTGAGCTGGTGGCTGCAGGCCAGTCAGCAGCGTGTGAAGGCCAAGACGGTCCCATCGAATGGCAGTGCGAACCTGCGTCTGGGTCTGCGCTACCGACCCGACCCGGACTGGGTGTTTTCAGCCAATGTCGGCCGTGAGCGCAACGACTATCTGGGCGGCGGCTATCGTGAAGGTGCCACTTATGGCGTGACGGCCGACTGGACGCCCACGCCGCGGACTCGCGTGAGTGCCGACTGGCAGCGCCAGCATTACGCCGACACGCATGGCCTGAACTTCGAGCACCGCATGGCGCGCACCGTGCTGCGGCTGGCGGATACGCACACCACCGTGCTGGGCAACACCGGCGCCAGCGGCGGTCAGCGCACGTACTACGACTTGTTCTTCCTGCTGTTCACCTCGCAGGAGCCGGACCCGATCAAGCGTGACCTGCTGGTGCGGGCCTACCTGCAGTCTCAGGGCTTGTCGCCTGACGCGCCGTTGGCCACCGGCTTTCTGTCCAGCGGCCCCAGTCGGCTGCGCAACCAGCAGCTGGGCCTGACCTGGCAGGCGCCGCGTGGCAGCGTGACCCTGCTGGGCAATCGTGCCTTGACGCGGCGTCTGGCCGACGGCCTCAACCAGGGCGATCTGGCCAGCAACGCGCGCATCGAGCAATGGTCTGTGTCCTTGTCGGCCAGCTACCGCCTCACGCCGACGTCTGGTTTGTCGATTGCCGCCACGCGCCAGGAGTCGAGCGGCGACCGTGGCATTGCTGCGGCCAGTCAGTTGACCACGCTGACCGCCAACTGGAACGGCCGCCTGGGACAGCAGCTCAGCGTCCAGTTGGGTGGTCGGCACAGCCGGGCCAACGGGCTGTTCTCCTATACGGAGAACGCGGTCTACGCCAGCCTGATCCAACAGTTCTGAACATGAAACCAGCCCGACCCTTGCGCTGCTCGTCCCCGGCCCGGGGAACTTGTCCGCGGCTGCGGGCGGTCGGGAGTCCATGACATGTACGAAGCCTTCTACGGCCTGAGCAGCAAGCCTTTCCAGCTCAGCCCGGACCCGAACTTCTACTACGGCAGCAAGCAGCATCGCCGCGCCAAGGCCTATCTGGACTATGGCGTGCTTCGCAACGATGGCTTCATCGTCATCACTGGCGAGATCGGTGCGGGCAAGACGACGCTGCTGCGCGGCCTGCTGGACAGCCTGAATCGCAGCAACGTCGTCATCGGCAACGTCGTCACGACGCAGCTGGATGCCGAGGACACGCTGCGCATGGTCGGTGCGGCCTTCGGCGTGCGCGTGAAGGATGCGCCCAAGTCCGAGCTGCTGATGACCCTGGAGGCCTTCTTCGTCAACCAGGTCACCCAGGGCAAGCGCTGCCTGCTGATCGTCGACGAGGCGCAGAACCTGACCGCGCGGGCGGTGGAGGAGTTGCGCATGCTGTCCAACTTCCAGTTCGCCAACCAGTCGCTGCTGCAGACCTTCCTGGTCGGCCAGCCGGAGTTCCGCAACATCCTGCAAAAGCCCGAGATGGAGCAGTTTCGCCAGCGCGTGGCGGCCACCTGCCACATCGGGCCGCTGGACGAGGACGAGACGCAGCGCTACATCGAGCATCGCCTGAAGTGCGCCGGCTCCACGGGCAAGCCCACCTTCGACCACGATGCTTTCCCGGCCATCCACAAGGCCAGCAGCGGCATCCCGCGCCGCATCAACCGGCTCTGCGATCGGCTGCTGCTGCTGGGTTTCATGCAAGGCCGCACGCACCTGACCTCGGCCGACGTGAAGGAGGTGCTGCGCGACATCGCCCAGGAGACCGAGGTGCCGCGCCAGAGCGACCTTGGCGCGCTGGACAGCACACTGTCCAAGCTGCCGGACAGCCGCCCCGGCGCGCTCGACGTGGCCAAGCTGAAGATGAGCGTGGCCGAGGTGGACGGCCTGTCGGGCGAGATAGCCGCGCTCACTGCCGACCACCACACCGACCGGCTGCAGCGCCTGGAGCGCAGCATGATGCGCCTGGAGCGCATCAACTTGCAGACGCTGGCGCTGCTGCAGAAGCTCGTCGACGCCGTCAAGCAGCATTGAAGCCAGCGAGGTCGACATGCTGATGCCCAACGAGCACCCGTCCCCGCGCAATGCGATGAGCATCGACGTGGAGGACTACTTCCAGGTCTCGGCGTTTGCGCCCTACATCCGCCGCGAGGACTGGGACGGCCTCGAATGCCGCATCGAGCGCAACATGGACTGCATCCTCGCGCTGCTGGCCGAGAAGGACGTCAAGGCCACCTTCTTCACGCTGGGCTGGATTGCCGAGCGCTATCCGCAGGTCGTCAAGGCCATCGTGGCCGGCGGCCACGAGCTGGCCAGCCACGGCTACGGCCACGAGCGCGCCAGCGACCTCAGCCCGGCCGCTTTCCGCAACGACATCGTCAGCGCCAAGCAGTTGCTGGAAGACCTGGGCGGCGTGCCGGTGGTGGGCTATCGCGCGCCCAGTTTCTCCATCGGCAAGGGCAATCTGTGGGCCTTCGACGTGCTGCGCGACGCCGGCTACCGCTACTCCAGCAGTGTCTACCCCATCGCCCACGATCACTACGGCATGCCGGATTCGCCGCGCTTCGCCTACCCGGTGCGCGAGGGCCTGCTCGAGATCCCGGTGACGACGGTGCGCATGGGCTCGCGCAACCTGCCCAGCAGTGGCGGCGGCTATTTCCGGCTGCTGCCCTATGCGCTGTCGCGCTGGCTGATCCGGCGCGTCAACGAGGTCGACGGCCAGTCGGCGGTCTTCTACTTCCACCCCTGGGAGATCGACCCCGAGCAGCCGCGCGTGGCGGGCATCGATGCCAAGGCGCGCTTCCGCCATTACGTCAACCTGCCGCGCACCCAGGGCCGCATCGCGCGGCTGCTGGAGGACTTCCGCTGGGGCCGCATGGACGAGATCTTCCTCGGCCGTGACGCCAACCGGCCAGCTCCCGCGCCCTTGCTGAGTCCTGCCTGAATGAGCACGCCCTTGCGCATCGCGCGGCTGGCCGCGCAAGACACCGCTTTGTCCGCACGCTGGGACGCCTTCGTCCTCGCCTGCCCGCAGGCCACGTTTTTTCACCGCAGCGGGTGGCTGCGCGTCATCGAATCGGTGTTCGGCCACCGCTGCTTCTTCCTGTATGCCGAACGCGACGGCGCCATCGAGGGCGTGCTGCCGCTGGCCGAGGTCAAGAGCCGGCTGTTCGGCCATTCGGTGGCCAGCCTGCCGTTCGCCGTCTATGGCGGCGTCGCCGCGCTGAATGACGAGGCCACTGCGGCGCTGGAGGCCGAGGCCGAGAAGATCGCGCGCGGGCAGGGTGCCGCCCACCTCGAGTACCGCTACCTGGGCGAGACGCGCCATCCCGACTGGCCGCGGCAAGACCTCTACGTGACCTTCCGCAAGGCCATCCTGCCCGACGAGGAGGCCAACATGCTGGCCATCCCGCGCAAACAGCGGGCCATGGTGCGCAAGGGCATCAAGAACGGCTTGAAGGCCGAGATCGACCCGAACGCCGACCGCTTCTTCGACCTCTATGCCGACAACGTGCTGCGGCACGGCACGCCGGCCATGCCCAAGCGCTACTTCCAGGCGCTGCTGGACGAATTCGGTCCCGATGCCGAAGTGCTGACGGTCACCGCGCCGGACGGCAAGCCGCTGTCCTCGGTGCTGAGCTTTTACTTCCGCGACGAGGTGCTGCCCTACTACGCCGGCGACGACGAAGCCGCGCGCGAGCTGGCGGCCAACGACTTCAAATACTGGGAGCTGATGCGCCGCGCCTGCGCGCGCGGCCTCAAGCTGTTTGACTACGGTCGCAGCAAGCAGGGCACGGGCCCCTACGCGTTCAAGAAGAACTGGGGCTTTGAGCCGCAGCCGCTGAGCTACGAGTACCGGTTGTTCAAGCGCGACACCATCCCTCAGAACAACCCGAACAACCCCAAGTACCAGCTGCTGATCAAGACTTGGCGCAAGCTGCCCGTCGGCGTCGCGAACTGGCTGGGGCCCTTCATCGTGAAGAACCTGGGCTAGCAGGCCACGCGCGTGAAGCTGCTCTACCTCGTCCACCGCCTGCCTTACCCGCCCAACAAGGGCGACAAGGTGCGCTCCTACCATTTGCTCAAGCACCTGGCGGCGCGTCATGAGGTGCACCTGGGCAGCTTCATCGACGATCCTGATGACGAGCAGCATCTGCCGCGCGTGCGCGCGCTGTGTGCCGACCTGCACGTCGCGCGGCTCAACCCGCGCACGGCCAAGCTGGCCAGCCTGCGCGGCCTGTTGACCGGCGAGGCGTTGAGCCTGCCCTACTACCGCGACGCCGGCCTGCAGGCCTGGGTGAACCGGGCCGCCGCGCGGGTGGGCTTCGACGCGGTGGTGGTGTTCAGCGGCGTCATGGCGCAGTACGTGCCTGCGGGCCTGCGCCGGCTGGTGGACTTCGTCGACGTCGACTCGGCCAAGTGGCGCGACTACGCGCCCGAGCACCCCTGGCCGCTGTCCTGGCTGTACCGGCGCGAGGCGGTCAAGCTGCTGGCCTTCGAGCAGCGCGTTGCGGCCGAGGCCGACTGCAGCTTCTTCGTGACGGACCACGAGGTTGCGCTGTTCCGCGCGCTCAGCCCCGGCCGCCCGCTGCGCCTGGCCGCGCTGGGCAACGGCGTGGACGCCGACTTCTTTGCGCCCGACCCGGCGCGTGCCAGCCCGTTCGCGGCGGACGAACTCCCGCTGGTGTTCACCGGGGCGATGGACTACTGGCCCAATGTCGACGCGGTGACCTGGTTCGTGCGCGACATGCTGCCGGCGCTGCGCGAGCGGTTTCCAGCGCTGCGCTTCCACATCGTCGGGCGCAGCCCGGCGCCCGCCGTGCAGGCGTTGGCCGGCGAGCATGTCCACGTGACCGGCACCGTGCCCGACGTGCGCCCCTACCTGCAGCATGCGGCCGCGGTCGTCGCGCCGCTGCGGCTGGCGCGTGGCATCCAGAACAAGGTGCTGGAAGCGATGGCGATGGCGCGGCCGGTCGTCGCGTCCGGCCAGTGCGTGCGCGCCATCGCGGCCGACGTGCCGCCGGGGCTGGTGGCGGCCGATGACGCGCCGGCCTATGTCGAGCGTCTGCTGGTCTGGCTGGGCGACCGCGCGGCCGCCGACGCGGCAGGCCTGGCAGCACGCGATTTCGTCCTGCGGGCCTACAGCTGGGATGCCCACCTGGCGGGGCTGGACCGCCACCTGGAGGCCGCATGATGTCTCTGCCCAAATCTTGGCGACTGCCGCTGCTGGGACTGGCGCTGGCATGGGCGCTGCTCGCGGCGCTGTACGACGACACCGCCCAGGCCATGGTGGGCATCTGGAACCGCTCCGAGACCTTTGCCCATGCCTGGGTGGTGCCACCCATCTCGGCCTGGCTGGTCTGGCGGCGTCGCGCCGATCTGGCGGTGCTGACGCCGCGGCCGGCGCTGGCCTGGCTGTGGGCCCTGCCACCGCTAGGCGTGCTGTGGCTGCTGGGCGACCTGGCCGCAGCCAACTCTGCCACGCAGTTCGCGATGGTCGGCATGTTCGTGCTGATGGTGCCGGCGCTGCTGGGCACGGAGGTCGCGCGGCGTATCGCCTTCCCGCTGGGCTTCCTGTTCTTCGCCGTGCCCTTTGGCGACTTCCTGACGCCCTGGCTGATGGAGCGCACGGCCGACTTCACCGTGCTGGCGCTGCGTGCCAGCGGCATCCCGGTGTTCCGCGAGGCGCTGGAGTTCGTCATCCCGTCGGGCTCCTGGTCGGTGGTGCAGGCCTGCAGCGGCATCCGCTACCTGATGGCCTCGGTCATGGTGGGCACGCTGTTCGCGTACCTCAACTACCGTTCGCACACCAAGCGCTGGGCCTTCGTGGGCGTGGCCATCGTCACGCCGCTGGTGGCCAACTGGCTGCGTGCCTATCTCATCGTCATCCTGGGCCATGTGTCGGGCAACCGGCTGGCCGTGGGCATCGACCACATCATCTACGGCTGGGTCTTCTTCGGCATCATCATGCTGGCGATGTTCCTGATCGGCGCGCGCTGGTCCGACCCCGATCCCGACGCTCAGCCCGCGCCAACCGGCGCGTCCATGCCGGCCGTGCCGCCCGCGCGCGCGGCGCTGGCGCTGTTGCTGAGCCTGGCGCTGCTGGCGGCGCCGCTGCTGGCGCGCACGCTGGCGCAGCGCGCCGGCGCGCATGGCGCGCCCAGTCTGGCCCCGCCGACCCTGTCGGGCTGGACCTGGCGCGCGCAGCCGCTGGCAAGCTGGCAGCCGCACTTCCCGAATGCGGCCGCCAGCATGCATGGCCGCTTCGAGCCGCAGGCCGGTGGCCCGGCCGTGGGCGTCTTCATCGGCTACTACCGCGACCAGCGCTACGGCCGCCAGTTGGTCACCTCGGTCAATCGCCTGGTCGACGAGGAGACCGACAGGGCATGGTCGCAGACGGCGCGTGGCCTGGTCCGGCTGGACACGGCCGGCCTGCCGTCGGCCTGGCGCACCGCGGACCTGCGCGGCCAGGCGCTGAACGTGGTCAGCGGCGGCGGCAGTCAGGCGCCGCGGCTGCGCGTCTGGCAGACCTACTGGATCAACGGCCGCCCGCTCATCAGCGACTGGCAGGCCAAGCTCTACGGGGCTTGGCTCGCGCTGCTGGGGCAAGGCGACGATGCCGCGGTGGTGCTGGTCTACAGCGATAAGGCCGACGCGGGGGCCGACGACGCGCTGCTGCGTGAATTCGTGCGCGCCCACTGGGCCGCGCTGGACGCCGCTTTGCGGCAGGTGCGCGACGGCGCCGCCGCACGCCAGCGGTGACAATCCTCTCCCTTTCAAGAATCCCAACTACGAGAAGACAAGCATGAACACGCTCGCAGTCATCGGCCTCGGCTACGTCGGTCTGCCCCTGGTGGTGGAGTTTGGCAAGCAGATGCGCACCATCGGTTTCGACATCGCCAAGCACAAGGTCGAGGCCTGCCGCCGCGGCACCGACCCCAGCCGCGAACTGAGCGACGCCGAGGTGCAGGCCGCCACACACGCCGTCTACACCGACGACCCGCGGATGCTGGCCGAGGCCGACGTCCTCATCGTCGCCGTGCCCACGCCGGTGGACGAGGCCCACATCCCCGATTTCCGGCCGCTGATCGGCGCCTCCACCAGCGTGGGCCGCCACATGAAAAAGGGCGCCATCGTCGTCTACGAGAGCACGGTCTATCCCGGCGCGACCGAGGAGGTCTGCATCCCGGTGCTGGAGCGCGAGTCCGGCATGAAGTGGAAGCAAGACTTCTTCGTCGGCTATAGCCCCGAGCGCATCAACCCGGGCGACAAGGAACACACGCTGACCAGGATCCTGAAGATCGTCTCCGGCGACACGCCCCAGACGCTGGAGAAGGTTGCCCAGGTCTACGAGAGGATCATCGTGCCCGGCGTGTACCGCGCGTCCAGCATCAAGACCGCCGAGGCCGCCAAGGTCATCGAGAACACCCAGCGCGACCTCAACATCGCGCTGATGAACGAGCTGGCCATCATCTTTGACAAGCTGGGCATCGACACCACCGAGGTGCTGGAAGCTGCCGGCACGAAGTGGAACTTCCTGAAGTTCAAGCCCGGCCTGGTGGGCGGCCACTGCATCGGCGTGGACCCGTACTACCTGACACACAAGGCCGACATGCTCGGCTATCACCCGCAGGTCATCCTGGCGGGCCGGCGCATCAACGACGGCATGGGCAAGTTCATTGCCGAGCAGACCATCAAGCAGATGATCGCCTGCGGCAGCCCCATCAAGGGTGCGCGTGTCAACGTGCTGGGTCTGACCTTCAAGGAGAACTGCGGCGACCTGCGCAACTCCAAGGTCATCGACATCATCAACGAGCTCAAGAGCTACGGCGTGGAGGTCTTCGTGACCGATGCCCAGGCCGAGGCGGAGGAAGCCATGCACGAGTACGGCGTGCGGCTGATGCCCTTCGACGAACTGCCGCAGGCCGAGGCCATCGTGGCGGCGGTGTCGCACCGCGAGTACGCGGCGCTGAGCGTGGAAGACATCGGCAAGAAGCTCGTCAAGGGCGGCGCGTTCATCGACGTGAAGGCGGCCTTCGACGCGCGTGCGCTGCAGGACGCCGGCTTCCGCCTCTGGCGCCTCTGAGGCCGTGAGCGACGCCCGTCCGCTGGTCGTCCACCTGCTGCACCGCTTCGACACCGGCGGGCTGGAGAACGGCGTCGTCAACCTCATCAACCACCTGCCGGCCTTCCGGCATGCCGTGGTGGCTGTGACGGAGATCACCGCGTTCAAGGAACGCGTCAAGGCGCCGGGCACGCAGTTCATTGCGCTGAACAAGCCGCCGGGCCAGGGTTTCTGGCTCTACCCGCGGGTCTACCGGCTGCTGCGCGAACTGCGTCCGGCCGTCGTGCACACGCGCAACCTCGGCGCGATGGAGTTCCAGTGGCCGGCCTGGGCCGCACGCGTGCCGCTGCGCGTGCACAGCGAGCATGGCTGGGACACCAACGACCTGGGCGGCGTCAACCGCACCAACCAGCGGCTGCGCCGGATCTATGGCCTGGGCACGCACCGCTTCGTCGCGCTGTCTCGCGCCATCGAGACCTACCTGACCGGTCCGGTCGGCTTTGCGCCGCAGCGGGTGCTGCGCATCTGCAATGGCGTGGACACGCAGCGCTTCCAGCCCTCGGACACGCCTCCGCCCGACTGGCCTTTCCGCCGCGGCGAGCACCTGGTCGTAGGCGCGGTGGGGCGCATGCAGGCCGTGAAGGATCCGCTCAACCTGGTGGATGCCTTCCTGAAGCTGCGCACGCTGTGCCAGGCCGAGGCGCCGCGGCTGCGCCTGGTGATGCTGGGCGGCGGCGCGCTGCTGGAAGCCGCGCGCCAGCGCCTGGCAGAGGCTGGCGCTGCCGAGCAGGCCTGGCTGCCGGGCGACCGCAGCGACGTGGCGGCGCTGCTGCCGCATGTCGACATCTTCGCGCTGCCATCCCAGGCCGAGGGCATCAGCAACACGCTGCTGGAAGCCATGGCCTGCGGCTGCGCAGCGGTGGCCACTGACGTGGGCGGCAACCCGGAACTGGTGGAAGACGGGGTCAACGGCTTGCTGGTGCCGTCGCAGGACAGCGCTGCGCTGGCAGCCGCGCTGGTCCGGCTGGTGCGCGAGCCGGCGCTGCGGGCGCGGCTGGCGGCTGCCGGGCTGTCACGGGTGCGGGCGCAGTTCAGCCTGAATGGCATGGTGGCGGCCTATGCCGCCCTGTACGCGGGCCGCACTCCTGCGGATGAGGTGTAGGCGCAGCTGTCCTTGCCTCGCTTCGACGGGGGGGACCGCTTCGGTGTCTGCGCAGCCGGGGCGTCGCCTGCGGCGCCCTGCTGCACGCCCCATCCCCCGTACAGGGGGATCACCCGTGCCTCAGATCACGTTGCGGCAGGCGGGTGCCGGGTGGCGGTGCCAAGCTCGGTAAGAATCCGGCCTTCATCCGCGCCCGGCAGGCGCGGCCTCCAACCGTTTGGCTGAATCAGGTCCAACCCATGTGCGGCATCACCGGTTTGTTCGACACCCGCGGCCAGCGCCTGCCCGAGCGCGCGCGGCTGCATCGGATGAACGAGTCCCAGCACCACCGCGGGCCCGACGAGGGCGACCTGCACATCGAACCCGGTGTGGGCTTCGGCCACCGGCGCCTGTCGGTCATCGACATCGCCACCGGCCAGCAGCCCATCTTCAACGACGACAAGTCGGTGGCCCTGGTCTTCAACGGCGAGGTCTACAACTACCTGGAGCTGATGGACGAGCTGCGTGGCCACGGCTACGTGTTCCGCACCAAGAGCGACTCCGAGGCCATCGTGCGTGCCTGGGAGCATTGGGGCGAGGACTGCGTGCATCACCTGCGCGGCATGTTTGCCTTCATGATCCATGACCGCAAGCGCGACTGCCTGTTCATGGCGCGCGACCGGCTGGGCGTGAAGCCGCTGCACTACGCGCTGACCGAGGACGGCTGGCTGCTGTTCGGCTCCGAGCTGAAAAGCCTGATGGCCTACGGGGGGCTGCGCCAAGAGATCGACCCGCGCGCGGTCGAGGCCTATTTCGCGCTGGGCTATGTGCCCGACCCCTGGACCATCTACCGCCATGCGCAAAAGCTCGCGCCCGGCCACCGCCTGCTGGTCAAGCGCGGGCAGCCGCTGGGCCAGCCGCAGCGCTATTGGGACGTGCGCTTCACGCTGGACGCCAAGATCGGCGAAGAGGAAGCCGCCGAGGAGCTGCGCCGGCGCCTGGCCGAGTCGGTCAAGCTGCGCCTGAAGGCCGAGGTGCCGCTGGGCGCCTTCCTGTCCGGCGGCGTCGACTCCAGTGCCGTCGTGGCCGCCATGGCCCAACTGGACGACCAGCCGGTGAACACCTGCTCCATCGGCTTCGACGACCCCAAGTTCAACGAGACCGAGTTCGCGCAGATGGTCGCGGACCGCTACCGCACCAATCACCGCGTCGAGACGGTCAGCAGCGACGATTTCGGCCTGGTGGACCTGCTGGCCCACCTGTACGACGAGCCCTATGCCGACTCGTCCGCCATCCCCACCTACCGGGTCTGCGAGCTGGCGCGCAAGCATGTCACCGTGGCGCTTTCCGGTGACGGTGGCGACGAGAGCCTGGGGGGCTATCGCCGCTACAAGATGCACATGATGGAAGAGCGCATGCGCAGCGCCTTCCCGCTGGCGCTGCGCCGTGGCGTGTTCGGCCCGCTGGCCAAGCTCTACCCCAAGGCCGACTGGGCGCCGCGCGTGTTCCGCGCCAAGACCACCTTCCAGGCCATCGCGCGCAGCTCGGTCGATGCCTACTTCAACACCATGGGCCTGGTGCGCGACCCGCTGCGCCAGCAGCTGTTCAGCGACGCGTTCAAGCGCGACCTGCAGGGCTGGCATGCCAGCGAGGTCTTCCACCACCATGCCCAGCGCGCCGGCACGGACGACCCGCTGGCGCTGATCCAGTACCTGGACATGCACACCTATTTGCCGGGCGATATCAACACCAAGGTCGACCGTGCCAGCATGGCCCACAGCCTGGAGGTGCGCGAGCCGCTGATGGACCACCCCTTGGTCGAATGGGTGGCCACGCTGCCGTCCAGCCTCAAGCTGCGCGGCCAGCAGGGCAAATACATCTTCAAGAAGGCGCTGGAGCCCATGCTGCCGCACGACGTGCTGTACCGGCCCAAGATGGGCTTCTCGGTGCCGCTGGCGCGCTGGCTGCGCGGCCCGCTGCGCCAGCAGACACGCCAGGCACTGCAGCAGGGCGCCTTGGCTCAGACGGGCTGGTTCAACCCGGGCGTCATCTCACGCATGCTGGACCAGCATGAGCGCGGCCAGCTCGACCACTCGCAGCCGCTCTGGGTGCTGCTGATGTTCGACGCCTTCCTTCGCAACGCCGGCCTAGGCCAGGCCCGCGCGAGTGCCGCCGCATGAGAGTGCTCTACCACCACCGCACCGCGTCCAAGGACGGCCAGGCGGTTCACATCGAAGAAATGATCACGGCCCTGCGCGAGCAGGGGCATGAGGTTCGCGTCGTCGCGCCCGGCGGCGGCACCGACGAGCCCAGCGGCCAGATGGGTGCCGAGGTCGGCTGGGTCGCCAAGCTGCGCGCCTGCCTGCCCAAGGCCGTCTACGAGCTCATGGAACTGGCCTACACGCTGGTCGCCTATCGGCGCCTGGCGGCCGCGGCGCGTGAGTTCAAGCCTGACTTCATCTACGAGCGCTACAACCTCTTCCTGCTCGCCGGCGCCATGCTCAAGCGCCGCACCGGCCTGCCGCTGCTGCTGGAGGTGAATGCGCCGCTGGCCGAGGAGCGCGGCAAGTTCGGCGGCCTCGGCCTGCCGCGGCTGGCCCGCTGGGCCGAAGCCAAGGCATGGCGAGCCGCCGATTTCGTACTGCCGGTCACCAACGTGCTGGCCGACCATGTGCGCGCTGTCGGCGTGCCCAACGAGCGCATCGTCGTCGTGCCCAACGGCATCAACGAGGCGCACTTCTCCGCCGCGCCTTCGCAGGCGGCGGCCAAGGCCAGCCTGGGCTGGCCCGATGCGCTGGTGCTGGGCTTTACGGGTTTCGTGCGGGACTGGCATGGCATGGATCGCGTCATTCGCTGGATGGCCAGCCCCGCGGCGCCCGCAGAGGCGCGCCTGCTCATCGTCGGCGACGGCCCGGTGCGTGCCGAACTGGAGCAGCTGGCCGCCAGCCTGCAACTGGGCGAGCGAGTGCGCTTCACGGGCGTCGTCCATCGCGACCGCGTGCCGGCGCTGGTGGCGGCCTTCGATGTGGCCCTGCAGCCCGCCGTCGTCGCCTATGCCTCGCCGCTCAAGCTCATCGAATACCTCGCGCTGGGCAAGGCCATCGTCGCTCCCAATCAGCCCAACATCGCGGAGGTGCTGACCGATGACGTCAACGCGCTGCTCTTCGAGGCCGACGATGCCGCTGGACTGGAGCGTTCGCTGGCCCGCCTGGCCCACGAGCCAGATTTGCGCCAGCGCCTCGGCCAGGGGGCGCGCGACACCATCTCGCGCATGCAGCTGACCTGGGCCGGCAATGCGCGCAAGGTGGTCAACCTGGCGATCAAGGCAGGGGCACGCACTTGAGCCTGCGCATCCTGACCTTCTCGACGCTCTTCCCGAGCAGCGTCCGCCCGACGCATGGCATCTTCGTCGAGACCCGCCTGCGCGAGCTGCTCAAGAGCGGCCAGGTCGAATCCCGCGTGGTCGCGCCCGTGCCCTGGTTCCCGTCGACGAACCCGCGCTGGGGTGAGTACGCCAAGTTCGCCGCCACGCCGGCGCGCGAACAGCGCAACGGCATCGACGTGCTGCACCCGCGCTATCTGCTGCTGCCCAAGGTCGGCATGAGCTCCGCGCCCTTGACCATGGCCCTGGGCGCCCGTGCAGCGGTACAGAAGCTGATCGACGAGGGCTTCGACTTCGACCTCATCGACGCCCATTACTACTACCCCGACGGTGTGGCCGCGGCGCTGCTGGCCACCTGGTTCAACAAGCCGCTGACCATCACCGCGCGCGGCACCGACCTGAACCTGATCCCGCAGTACGCCCTGCCCAGGCGCATGATCGACTGGGCCGCGCGCCGCGCGGCGGGCTCCATCGGCGTGTGTGCGGCGCTGATGGACGTGCTGCGCGGCCGGGGTCACGACCCGGCGCGGCTGCACGTGCTGCGCAACGGCGTGGACCTGCAACGCTTTCGCCCGCTGCCGCAGCCCGAGATGCGTGCCGAGCTGGGTGTGGCGGGCGAGCCGCTGCTGCTGTCCGTGGGCCATTTGATCGAGCGCAAGGGGCACCACGTCGCCATCGAGGCGCTGGCCGAGCTGCGCAAGACCCGGCCCGGCGCGCGCCTGGTCATCATCGGCGAGGGCGAGGAGCGCGCCGCGCTGACCGCGCTGGCCGCGCGGCTGGACGTGACGGAGCAGGTGCGCCTGACCGGCGCGCTGCCCAACACCGAGCTGCTCAAGTGGTACAGCGCTGCCGACGTGCTGCTGCTGTGCTCCAGCCGCGAGGGCTGGGCCAATGTGCTGCTGGAATCCATGGCCTGCGGCACGCCGGTGGTGGCCACCGACATCTGGGGCACGCCCGAGGTGGTGGCGGCACCCGCGGCCGGCCGGCTGGTGGCCGAGCGCAGCGGTCCGGCCTTTGCGGCCGCCATCGAAGCCTTGCTGGCGGCCGGCGTGGACCGCGCCGCGACCCGGGCCTACGCCGAAGGCTTCAGCTGGCAGGCCACGACCGATGGCCAGTTGGCCTTGTTCCACGCCATCCGGCAGGGAGTCGTCCATGCGTGATCTGGCGCTGCTGGCCATCGTCGGCTGGATCGTGCTGCAGGCGCTCAAGCGGCCCTGGATAGGCATCCTCGGCTGGACGTGGATGAGCATCATGAATCCGCACCAGCTCACCTGGTCAGTGCGCAGCCTGCCGCTGGCCGCCGCCATCGGCGGGGCGACGCTGATCGGCCTGTTCATCACCAAGGACAGGCGCGACTACTCGCTCAGCCGCGAAGGCATCGTGCTGCTGATCTTCATGGTGTGGATGACCATCACGCTGCCGTTCTCCATCCTGTTCGAGCCGTCGTTCGAGCTGTGGAAGCGGGTCATGAAGATCGACTTCATGATCCTGGTGGCCTTGGTGTTGCTGCACAGCAAGCGCCACATCATGCTGCTGACCTGGGTGCTGGTGATCTCCATCGGCTACTTCGGTGTCAAGGGCGGCGCCTTCACGCTGGCCACCGGCGGCAGTTATCGCGTCTGGGGGCCGGAGAACACCTACATCGAGGGCAACAACGAGATCGCGCTGGCCATCGTCATGGTCATTCCGCTGATGCGCTTCCTGCAGCTGCAGATGCAGGCCAAATGGGCCCGCACGACGATGACCGTCTGCATGGTGCTGATGGCCATGGCGGCGCTGGGCAGCCATTCGCGCGGCGCGCTGCTGGCCATTGCCGCGATGGCGCTGGTGCTGTGGTGGCGCAGCAAGAACAAGCTGCTGGGCGCCGTCGTCATGGTGGCGCTGAGCATCGCGCTGTTGTCCGTCATGCCGGCCGAGTGGTGGGAGCGCATGAACACCATCAAGACCTACCAGCAGGACGACTCGGCGCTGGGCCGCATCAACGCCTGGGGCATGGCCTGGAACCTGGCCAAGGACCGCTTCTTCGGCGGCGGCTTCATGATCTGGACCGGCTCCATCTTCGCCATCTACGGGCCCGAGCCCGACCGCGTGCACGCGGCGCACAGCATCTACTTCATGGTCCTGGGTGAGCAGGGCTTCGTCGGGCTGTTCCTGTTCCTGACGCTGTTCACCATGGTCTTTTTCACCGCCGGCAAGCTGCGCGTGCAGGGCAAGGCCAGGCCGCAGACGCAGTGGCTGTCGGACCTGGGCAGCATGCTGCAGGTCAGCCTGGCCGGCTATGCGGTGGGGGGGGCCTTCCTCAGCTTGAGCTACTGGGATCTGCCCTACAACCTGCTGATCCTGGCCGTGGTCGGCAAGCGCTGGCTGGACCGCAAGGAATGGCTGCGCGAGAAGGAGGAACCGGTCTTCTACGTGCCGGAGTTCATCAAGAAGCGCTTCGAGAAGAAGAAGCGCGTGCCGAACCTGTCATGAAGACCCTGTTCAAGCTGCTGTCACCGGCGGGCGCGCGTGCGCGCCTGAACGTGCTGATCTTCCACCGCGTGCTGCCGCAGCCCGATCCGCTGTTTCCGCACGAGGTGCATGCAGCGCGCTTCGACGAGCTGCTGGGCTGGATCAAGTCCTGGTTCAACGTGCTGCCGCTGGACCAGGCCATCCAGCGCCTGGCCGACGGCAGCCTGCCGGCGCGGGCCGCGGCGCTGAGCTTCGACGACGGCTATGCCGACAACCATGATGTGGCGCTGCCGCTGCTGCAGCGGCACGGCCTGCCGTGCAGCTTCTTCGTCGCCACCGGCTTTCTGGACGGTGGCCGCATGTGGAACGACACGCTGATCGAGGCGTTGCGCCGCTGTTCGCTTGAGGTGCTGGACCTGCGCGGCCTGGTGGACGGCCGCGGGCAGGATCTGGGCCGCCATGCACTGGGCGACACCGCCGCGCGGCGTGCGCTGCTGGGCCCGCTGATCGAGCGTGTGAAGTACCTGGCCCCCGAGCCGCGGCTGGCCTGCGTCAATGCCATCGCGCAGCGCGCCGAGGTGCAGCCGCCGGACGACCTGATGATGAGCAGCGAGCAGGTGCGGGCGCTGCGCCGCGCCGGCATGCAGATTGGCGCGCACACGGTCAACCACCCCATCCTGGCCACGCTGGATGAGCAACAGGCCGCCGACGAGATCGGCCGCAGCCGGGACACGCTGCAAGGCCTGCTGGGCGAGAAGGTGGGCCTGTTTGCCTATCCCAACGGCAAGCCCGGCACCGACTATCTGCCCGAGGTGCATCCGGCCATCGTGCGCGAGCTGGGTTTCGACGCCGCGGTCTCCACCCGCTGGGCGGCGGCCCGCCGCGGCGACGACGTGTTCCAGATCCCGCGCTTCACGCCCTGGGACCAGGGGCGCCACAAGTTCGGCCTGCGGCTGGCCCGCAACATGCTGGGCTGAGAGACCCCTCAGCCCAGCCGGTAGTCCGGCGCATGCCGGCGCAGCCACTGTTCCAGCATCATCAGGATCCACACCATCTCGCCGTAGTAGCCGGCGTGCTCGCGCAGGCGCTGCGTCAACAGGCTTTCGACGAACTCGGCGCGCACGATGCCGCGCGCCACCACGCCGCGCAGCGACTCCGCAGCCAGCGCGTTCAGTGCCGCGTCCTTGACGGCCCAGGGGCCGAAGGGCAGGCCGAAGCCGTGCTTTTTCTTGGTCAGAATTTCGTCCGGCAGGAAGCCGCGCAGCGCCTCCTTGAAGAACCAGCGTAGCTTCAGGCCCTTGAGCTTGTAGCCGGTGGGCAGCTTGAGCGAGAACTCCAGCAGCCGTGTATCCAGCAGCGGGAAGCTCACATCCACACCGGCCAGCGCGGTCGTGCCCACCACCTTGGGCAGGTCGTTCTCGGCCAGCGTGTAGCGCCAGTCGAAGGCCAGCATGCGGTTGACCAGGCTGGCCTCGTGCGGCGTGGCGGCCCAGGTGGCGCGCTGGTGCGCGCGCGGAGCCGCTGTGTCTACGGCGGCCAGGAAGGCGGGCGTGAGCACCTCGTGCTGGCCCAGGCGGTCCAGCAGGTTGTAGCTCTGCATGCGGTCTGGCATGGGCACGCGTGCCTGCCGGATGTAGCTGGTGCCCTTCTTCAGCAGCGGGATGCGGCCGGTCAGCGGGTTCATGAACAGCGGGTCCAGCACGCCCGCGCGCAGCGGCGACGGGATCTGTGTGTAGACGTGGAAGACCCGCTCCTTGGCATAGCGCACGTTGCCGCCGAACAGCTCGTCGCCGCCGTCGCCGGCCAGCATGCGGGTGTAGCCGTCGTCATGCGCCTTGCGCGCGCAGTAGAAGGCCGGCACGGCCGAGGAGTTGCCGAAAGGCTGGTCGTAATGGGCCGCGACGTCGGGAATGGCCTTCACGAGGTCGGCCGGTGTCACGTAGTACTCGTGGTGGTCCGCGCCGAAGGCTTTGGCCGCGATGCGCGCATAGGCCATTTCGTCATAGCCCTCGGCCTCGAAGCCGATGGAGTAGCTGGCCGGCGCCTGGCCCGTGGCCTCGCGCAGCAGGCCGCAGACGGTGGAGCTGTCGGTGCCGCCGGACAGGAAGCAGGCGGTCTTGCCGTCGCCGCTCAGACGCTCCCTCACGGCCGCGCGCAGGATGTCGCGGAACTCGTCGCGCAGCGCGTCGAAGCTGGGCGAGGGCTGCTCGTCGAAGCGCGCCACCCAGTAGGGCGCCACCGTCAGCCGGCCGTTCTCGAACAGCGCGTAGTGCGCCGGGGGCAGGCGGTGGATGCCGGCGTAGATGGTGCGCGGCGACGGGATGCAGTGGTGGAAGAGGTAGTCGTAGATGGCCTGCGGGTCCAGCTCGCGCAGGCCGAGCTGGCGCGCCAGCACGTCGGCGCGGGTGGCGTAGTGCAGCCGCCCGTCGCGCACCGCGTAGCACAGGCTGTGCACCGCGAAGCGATCCACCGCCAGGTAGGTGGCGCCGCCGGCCAGATCCAACGCGACCGCGAACTCGCCGCCCACGTCGGCCGCGCAGGCCGGCCCGCGCGCTGCAAAGGCGGCCTGCCAGGCCGCCAGCGGGTCGGCGGCGGCGTTGGCGAAGCGGGGGCGGCCGGCGGCAAAGGGCGTGTCGGGCGGCAGGGCGTGTGCTTGCATGCGGGTGGGGCGGTGTCAGGACGCGGGATTGTCAGCCGGAAGCGCCGCCGTGCGCAGGCGCCTGTAGGCCTGGCCCAGCAGCTGGCGCAGCAGGCCGGCCAGGCCGCCGGCGGTGCGCGGGTCGTAGGCCACCAGGCCATGGCGTTCGCGGCGCTGGCTCATCCAGTCCTTCTTGTAGGCGTCGTCGCCGACCAGGAAGTCCACCTCGTGGACGCGGTCGCGCTCCATGACCTCCTGCATCAGCAGGGCGGTGAGCAGCGTGCCCGGGGCCAGCGACCGAAAGGCCTCGTCATAGGCCAGCTTGTAGATGTGGGCGCGGCCGGCGTTGACGATCCACAGCTGCGCCGCGATGGGCTTGTCGCCCAGCCAGGCCAGGCCCAGGCGCAGCCAGCCGCGCCGCGCGCACAGCCTGATCAGCCCGGGCATGAAGTCGGGGAAGGGCTCGGGCTGCTTCCAGCTCGCGCCGTAGACCGCCTGGTAGGCGGCGATGCCGCGCTCGACGTCGGCCTCACTGGCGTCTGCGCGCAGGATTTCCAGCCGCCCGCCGGGTTCGGCCGCCAGCCGCTTGCCCATGCGCTTGATCGTGCTGCGCAGCTGGCCGTTGCGCTGGCTCAGGTAGGTGGGCCAGTCGGCGTCCACCGGCAGGTACCAGTTGCCGAATGCGAAGTAGTCGAAGGGCTGCAGCCCGGCCAGACGCAGCGCGCCGCGCAGCAGGCGGAACTCCTGTGACTGCGCGTCCATCGGCGCGAAGCGGTAGGCCGGCGTGCCGGCGTGGTCGCGGCGCAGCGCCAGCACCAGCGGCAGCAGGTCCTCGGCGGCCAACCCGTCCTCCAGCAGCGGGGCATACAGCGTGGTGTAGAAGTTGGCCAGTGCGCCCACCTGGGGCCGGCCCTGGGCGCGGGTGCTGACGACGGGCAGCAAGGCCAGTGTGCGGCCCTGGCGCGACAGCAGGTATACGCGCACCTCTGCGTCCTTGCTGAACACCGTGTCGGCCAGCAGTCCGAACCAGTCGGCGCCAAACTCAACGTAGCGCTGCTCATGCCGCTGCAGCAGGGCCCGGGCGCCTGCCGGCAGCTCGCTCGGGTGGCCAAAGGCCTCCACCGTCGCGCCGCTGCGCTGCGCCATGACGTCGGGCGTGAGTCGGTCGGCCGGCCTGCGCCAGCCGCGCAGGCTGCGGCGCAGCAGGTCATAGAGTGGGGGCAGCGCCGCGTGGCGGTAGACACTGACGTGGTTGATCCAGCGCTGCGAGGTGGACCAGGCCAGCAGATCGGCTTCGGCGTTGGTGTAGAACTCCACGCATCCGCCCGGGGCACGGCGGAACAAGTCCTCCAGCGTGCTCAACAGCAGCAGCCGGCCGGGCGCGAAGCGGTCGAACTGCTCGTTGAACGTCGTCTTGAGCATGACTGCCATGCCGCCACGCAGCAGCAGCATGCGCGAGGCCACCAGTTCGCCGCCCAGCCAGAGCTCGTAGACCAGCGCCTCACCGCGTGCGGCGAAGCGCGTCATGACCTCGGCGTAGAAGCGGCCCTGCGCGCTGTCCGGCTGCACGGCCGTGCCTTGGCGGCCCTTCCAGCCGCTGCTCTCCAGCGCCGCATAACGGTCCACCGCCGCGGCGACGTCGGCGGGCTCGCTCAGCACGTCCAGCCGCTGCGCTCCGCCCTCCGCCTGCGCGCGGCGCTGGTAGCGGCGCATGTTCTGGATCAGCTTGCGCGGCCGCTGGGCCCAGTAGTCATCGAAGCTGCCGGCCAGGCTGACGCTCATCGTCAGCGCATGCGGCAGGCTCTGCACCGGCTGGCCGGGCAGCTCGCGCAGATCGCCGAAGCGGGGGTCGTTGCACAGCCAGTCGAGCTGCGTGGCGCGGCCGGGCAGTGCGCGCAGCAGCGCGCGCATGTCGCTGCCCGGGCTCAGCAGCGTCGGGCCGATCTGGGCCTGCGCAGGCAGGAAGGTCGACCAGATGCCCAACTGGCGGGGCTGCAGCAGACCCATTGCGACGACGCGGCCCTCCTCCTCGCACACGCCGAGGTGTACCGGCCCATCGCCGAAATGCCGCAGCAAGGCGTCAACGAAGAGGCCGTCGAGCATGGGATGGCCGCCGCACAGCCGGTCGTTGAGTTCATCCCAGTGCGCCTGCAGTGGGCCCAGGCCTTGTTGCGCCGGCAGCGCCAGCACGCTCCAGCGCGGGCTGGCTTGGGTAGAAACCTGCTGTGGTGGCGTCGGCGAGGGCATGGCCAAGGGCGGCTCGAGCAATGGGCTGGATAGACTTCGGCGCTAGCCAAGGCCTCAAGAAGCGGCCGGATTGTAGTCAGCCGCCTTCCCATGAATCTTCGACGATCACTGCTTGTTTCCCTGCTCAGCCGCTACGTGCTGTTGATCGTCAATCTGCTGGTGTCGGTGGTGGTGGCGCGGCTGTTGACGCCGGCGGAGATGGGGGCCTTTTCGCTGTGCATGGTGCTGCTGTCCTTTGCGGCCATCTTTCGCGACTTCGGCGCCTCCACCTACCTGATGCAGGTCCCGGAGCTGAACGCGCAGCGACTGCGCGCGACCATGGGTCTGCAGTTGCTGATCGGCGCCGCGCTGGCGCTGGGCGTGGCGCTGGCGAGCACGCCGCTGGCCGCCTTCTACCGCGAGCCGGGGCTGCGCGAGCTGATGCTGTGGGTCGCGCTGTCCTACCTGGTCTCGCCGCTGGGCACGGTCACGCAGGCGCTGCTGCAGCGCAACATGCGTTTCGACGCCATCGCCAGCATCCAGATCGGCGCCGGCCTGGCCGCGGCCGCGGTGACGGTGGGCCTGGCCTGGGCGGGCTGGGGCGCGCGCAGCCTGGCCATCGGGCAACTGGCCAGTGTGCTGGCCTCGGTGCTGCTGAGCCAGCGCCACCGGCCGGAGGGCCTGCCCTGGATGCCCAGCCTGCGGGGCGTGCGCGAGATCCTGCACTTCGGCGGCGCCATCACCGGCATTGCCATCGTCAACGTGGCGGTCAAGGGCGCGCCGGAGCTGCTGCTGGGCAAGTTGCAAGGGCTGCACAGCGTGGGCCTGTTCGCGCGCGGTCAGGGCATGGTGGTGATGTTTGGCCGTCAGATGGCCGAGGCCGTTTCGGCCGTGGCCCTGCCCAACTTCTCGCGCATGGTGCGCGAGGGCGGCAACCTCGGCGAGGCCTTCCTGCGTGGCACGGCCTATGTCACGGCGGTGGCCTGGTCGATCTGCCTGGGCATGGCGGTGCTGGCGGACCCGCTGATCCGCGTGCTCTATGGCGCACAGTGGCTGGAGGCGATTCCACTGGTGCGCTGGGTGGCGGCTTCCTACGGTGCCGGCTTGTCGGTGATGCTGGCGTCGGCGGCGCTGACTGGCATGGGCGCCGTGCGTGCACTCGGCTGGGCCACGCTGGTCAGTGGCGTGCTGACCATCGCCGCCGTGGCCATCGGCGCGCTGTTCAGCCTGGAGGCGGTCGGGATGGGGCTGTTCGTGGCCGGCGTCGCGCACACGGGCATCTTCTTTGCGCTGGTGCGCTGGCGGCTGGGCTTCGCGGCGTCCCGGCTGGCGGCAACGCTGGCGCGCAGCGGCGCTGTGGCCGTCTGCGCGGCCTTGCCGGCACTGGCCGTGGTGCTGGCGCCCAAGCCCGCCATGGGCGGTGCGTTCATTGAGCTGCTGGCAGGCGGTTTGCTGGGCGCGCTGGGCTTCGTGGCGGGCGTGCTGTGGGCGCGCCATCCGCTGCGTCAGGAGTTCAGCCTGGTGCTGGGCAAACTGGGCCGTTGGCGGCCCCGCTCAGGCCCGCCGGCCAAATAGCCGGCGCGCTACCGCGGCCAGCGTCTGCCAGGGGTGGTAGAGCCTGGGCCAGCGCGCATCCACCATCTCGGCATGCTTGACGATGTTGAGCACCAGCAACTGCCACGCCACGCCCAGGCTGCGCGGCAGGTGGCCGGTGCGCAGCAGCCACACCGACATGCGCCAGATCGGGAACCAGTGGTCCAGCGCGTGGCGCGCATCGTGGGCGGCGAGTTGCTGGTACTTGTGTGTGGGCGTCTTGTCGCGGCGCATCGCCACCTGCGGCAGCTCGACATGGCAGCCGCGCTTGAGCAGCGCGGCCGAGAAGGCCCAGTCGTAGGCGTGGAAGGTGTCGTCCGGGAAGCTGGCCTGGGCCGCGGCGGTGCGGAACACGCCGTACATGCGGCTGTTGTCCGCCGGCATGCGCAGATAGGCCCGCACCCGCTGGGCCCAGTCAGGCTGCTCGATGCCGAAGGTGCCGCGCGCCAGCCAGCGCCGGCCGCTGTGCGCGTCGGTGAACTCCACGCGCGTGACGGCCAGCACCGCCTCGGGCCGGGCTTCCAGCGTGGCGATGCACAGCGCTGCAAAGTCGGGCTCCCAGTGGTCGTCGCCGGCGGCCCACATGAAATAGGGCGTGTTGGCCCGGTGCAGCAGGAAGCCGAAATTGCGGTACTTGAGATTGACCGGCTGGCGGATGTACTCGATGCGCTGGTCCTCGGCGGCCAGCCGGCGGGCGACGGCCTCGGTGGCGTCGCTGGAGCAGTCGTCCGAGATCACCAGGCGCAGCTCGCGGTGCGTCTGCGCAAGCAGCGAGCGCACGGCCGCCTCCAGCGTGGCGGCGTTGTTGTAGGCCGGCAGGCCTATGGTCAGCAGCGGTTTCATGACAGCCCCAGCTGTGCCAGCGCCTGGCCGGCAATGTCTTCCCAGCGCCAGCCCTCGGCCACACGCCGGTTGGCCGCGCCCATGGCTGGCAAGTCCTCGGGGCGCTCGAACAGCGCTGCCATCGCATCGGCCAGCGCCTGGGCATCGCCCACCGGATAGATGCGGTTGGGGCCCTGGCCCAGCACCCAGCCCAGGCAGCCCAGGTCGGGGCCGATCATGGGCTTGCCGAAGCTCATGCCCAGCACGGCCACGCCGGAGTTCAACCCGGCTGTGTGGCTGAGCACCAGGCAGTCGGCCGCGTTCACGTAGCGCTGGATGTCGGCGCTGTCGATGGCGCGGCCGTGCAGCAGCCAGTCGTGGCGCAGCCGCTTGCGGGCCGCCAGCGAGACCCTCTCCCGCCACGCGCCCGGGCCGGTTGGCGGGTTGTACAGGCCCGCCACGAGCAGGAACTTGCGCGGCAGGCGCAGCCGGTCGAAGGCATCGAGCAGCAGCGTGAGACCCTTGTAGCCGCGGATCTGGCCGAACTGCAGGAATGCGCGCGCGTCCTCCGGGATGCCCAGCGCGCGCCTTGCCTCGGCACGGTCGAGCTGGTTGGGGTAGGACAGGTAGTGGCCATGCGGCTGCACGAACTGCCGCGACCCCTGCGGCACCGGGTAGCGCTGCGCCAGTGCCGCGATGGAATGGGGGCAGTGGTGGTGGATGGCGTCGGCCGCGCCGACCACCGCGCGGTAGACCCGCGCATCGACGGACTGGTTGCCGCTGTCGTGCGGGGCCAGGTTGTGCACGGTCCAAACCATCGGCACGCCGGCTGCGCGCAACTGCTGCAGCTGGGTGACGAAATGCTCGGCCCGTGCCTCGGTGCTGCCCTCGCCGCGCCAGCGGTAGAACTCCTCGGGCCAGTGCAGGTGCAGCAGGTCCGGCCGCAGATTGCCTTCCAGCAGGTTCTCCGGTCCGTAGACCGGCGTCCAGCCCAGCGACGCGTAGGCGCGTCCCAGCTCGCGGATGTAGATGTTCCCGTTGGTCGGGTGGGGCAGCAGGACGACGGGCATCTTCAGTAGACGTTCTTGCGTTTCTGGGAGCGGCGCTCCACCCAGGCCGGGTAGGCGGCCGGCCGCCAACGCGACATCCAGCGGCTGCTGAGCGTGCCCCAGGCGCGCCAGATGCGCAGCTCGCGCAGGAAGCGCTCGGCCGCGGTCTCGCCACGCAGCGGGGCCACCAGCCAGGCCAGCGCGTCCTGCAGCAGCTGGCGGTACAGCCACAGTGGCACCCAGCCGAGGTGGCGCTCGCCGGGGGGCAGGTCTTGCCAGGGCGAGATGCCGGCCTTCAGGGACCAGCGGCGGAAATAGCGCCGCGTCAGCATGGCCGGGTCCACCGGCGCGGTGACACACAGGCTGGGCTCATAGGCCACTGCCTCGCCGCGGCGCAGGCAGCGCTGGCCGAACTCGAAGTCCATGTGGCGGAAATGCGTTTCCGAGAACCCGCCCACGCGGTCGAACAGCGAGATGTGCGCCACCAGGTTGGCGCCGGCGGGCGAGTAGTCGGGCGGCGGCGGTGCCAGGCGTTGCGGCCCCAGATCCACGCCGCCCACGATGGCGGCCATGCGCTCGTGGTACCAGGGGGGCGGGCCGTCGCCGGGCCACTGCAGCGCGGTGCGCCCGCCCGCCAGCGCAGGGCCGCCGGGGCCGAACACGCGCGCAATCTCGGCCAGCCAGTCGGGGGGGAACAGGATGTCGTCGTCGGTGAAAGCCAGCACCTCGCAGCCCAGCGCGCGCGCCTGCGCGATGCCAGCGTTCAGCGCGAACTGCTTGCCCTGGCGCGGCTCGAACAGCGCGTGCAGCCGCCCCAGCGGCCAGCCGGCCTTGCGCGCGCGCAGCAAGTCCTGGGTGGTGTCGGCCGAATTGTTGTCCACCACCAGCACCTCGACCTGAGCGCCCGCGGGGCAGCGCACGGCGGCCAGACTGTCCAGCGTGTTGCCGAGCACGGCCGCCCGATTCCAGGTGCAGATGATGACGGCGATGTGCACGGGCATGCGGTGGTGCGCAAGGTGGGCGGGAACGGTGGGCGCAGCGGCCCGGGCGAAGCGCGGCGAAGTGTAGTTCGCGCCCGCGGCGCGCCAGGCCGTGCGCATCCCGCAGACGGGCGCCCTGCGCCGGCCCAAGGCGCGGCAGGGCTCCCCTATGATCGCTCGCCCCCCAACCCTGCCTGCCCGCTACCGAATGAGCAACGCCGACCCGCGCACTGCGCGCTGCCTGATCACGGGTGCCGCCGGATATATCGGCAGCCGCCTCTGCGAGCGGCTGGACGCCCACGGTCGCCAGCCCTATGTGGCGATGTCGCGCTCGGCCGAGGTGGCCGCGCGGCTGCGCCAGCAGGGGCGCCAGGCCATCACCGCCGACCTGTTGCGCCCGGGCCAGGCCGCGCAGGCACTGCAGGGCTGCGATGCCGTCATCCACCTGGCTCATGGCCACCGCGGCCCCGAGGCCACGCGCCAGCTGGTGGACGCTGCCGTGCGCCACAAGGTGCGCCGCTTCGTGCACATCAGCACCATGTCCGTCCACGGCCCCGAGCCCGACGCCGCAGCCGCGCGCGAGGACACGGCCCGCATCGGCCGCTACGGCAACGACTACTGCGATGCCAAGGCCGAGCAGGAGGAGATCGTGCAGGCCGCCATCAACCGCGGCGACCTGGCCGCCGTCATCCTGCGGCCCACGGTGGTCTACGGGCTGGGCGGCCACTTCGAGATGCAGGTGATCGCCCAGGCCAAGGCCGGCGAGGTGCTGCTGTTCGACGAGGGCCGCGGCCTGTGCAATGCGGTGTTCGTCGACGACGTCTGTGACGCCATCGAGGCGGCGCTGGTGTGCGACGAGGCGCTGGGCCAGGCCATGTTCATCAACGGCGACCAGACCCCGACCTGGGGCGAGTTCATCCGCCGCTTCGCCGCCATGGTGGAGCCGGCGCCGCGCTTCGTGCCGGTGTCCGCTGCC
>JBKBOJ010000022.1:0-43062 GCA_046294815.1 Roseateles sp. | reverse complement strand
CAAGGGGGCTGATCCGGCGTTGCAAATGCTCGCTGGGCATCAAGCCCAGCTCCGCTTTGCGCCTGGGCTCCAGCCCCCTTGCAGGCCCAACGCGCACCCGACCCAAAGCCCGACAGGCTCCTAGGCAACAGGCAACGCGGTCTCGTACTTCACCTCGCGCAGCACGACGTTGCTGCGCACACTGGCCACGCCGGGCAGCTTGAAGATGTGCTGCTGCAGGAACTGGTCGTAGGCTTTCATGTCGGCGGCGACGACCTTGATGACGTAGTCGGCCTCGCCGGTGATGGCGTGGCATTCGATGATCTCGCGCCGCGTGGCTACCAGCCGCTCAAACTGCTCCACCGCGCCCTCGCTGTGCCGCACCAGGCTCACATGCGCGAGCACGAGGATGGACAGGCCCAGCTTCTCGCGGTCCACCAGCACCACGTGAGCACGGATGACGCCGCGCTCCTCCAGCTCGCGCACGCGCCGCCACACCGGCGTGGCCGACAGGCCCACCTTCTCCGCCAGCGCCTGCGTCGACAGCCGCGCGTCCGCCTGCAGCAGCTCCAGGATCTGCAGGCTGGCGCGGTCGAGTTCGTTCGTTTCCATGATCCGCCTTTTCGGAGAAGAATCATCTCATTAGACCGGCCGCAGCCCGGCATTGAGGCAAGTTCTTCCGGCCTTGCGGCGGAAGAATCTCCCGCCCAGAGGAGACACCCATGGCCGACACACCCGCCCTGCGCCCCTATCAGCTCAGCGACAACCTGGCGGCCGAGCATGGCGCCGTCTTCCTGACCGGCACGCAGGCGCTGGTGCGGCTGCTGCTGGCGCAGAAGAAGCTGGATGAGCGCGCCGGCCTGAACACGGCTGGCTTCGTCTCCGGCTATCGCGGCTCGCCGCTGGGCATGGTGGACCAGCAGCTGTGGAAGGCCAAGAAGTTCCTCGATGCAGCCCACATCGAGTTCCTGCCGGCCATCAACGAGGACCTGGCCGCCACGGCCTGTCTGGGCGTGCAGCGCGTCGCACTGGATCCGCAGCGCACCGTCGATGGCGTGTTTGCGATGTGGTACGGCAAGGGCCCCGGCGTGGACCGCTCGGGCGACGCGCTCAAGCACGGCAATGTCTATGGCACCAGCCCCCAGGGCGGCGTGCTGGTGGTCTGCGGGGACGACCACGGCTGCGTCTCCAGCAGCACGCCGCATCAGAGCGACCAGGCCCTGCAGGCCTGGAGCATGCCCATCGTGCACCCGGCCAACGTGGCCGAGTACCTGGAGTTCGGACTCTACGGCTGGGCGCTCAGCCGCTTCTCGGGCGCCTGGGTGGGCTTCAAGGCGATCTCAGAGGTCGTCGAGAGCGGCATGACGGTGGACCTGGACGCCGTGCCGCTGGACTTCGAGCATGCGGTGGAGCATGTCGCGCCGACGAATCTGCACATCCGCGCGGTGGATCTGCCCTCGCTGGAGCTGGAATCGCGCCTGGCGCACAAGCTCGACGCGGTGCGCGCCTTCGCCAAGGTCAACAGCATCGACAAGCACATCGTCACTAGCCCCGCCGCCACGCTCGGCATCGTGACGGTCGGCAAGGCGCACTACGACTTCATGGAGGTGCTGCGCCGGCTGGACCTGGACCCCAACGCCTTGGCCGCGGCCGGCGTGCGGGTCTACAAGGTGGGCCTGGTGTTCCCTCTGGAGCCCACGCGCATCGTCGAGTTCTGCAGCAACCTCACCGACGTGCTGGTCATCGAGGAGAAGGGCCCGGTCGTCGAGCGGCAGATCAAGGAGCTGCTCTACCACCTGCCCGAGTTCCAGCGCCCGCGCGTGGTCGGCAAGACCGACGAACACGGCGCGCCGGTGCTGTCGGCACTGGGCGAACTGCGTCCCAGCCGCATCATGGGCACGGTGGCCGACTGGCTGGCGCGGCTGAACCCCGCGCTGGACCGCCGCCACCTGGTGGTGGACTTCCTGACGCCCTCCCTGCTGAGCAACGCCGCCGACGGCGTGCGCCGCCAGCCCTACTTCTGCTCGGGCTGTCCGCACAACACGTCGACCAAGCTGCCGGAAGGCTCGCGCGCGCTGGCCGGCATCGGCTGCCACTTCATGGCGAGCTGGATGGAGCGCAACACCTCGGGCCTCATCCAGATGGGTGCCGAGGGCGTGGACTGGGCCGCGCACTCGCGCTTCACGAAGGAGAAGCATGTCTTCCAGAACCTGGGCGACGGCACCTACTACCACTCCGGCTATCTGGCCATCCGCCAGGCCATCGCGGCCAAAGCCAACATCACCTACAAGATCCTCTACAACGACGCGGTAGCCATGACCGGTGGCCAGCCGGTGGACGGCCAGACCAGCGTGCCGCAGATCGCGCGCCAGGTGGAGGCCGAGGGCGTCAAGCGCCTGTGCATCGTCTCCGACGACATTGCCAAGTACGACGGCCATCACGGCCTCTTCCCGCCCGGCACCAGCTTCCACGACCGCAGCGAGCTGGACGCGGTGCAGCGCGAGCTGCGCGACATCGAGGGCGTCACGGTGCTGATCTACGACCAGACCTGCGCCGCCGAGAAGCGCCGCCGCCGCAAGAAGGGCGAGTTCACCGATCCGCCACGCCGCATCTTCATCAACGAGGCCGTCTGCGAAGGCTGCGGCGACTGCGGCGTCGCGTCCAACTGCCTCAGCGTCGTACCGGTCGAGACCGACTGGGGCCGCAAGCGCGCGATCGAGCAGAGCAGCTGCAACAAGGACTTTTCCTGCGTGAACGGCTTCTGCCCCAGCTTCGTGTCGGTGCACGACCCGGTACTGAAGCAGAAAGCGGGCGCGCGCTACACGGCGCAAGACCTGGCCCGCGAGCTCGCCGCCATCGCGCCGCCGCCCGGCTGGAACTGGACCGGCCCCTTCGACATGCTGGTCACCGGGGTCGGCGGCACCGGCGTGGTGACCGTCGGCGCGCTGGTCACGATGGCTGCCCACCTGGAGGGCAAGCAGGCCTCGGTGCTGGACTTCATGGGCTTTGCGCAGAAGGGCGGCGCGGTGCTGAGCTTCGTGCGCATCGCGCCCACGCCGGACCTGCTGAACCAGGTGCGCATCGACACCCAGCAGGCCGACGTGCTGCTGGCCTGCGACATGGTGGTGGGCGCGTCGCCCGACGCTTTGGGCACCGTCAAGGCCGGCCGCACCGTCATCCTCGCCAACACCCACGAGCTGCCCACCGCCGGCTTCGTGCGCAACCCGGACGCCTCGCTGCAGGCGCCGTCGCTGCTGGACAAGATGCGCCACGCGGTAGGCAGCGACGCGCTGCTGGAGTGCATCGACGCGCAGGACATCGCCCAGCGCCTGATGGGCGACACGCTGCCCAGCAACATCATCATGCTGGGCGCCTGCTGGCAGCGCGGCCTGGTGCCCGTCACCGAGGCGGCGCTGATGCGCGCCATCGAGCTCAACGGCGTGGCGGTGCAGGCCAACAAAACCGCCTTCGCGCTGGGCCGCTTGGCCATCGCGGCGCCGGATGCGCTGCAGCGCCTGGCCGGCGAGGTCAACGTCGTGAAGTTCTTCAACTTCGACCAGCTCGACGGCCCTGACGGCCTGATCGAGCGGCGCGTGCAGTTTCTGACCGACTACCAGGACGCCGCTTACGCGCAGCGCTATCGCACGCTGGTCGAGCGCGTGCGCGCCGCGGAAGCGCCGCTGGGCCAGGGCCAGCGCCTCACCCAGGCCGTGGCGCGCTACTACGCCAAGCTGCTGGCCATCAAGGACGAGTACGAGGTGGCGCGGCTCTACACCGACGGCCGCTTCGAGGCCGCGCTGAAGGCCCAGTTCGACAGTTGGTCGTCGTTGTCCTTCCACCTCGCGCCGCCGCTGCTCTCGCGCCCCGGACCCGACGGCCGCGCGAAGAAAATCCAGTTGGGCAGCTGGACCCTCACCGCCTTCAAGTGGCTGGCCAAGCTCAAGGGCCTGCGCGGCACGGCACTGGACATCTTCGGCAAGACCGAGGAGCGGCGCATGGAGCGGCAGCTGATCCGCGACTACGAGGCCCTCGTCGACGACATCCTCGCGTCACTGAGCGCCGACAACCTGACCACGGCCGTCGAGCTGGCTCGCCTGCCCGAGAAGATCCGCGGCTATGGCCATGTGAAGCACGCCAACGTGGTGGCGGTGAAGCAGCAGTGGCAGGCGCTGCTGGACCGCTTCCACGGCCGCAGCGCCGCGGTCGCACCGCAGCCGGTGGCGATGCCGGTGCGGGTCAAGGGTGTGGCCGAGCTCTGATGCGCCGCAAGCCGAGCGGACCACGAGGCCTTGCCGGGCCGCCTATGCTGTGCGCCCATGCGCGCTGACCCTGGCCACAAAGGCAACAAGGCCCACCTGCCAAGCAAGCCCTGCCAGGCCTGCGGCCGGCCCATGAGCTGGCGCAAGGCCTGGGCCAGGAACTGGGGCGAGGTGAAGTACTGCAGCGAGCGCTGCCGCCGCAGCGGCAAAGGCAGCGCCCATGCGTGACCTGGTGCTGGTGCTGGGCGACCAGCTGGACCTGGCCTCGTCCGCCTTCGATGGCTTTGACGCCGCACAAGACGCCGTCTGGATGGCCGAGGTGGCCGAGGAGTCCGCCCACGTGTGGAGCAGCCAGCCGCGCATCGCGATCTTCCTGGCCGCCATGCGTCACTTCGCGCAGGCGCTGCGCGAAGCCGGCCGGCCGCTGCACTACCACCGGCTGGACGATCCGGACACGCGCGCCAGCCTGGCCGCGCAGCTGGCTGCCGACATCGCCGTGCTGCAGCCGCAGCGCCTGGTGCTCACCCGCCCCGGCGACTGGCGCGTGCTGCAGTCGCTCGACCGCGTGGCGCGCGCGGCCGGCCTGCCGCTCGATCTGCGCGAGGACCGCCACTTCTTGACGACGCCGGCAGACTTCCAAGCCCATGCCCGTGGCCGCAAGGGCTTGCGCATGGAGTACTTCTACCGCGAACAACGCCGCCGCTTGGGCATCCTGATGGACGGCGCCAAGCCACTGGGCGGCGACTGGAACTACGACGCCGAGAACCGCGAGGCCTTCGGCCCGGCGGGCCCGGGCTTCGACCTGCCGCAACCACCGCGCTTCGAGCCCGATGCCGTCACGCGCGACGTCATCGCGCTGGTGCGCGAGCGCTTCGCCGGCCACCCCGGCCGGCTGGACAGCTTTGCCTGGCCGCTGACGCGCGCCCAGGCGCTGCAGGCACTGGACGCCTTCATCCGCGAGCGGCTGCCGCTGTTCGGCCCCTACCAGGACGCGATCTGGCCCGGCGAACCCTGGCTCTACCACGCCCAGCTGTCCGCCGCGCTCAACCTCAAGCTGCTGACGCCGCAGGAGGTGGTGGCCGCGGCCGAGCGCGAGGTGCGCGCGGGCCGCGTGAGCATTGCCAGCGGCGAGGGCTTCATCCGCCAGATCCTCGGCTGGCGCGAGTACGTGCGCGGCATTTACTGGACCCGCATGCCGGCCTATGCCGAGGGCAACGCGCTGGATGCCCGGCAAGACCTGCCCCCCTGGTACTGGAGTGGCGACACCGACATGGCCTGCCTGCGCGACGCCATCCAGCAGACGCTGGAGCACGGCTATGCCCACCACATCCAGCGCCTGATGGTCACCGGCCTGTTCGCGCTGCTGTACGGCGTCGAGCCGCGCCAGCTGCATGCCTGGTACCTGAGCGTCTATGTGGACGCCGTGGAGTGGGTCGAACTGCCCAACACCCTCGGCATGAGCCAATACGCCGATGGCGGCCTGATGGCCAGCAAGCCCTACATCGCAAGCGGCCAATACATCGCCCGCCAAAGCCCGCTGTGCGGCCGCTGCCGCTACCGGCCCGACGAGCGCGTCGGCGCGCTGGCCTGCCCGTTCACGACGCTGTACTGGGACTTTTTGCTGCGCCACGAGGCCCGCTTCGCCAACCACCCACGGCTGGCCCTGCAGGTGCGCGGCCTGGCCCGGCTGGACGGCGCCGAGCGCACACGCATCCGCGCCCAGGCCGAGGCGCTGCGCCGGCCGGCCTGACGCAGGGATTTCTCCGACCTGCCCCACCCGCACGGGCGCCGACCCGCACATCGACCGCTGGCTGCCGCCGCAGCCCCCACGGCGTCCCGCGCGCCGCGTGCAGCGCTGAGCCCCCGCGCATCTCCGCCCGTTCGGGCTGTGCAGTTGCACCACGCGGCGGGACACGAGCTCCCCTCGCTGCGGCAGGGCCTGGCGTTTGTATCAGGCACGACACAAACCGACCGCACGGCAGACACGGCCGCAACACACCATGCCGGCAACCACAACCGGAGTCCTGCGTGCGCCGCCCTTCCCTGCTGCCCGTCCTGCTCGCGCTGATCGCACTCGTCGCCCTGCTGGCCTTGCTGGCCGCCGTGCCGGCACATGCGGCCTCGGCCGACGAGCCGGACGGCGCCCGCGTCATCGTCAGGTACAAGGCGCTGGGGCCGCTGATGCGCGCCAGCCGCGAGCGCGGCGCTGCCGGCCGGCCAGTGGTACTTGCGTGCGCCAGACGAGACCCTCGTGTCCGCCATCAATGCCGTGGGCGCCTGGGCGCTCACCACCGGCGCCAGCAGCATCGTCGTGGCCGGGCTGGACACCGGCGTGCTGACCACGCACCCGGACCTGGCGGGCCAACTGCTGGCGGGCTATGACTTCGTCAGCTCAACCACCGCCGGCCAACGCGGCAGCGGCGAAGCGGCCACCAACAGCAGCTGGCACGGCACTCAGACCGCCAGCATCTTCGGTGCGCAGACCCACAATGGCATCGGCATGGCCTCCGTGGGGTATGACGTGCGGGTGCTGGGCAAATGCGGCGGCAGCGACTCCGACATCATTGCCGGCATGCTGTGGGCGGCGGGCCTGACCAGCATGCCCACCGCCAACCCCAACCCGGCCAAGGTCATCAACCTGTCGTTGGGTGGCAGTGGCAGCTGCCATGCGGCCTACCAGGACGCGGTGAACCAGCTGGTGGCCGCCGGCGTCACCGTCGTCGCTGTGGCAGGCAACGAGGAAGGCCTGGCCGTGGGCGTGCCGGCCAACTGCACCGGCGTCATCGCCGTGGCCGGCGTGCGCCACAGCGGCACCAAGGTCGGCTTCTCCAGCCTCGGCCCTGAGGTGGCCTTGTCGGCGCCCGGCGGCAACTGCATCAACAGCACCGGCGCCTGCCTCTACCCCATCCTGACGGCCACCAACAGCGGCACCACCACCGCCACCACCCACACCTACAGCAGCGGCAGCAACTACTCGGTGGGCACCAGCTTCGCCGCACCGATGGTGGCGGGCGCGGCAGCGCTGAAGCTGTCGGTCAACCCGGCGCTGAAACCCGCGCAGATCAAGTCGCTGCTGCAGGCCAGCACCCGCAGCTTCCCCACGCCGCCAGCGGGCAGCAGCGTGCCGACCTGCCACGCCCCTACCAGCACCACGCAGGACGAGTGCTACTGCACCACCTCCACCTGCGGCGCCGGCCTGCTGGATGTCGCCGCCGCCGTGGCAGCTGCGGCCGCCACCGCCGCCCCCACGCCCAACATCAGCGCCAGCGGCTCCGCCTACGCCAGCTTCAGCGGCATCACCACCGCCGCGACGGCCAGCCTGCGGACCACCGGCATCGGCAGCGTGACGGTGCAGCTCACCGTCACCGACAGCGCCGGCACGCAGGCCAGCAAGACTCAGGTCATCACGGTCACCGCACCGGCGGCGCCGACGGTCGGCATCGTCGCGTCGGCCACGGCCGTCGCTGCGGGCACGCCGGTCACGTTTGACGGCAGCAGCGCCACGGCCGCCACCGGGCTCAACATTGCCAGCTATGCCTGGACCGTCACGCCCGCCAGCGACAGCCCCAGCAACCTCGCCACGTTCACCACCCCCACCAACGCCAGCACCGCCAGCATGTCCACGCTGGGCAGCGGCAGCGGCACGTTCACCGTCACGCTGACCGTGACCGATTCGCTGGGCCAGACCGGCAGCGCCAGCACCACGGTGACCGTGACGCCGCTGGGCCCGACCGTCAGCATCAACCCGTCGACCACGTCGCTGACCGCCGGCAGCAGCCTGACGCTGGACAGCAGCGGCTCCAGCGCCCCGGCCGGCCGCACGCTGACCGCCTACCAATGGTCCATCACCGACGGCAGCGGCATCGCCACGCTCAGCGGCAGCACGACCGGGCCCAGCGCCAGCGTGACGACCCACGCGGCAGGCAGCTTCACCGTGCAGCTGACGCTGACCGACAGCGCCGGCGCTACGGCCTCGCGCACCCAGACCATCACCGTGAACCCGGCCACCGCCACCACCATGGGCTCGACCGGCAGCGCAGGCGGCGGCGGTGGTGCGATGTCTGCGCTGTGGCTGCTGGCCCTGCTGGCCGCCGCCGGCGGGGCGCGACGCGCCGTCCCCGTGCGGTCGCAGATGCCTTAGGCAGCAACCGCCGCGCGCTGACACGGCATCGTTGCCACGGTCAACGCTGGCAGCAGCCTCGGGGTCAGGCGGTGGCGCCGGCGGGCTTCACATCGGGCGGAGCGACATAAATACGAATACAAATGCGATTCGCTCGCATTTAAAAAGTACACTGCGGCGCTTCACGGCGACCGCAGGGCCCGACGGGGCGATGTGCACCACGGCCAGCAGCGGCGCCTCCCCTGCTCAGATGCCCATGTTGTCCTTGTCCTTTGCTTCCCGCTTCCCCGCCGTGCGCCGCCGCCCGGCACGCCCCTCACCGCTGCGCCTGGCCGCCTTGACGATGGCCTGCGCCCTGGCATGCCAGGGCGCGGCAGCCGAGGGCACCGACGCCCGCCCGTCCGCCCAGCAACTCGAAGCCGTCCTCGTCACCGCCACACGCGGCAGCAAGGCGCTGGACCGCATCCCTGGCGCGGTGGGCGTCATCTCCCGAGCCGACATCGAGGCCCAGACCCTCGTCAGCGAAGACCCCAGCGCCCTGCTCGCCCTGCAGGTGCCCGGCTACGCGCCGTCGCGCCAGAAGCTCAGCAGCTTCGGCGAGGGCCTGCGCGGCCGCAATGCGCTGCTGCTGCTCGATGGCATTCCGCAGACCAACCCGCTGCGCTTTGGTGGCCGCGAGGGCTACTTCGCCGACCCGATGATCGTGGAGCGCATCGAGGTGGTCAGCGGCGCCTCGGCCGCCCAGGGCATGGGCGCGACCGGCGGCATCATCAACACCATCACCCGCCGCCCGACGAAGCCCGGCACGCAGCAGTCGGTGGAGGTCAAGCTCGGCACCCAGTTCCACGGCGACAGCAGCAGCTGGAAGACCGGCTACCTGCTGCAGCACCGCAGCGAGGCCAGCGCCGAGCGCCAGCCCTGGGACCTGATCTTCTACGCCGGCACGCTGTCGCAGGGCACGGGGGTCGACGGCGCGGGCCGGCCGCTGGCCACCGAGTCGCTGCACCGCTCGGCCGACCTCTTCCTCAAGGCCGGCACCGAGTTCGGTGCGCAGCGCCTGCAGTTCATGGTCAACGGCTTCAACGCCGAAGGCTTCGACGACCGCGTGGACGTGCCCGGCAACCGCGCCACCGGCCTGCCGACCACCTCGCGCGACGGTACGCTGGCCTGGGACGCGCCACGCAACCGCGTGCGCTCAGCCAGCGTGGACTGGACGCACGACGACCTCGCCGGCGGCCGCGCCAGCGTGCAGCTGTTCAAGCAGGACTTCCGCGCCCGCTACAGCGGCGGGCTGATCGCCACCTTCCAGGACGCCCGCCTCGCCCCCGTGGGCACGCTGGTGGACCAGAGCGAGGTCGTCGCGAAGAAGTGGGGCCTGCGCAGCAGCTGGGTGCGGCCCGACATCGGCCTGAAGGGGCTGGAGCTCACGACCGGCGTCGACCTGCTGGACGACACCTCCTCGCAACGCCTCACGCAGACCGGCCGCACCTGGGTGCCGCCGCTGCACTACCGCAGCCTCGCGCCCTTCGTGCAGCTGGAGTACGAGGCCGGCCCGCTGACCGTGCGCGGCGGCCTGCGCGACGAACACTCCCGGCTGCAGGTCGACACCTACCGCACGCTGGCCTTCTATAACAACACCCTCGTCACCGGCGGCGAGCGGCAGGCCAGCCAGCTCGTGAAGAGCCTGGGCGGCGTGTGGCGCTTCGGGCGCAGCGGCTGGTCGACCTTCGTGGCCTACAACGAGGGCTTCGGCCCCCCGGATGCCGGGCTGATCCTGCGGGCGGTGCGCACCGCCAACCAGTCGGTGGCGCAGCTCGTGGACCTGCAGCCCATCGTCGTGAAGAACCACGAGGTCGGCGTGAACTGGCGCGGCGGCGGCTCGTCGCTGTCGGCCTCGGTCTACCGCTCGCGCTCGGAGCTCGGCAGCCAGATCGTCGTCGCCAACGGCATCGGCACCGTGCAGCGCGTGCCCATCGAGGTCGAGGGCGTGGAGGTCACGGCGGAGCACCGCGTCGGCGCGCAGCTCAAGCTCAACGCCACCTACGCCCGCACGCTGGGCCGCACCGCCAGTGCGGCCGGGCAGCCGCTGACCCTGATGCTGGGCGCCCGCTCGCAGGGGCCGGACAAGCTGCTGCTGGGCGCGCAATGGACACCGCGCAGCGACTGGCAGACCCAGCTCAACGTCTCGCACTACCGGCCGCGCGAGGCCAACCTCGGCCGGTTCGCGGGCAGCACGTCGCTGGCCGAGCGCTTCTCGGGCTACACCGTGCTGGACCTGTCCACCCGCTTGCAGACCGGCACCGGCCAGTGGGGCCTGGGCCTCGAGAACCTGCTCGACCGGCGCTACTTCACCTACTACGGCGAAGCCAACTACTCGGGCACCAACGACGACTACTACGCCGGGCGTGGCCGCACCGTCACGCTGAGCTGGCGGCGAGATTTCTGACCATGCGCAAGCTCTTCACCCTGGCGCATCGCTGGGTCGGTCTGCTGGCCGGCCTGGTGCTGGCACTGCTCGGGCTGACGGGCAGCCTGATGGTCTGGCAGGCCTCGCTGGACGCGGCGCTCAACCCGGGCTGGTTCCGCGCCCCTGCCTCACCGTGCGCCGCGCCGGCCACGCCGGTGGCCACGACGCTGGCCCTGCTGGCCGCACATGCCCCGCGCGCGCGGGCGCAGACCGTGGTGGCCCCGCGCGAGCCGGGCGCCGCCTACCAGGTGTGGGAGGCCCGCCAGGCCGAGACCGGCCGGCGCACCGAGCATTTCATCGACCCCGCCTGCGGGCGCTATCTCGGCTCGCGCGAACGCGGTGCCGTGCGCCTGGACGCCGCCCATGCCGTGCCCCTGCTGTACGAGCTGCACAGCCACCTGCTGGCCGGCGAGACGGGCCATGTCATCGCCGGCATCACCGCCCTGCTCTTCACCGGCCTCACGCTGACCGGGCTGTGGCTGTCCTGGCCGCGCACCAGCGGCCCGCGCCTGAAGGCCTGGGCCCAGGCCCTGAAGGTGCGCTGGCAAGGCCCGCCGGCGCGGCGCTGGTACGAGCTGCACCGGGCGAGCGGGCTGTGGCTGCTGCCGGTGGCCCTGGTGGTGTCGATCACGGGCGCTGCCCTCGTCTTCCCCAACCCGACCCGCGACGGTGTGGCCGCGGTGCTGCCGCTGCAGCGCCTGGCCAAACTGCAGGCAGCCGCCGTGCCGGCAACCGCCGGTGCCGCGCTCGGGCCGGATGCCTGGGTGGCCGCCGCGCAGCGGGAGTTTCCGGCGGCGCGCTGGTCCCGGCTGACCCTACCGGCCAAGGGGCCGGTCGAGGTGCGCCTGCTGCAGCCGGGCGAGCTGCGCACCACCACCGGCTACACGCGCGTGCGCCTGGACCGCCAGGGCCGCGTGCTGGAGCGCTACGACCCGCTGGCCGCACCGGCCGGCAACCAGGTGGTCGACAGCCTGTTCCCGCTGCACAGCGGCGAGGCGCTCGGCCTGGCAGCGCGGCTGTTGTGGACCGGGTTCGGCCTGCTGCCCGCCGCGCTGCTGGCCACAGGCGCCTGGCTGTGGTGGCGGCGCCAGCGCGGGCGGGCAGCGCAGGCGCGCGCTCGCCCGGAGGCAGTTCAGCCAGCCACGGGCTCCACAGAGACACCCACCCGCAGCGTCGCCACGCCGCCGCCGCGCAGCACGCCGCGCAGCGGCGCCACGTCGGCATAGTCGCGGCCCCAGGCCAGCGTGACGTGGTCCAGGTCAGCGGGCACGTCGTTGGTCGGGTCCAGCGCCAGCCAGCCCTGCTCGGGGCACCACAGCTCGGCCCAGGCATGCGAGGCATCGGCGCCGACCAGCTTCGTTGCGCCGGGGGGCGGGCGGGTCAGCAGATAGCCCGACACATAGCGCGCCGCCAGGCCCAGCGCCCGGCAGGCGGCGATGAAGACATGGGCGAAGTCCTGGCACACGCCGCTGCGCTGCGCCAGCGCGTCGGCCGCACGCGTGGCCACCGTGGTGCTGTGCGGCAGGTAGCGCAGGTCGGTGTGGATCTGGTGCATCAGCGCCAGCCCGCCCGCGGCCAGCGTGCAGCCCGGCACGAAGGCGCGGCGCGCGTAGGCGGCCAGCGCCGCATCCGGCGCGGCATAGGGCGAGGCCAGCGCGAACTCGTCGGCCTGCAACGGCCGCCCGGCGCGGTAACGCAGGCCCGCGGCCACCGTCTCCCAGGCCGGACCGCGGTTGGGGTCGGGCGCGGGGCGCGGCAGCAGCGTCGCGGTGAAGCGGCTGTCCACGACGAGTCGCGCATGCACGCGCGCATGGCCGAAATTCAGGTGCCGGTTGCCCCAGGGGTCATGGCGCAGGTGGCGGGCCAGCTCGGCGGCATCCAGCACCAGGCCCGCGCCGTCGACGCTGCGCCAGCCGTCGGGCAGCGGCGCGATGTCCAGCCGCCAGCCGTGGACCTGCTGCCAGGGCGTGTCGCGCGGCGCCAGGCAGGCCGTGTGGTGGGCCCATTCCACCGAGGCCTCGTAGCTGTACTCGGTGACGTGGTGGACGGCCAGCGTCACGCCGCTCATTGCCACACCCGCTGCTCTGCACCCATCACGTGGGCGAAATAGCGCTGGCTGATCAGGCTGTACAGCGCGCCGGCCTGGGCCGCGGCACGGCGCAGCCGGTCCGGCAACGCCGGCCCCGGCACCACCAGCTCGGCCAGCGGCCAGGCCTCGGGCCGCGGCAGGCCGGCGGCGATGTCGGCGGCCCATTCGGCGTCGTTGCGCGCCAGCTTGACGAAGCGCTCGCGCAGCGTGCGCGCCACCCAGGCCAGCGAGCGCGGGTTCTCGGTGTCGTGCACCAGCAGGTGCAGCAGCGACGCGGCCTCGCGGCGCGCCTGGAACTGCGCCCGGTAGGTGATGGTGGAGTCGAACACGCCCAGCAGCAGCGCAAAGCCGTCCTCACTCAGCGCGAGGTCCCGGGCGAAGGCTTCGGCCAGCACCTCGGCATGGAAGGACAGCCGCTCCAGCTGCCGGCCGATGGACAGCAGCCGCCAGCCGTCGTCACGGGTCATGCGATCGGTCTGCGCACCGGTGATGGCGGCCAGGTGGGTGTCGGCGCGGGCCAGCACGCCGAGCACGTCGCTCACGGGCGTGGCGGCGCTGGGGCGGTCCAGCACGGCGCGCAAGTGCTGCTCGAACTGCGCGGCGGTTTCGTGGATCAGGCGCCAGGCCTCGGGCGACAGCCGCTCGCGCAGCGCCAGGGCGCAGTTCTGCAACGCGCGCAGGTTCCAACCCACGCTGCTAACGCCCGAGCCCGGCAGCAGCGCGGCCAGCAGCGCGCGCTCGAAGCCGCGCGGGTCCTCCACCGCGGCCGGTGCGTCGGCGCCCACCAGGCCGTGGCGGCGCGCCAGCGCGTCCAGCAGCGGCAGCATGGGCGCCGGCATGGCGCCACGCTGCACCATGACGCTGGCCTCGATGACGTGGCGCGCCAGCCGCGCGCTGTTCTCGGCGCGCTCGGTGTAGCGGCCCAGCCAGAACAAGTTCTCGGCGGCGCGGCTGGTCACGGTCCAGTGCACGCGCGCCAGGTCGGCGGCCTGCAGCGGCGGGGGCAGCAGCGTCGTGCGGTCCACCTCGCCGTCGGTCATGACCCAGGTGTCGGCGCTGAGCGAACCGCGCTGGATGGACAGCCAGGCGTCGGCCAAAGGGTCGCGCCGGGGCGCCACGCGCGTCAGACCGCCGGGCAGCACCTTCCAGCCGCCGCGGCCGTCGGTCAGCGCGAACACGCGCAGCACCGCCACGCGCGGCTCCAGCGCGCCGCGCGTCCAGACCGGCTGCTTGGTGGGCTTGACGCGCGCCTGCAGCGTGTAGGCGGTGGGGTCGGCGTCGATGCGCTCGGTCAGCTCGCGCAGCGCCGCGTCGCTGAGTTCGGCTGCGACGATGGGCGCGAAGTGGCGCGTCGTGTCGCTGGCCGCGAAGGTGGGCACGGCGATGAACTCGGCCAGCCGCGGCCGCAGCGTGCGCCAGGCGCTCTCTTCGCCGCACCACCAGCTCTGGATGGCCGGCAGTTGCAGCGGCTCGCCCAGCAGGCGCTCGGCCACGCCGGGCCAGAAGGCGGTCAGGCCGGGGCTCTCCAGCCAGCCCGCGCCCGGCGCGTTGGCAATGACGACCTCGCCCGCACGCGCGGCCTGCAGCAGGCCGGGCACGCCCAGCATGGAGTCGGGGCGCAGCTCCAGCGGGTCGAGCCAGGTGTCATCCACGCGGCGCAACAGCACGTGGACGCGCTCCAGGCCGCCCAGGGTCTTGAGGTAGACCTTGTCGGCGCGCACGGTCAGGTCGGCACCCTCCACCAGCGTGAGGCCCAGGTAGCGCGCCAGGAAGGCCTGCTCGAAGTAGGTCTCGCTGCGCGGCCCCGGCGTGAGCAGCGCCACGCGGCTGTGTTCGCCGGCCGGCGACAGTGCGATCAGCGCCTGGATGAAGTCCCGGTAGCTGGCCGCCAGCCGCTGCACGGCCATCTGGCGGAAGGCCTCGGGGAACTGCTGGGCAATGATGAGCCGGTTCTCCAGCACATAGCCCAGGCCCGATGGCGCCTGGGTGCGCTGGCCCACCACGCGCCACTGGCCGTCGCTGCAGCGCGTCAGGTCGAAGCCCAGCACATGCAGGTGCACGCCGCCGCATGGCCGCGCGCCATGCATGGCGCGCAGGTATTGCGGATGCGCCATCACCAGCGAGGCCGGCAGCAGGCCCTGCTGCAGCAGCCGGCGCTCGCCGTAGGTGTCGGCCATCACCGCTTCCAGCAGGCGTGCGCGCTGCTGGACGCCGGCCTCGATCTGGCGCCATTCCTGCGGCTCGATCAGCATGGGCAGCAGTTCCAGCGGCCAATGGCGCGCCAGCGGCGGTGCGCCGTCGCGGCCGTCCGCGCCGGGCAGCGGCGGGCCGTCGCTGTGCACGTTGTAGCTCGCGCCATCCTCCAGCACGCGGCGCTGCACGCGCAGGGCCTTGGCCGAGAGGTCGCGCCAGCCCGCCGCGCCACCTGCGGCGAAGAAGCGCTGCCAGCGCGCTGCCAGCCCACCCTGAGGCTCGCCGGGGCGGTTGACCTGGCCGGTCAGCTCATAGAAATGCCCATCACGGCAGCGCAGCGCGGCCGCCGCCGCCAGCGCAACCGGGTCGGGCGCCGGCGCCGCGTCCGGCTCGTCGGGCAGCAGGCGCCACTGGCTGGGGGTGGGTTCGGCCATGCGTAGCGCTTCAGGCCATGAAGAAGCGCCGCAGCACGCGCTCGGCGGCCTCGGGGTCGTCGCGCCAGGCACCGTGGCCCACGCCGGGGAAGCGCGCCAAGCCCGCCAGCCAGCGCGGCGGCAGGGCGGCAGCGATCTCGGCGGCATCCTCCGGCGGCGTGACCGGGTCCTCCTCGCCCGCCATCACCAGCACAGGACATTGCACGCTGGCGAGGCCGAGCCGCAGGGCCATGCCCGGCAGCTCGGTCCGCGTGTGCTCGAACAGGATGTCGGGCTTGAAATGCATCCAACCGCCAGCGTCCGGGTGCTTCGGCCGGGTGTTGTAGAGGTGCCGGCAGTGTCGCTCATACGCCGCCCAGGTCTCGGGGCCGGGGTGCTCCCAGAAGTCGCGCGCGGCCTGCGCGGCGGCCGGGCCGCCCAGGCGGCCGAAACGCTCCACCTTGCGCGCCAGGCCGAAGTGGTGCGAGGTGCTGGACAGCACCACCTTGGCCGCATGCGCCGGATGCCGCGCCAGGTAGCGCTGCGCGACGAAGCCGCCAAAGCTCTGGCCCAGCACCACGGGCTTCTCAATGCCCAGCGCGTCGCACAGCCGCACGACGTCGTCGGCGAAGACATCCAGCCGCATCTCGCTCAACGGCCGCGGGCTGCTGCGGCCATGGCCGCGCTGGTCGTAGTAGACGATCTGGAACAGATCGGTGAAGCGGCTGAAGAAGGGCCGGAAGGCGGTGTGGTCGAAGCCCGGGCCGCCGTGAATCAGCAGCAGCGTGGGCCTGGCCTTGAGCGTGCGGCCCTCGGGCACATGGCCCAGGCCTTCGATGTCGACGAACAGGCGGACGCCGGGTTGGATTTCGATGTGCATGTCGGTGCTGCCCGGCCGCCTGCAGCCACGGGCTGCCCCTTGCGGGGGCGGCGCACCGCTGCAGGCATGGGGTCGTCGTTTTCGCTAGTTTGCCTTGCGCAGGTCCAGCGTGAAGGGGAACTCCAGGCTGCGCCGCGGCTCGCCCGCCCCCGACAGGCTCCTAGTAGGCGTTGACCGGCAGCGTCGCGTGGCTGCGCCCGCCCGGGTGGGCCACGTGGAAGCGGCAGCCGCCCAGCGACTTGTGCTGCCAGGTGTCCACCAGGTCCAGCGTCAGCGGTGCGTGGATGCCGATGGTGGGATGCAGCACCGACGCAGGCAGCCGGGCGCGGTAACGCACACCGCAGACGAATTCGCCCACACGGCCGGTGGGCTGCAGCGGCAGCGGCTGGCCGTTGACGGTGACGCGGTGGCGCGGCTCCACCAGGCCGCTGACGTGCACCTCCAGCCGCTCCATCGACGCGTCCACATCGCGCACCGAGCCGCTGTGGCCCGCCTCCTCGCCCATCACATGCCAGGGCTCCAGCGCGCTGCGCAGGGTCACGTGCACACCGCGGGCGGCGAACTCGCCCACCTTGGGGAAGCGGAACTCGACATGCGGCGCAAACCAGGCCGCATCCAGCGCATCACCGGCCTCCCCCGTCTCGCGGATCACGTCGGCGAAGTCCGCGCAGATGCAGTGCGGCAGCAGCCAGCGGTCATGCAGCTCGGTGCCCCAGCGCACCAGCGGCGCGCGCTAAGGCGTCTTCCAGAACCGCGCCACCAACGCGTGCAGCAGCAGCTGCAGCACGATGCTCATGCGCGCATGCGGCGGCATCTCGAAGGCGCGCAGCTCCAGCAGGCCCAGCCAGCCGGTGGCGGACTCCGGGGCGTAGAGCTTGTCGATGCAGAACGCGCTGCGGTGGGTGTTGCCGGTCACGTCGACCGACACGTTGCGCAGCGTGCGGTCCACCAGCCAGGGCGGCATGGCGGCGCCGAAAACTTCCTCGGCCTTGAAGATCTCGCCCAGCGCGATCTCCAGCTCGCGCAGTTGGTCGTTGCGCGCCTCGTCCACGCGCGGCGCCTGGCTGGTGGGGCCGATGAAGAGGCCGCTGAACAGATCGCTCAGCGACGGGTGGTTGTGCCAGTAGGCCAGCAACAAGGCCAGCAGCGTGGGCCGCCGCAGGAAGTGCGAGTCCGCCGGCGCGGCGCCGCCCAGCACGACGTGGTTGCCGCCGCCGGTGCCGGTGTGGCGGCCGTCGATCATGAACTTCTCGCTGCACAGGCGCGTCTGCCGTGCGGCTTCGTACAGGAACTCGGTGTGCGCCACCAGCTCGCCCCAGCTGTGCGCCGGGTGGATGTTGACCTCGATGACGCCGGGGTCGGGCGTCACGGCCAGCAGCTTCAAGCGCGGATCGCGCGGCGGCGGGTAGCCCTCGAGCACGATCTTGAAGCCGGTGCCCTCGCACCAGGCATGCAGATCGGTGAAGTCCACCTCGGTGCCGCTGGGGCCGTCCAGCGCCTCCTCGTCGGGCGCGAGCTGGATCAGGTCGCCCGACACGAAGCGCGCAGCCAGGCCCAGGTGGCGCAGCAGCGCCACCAGCAGCCAGCTCGAATCCCGACACGAGCCCGAGCCCTTGGCCAGCGTCTCCTCGGGCGTCTGCACGCCGGGCTCCAGCCGGATCAGGTAGGACACGCGGTTGTGCACGCGCTGGTTCAACGCCACCAGGAAGTCGGTGGTGGGGCGTGCAGTGCGCGGGATGTCCTTCAGATAGGCCGCAGCCGCGGCGTGGCCTCGCCGACCTGCAGGTAGGGCGCCCGCTCGATCTGCTGAGCCTCGTCGTACGCGAACGGGAAGGTCTGCGCGTGCGGCTCCAGGAAGAAGTCGAAGGGGTTGTAGACCGCCATCTCGGCGACCAGGTCCACGGTGACGGTGAACTCGGTCGTCTTGTCTGGGAACACCCGACGCGCCAGGTGGTTGGCGAATGGGTCCTGCTGCCAGTTGATGAAGTGCTTGGCCGGCTCGATGCGCCGCGAATAGCTCAGGATGGGCGTGCGGCAGTGCGGCGCCGGGCGCAGCCACACGACCTGCGGGCCCAGGTTGACGGGCCGGTCGTACTTGTAGCGGGTGACGTGCTTGAGCGCGACATGAATGGACATGCGTGCCCTTCAGACGAGGAAGTCTTTGCTGATGCCGTTGCCCAGGTCGGCGACCTTGGCCAGAAAGTCGTCCAGGTAGTTGTGCAAGCCGATCGCCAGAATCTCATCGATGCGGCCGAAGTTCAGCTCGGCCTCCAGCCGGCCGGCGCGGCGCAGCGTCTCGGCGGACTGCGGGTTGGCCACGCGCTTGAGGTTGCTCACCAGCCGGGCCATGCAGTGCGCCAGCGAGCGCGGCATGTCCTGGCGCAGGATCAGCAGCTCGGCCACCTTGTCGGGCTGGATGACGTTGCTGTAGACCTTGCGGTAGATCTCGAAGCCCGACACCGAGCGCAGCACGGCCGACCAGTAGTAGAAGTCGCGCGCCGCGTCGCCGTCGGACGGCGCCTGGCCGTCGTCGTAGAACTTCACGTCCAGCAGCCGCGCGGTGTTGTCAGCGCGCTCCAGGAAGGAGCCGATGCGGATGAAGTGGAAGGCCTCGTCCTGCAGCATGGTGCCCACCGTCACGCCGCGCGACAGGTGGCTGCGGTACTTGACCCACTCGAACAACGCGCTCGGGTCGCGCAGCCAGTCGGCCTGCAGTTGCTTGCAGAACTCCAGCCAGGTCTGGTTGGTGGTCTCCCAAACCTCGGTGGTCAGCGAGCCGCGCACCGCCCGCGCGTTCTCGCGCGCCGCGCGCAGGCAGTTGAAGATGGACGAGAGGTTGTTCTCGTCGGCGACGAAAAAGCGCATCACGCTGCGCGCGTCCACCGTCGTGTAGCCGCTGGCATGCAGCGCATTGAGCTCCGAGATGGACAGCAGGCTGCGCCAGGTCTGCTCGGCATCGACGGCGGATTGCGGCTGCAGCGTGGTCTGGTAGGCGATGTCCAGCAGGCGGGCGGTGTTCTCGGCGCGCTCGACATAGCGCGCCATCCAGTACAGGTGGTCAGCGGTTCTCGACAGCATGCTCGCGTCCTTCCTCAATCCTCCAGGACCCAGGTGTCCTTGGTACCACCGCCCTGGCTGCTGTTCACCACCAAGGAGCCCTCCTTCAGGGCGACGCGTGTCAGCCCGCCCGGCACCATGCGCACGCTGGACCCCGACAGCACGAAGGGTCGCAGGTCGATGTGACGGGGCGCGATGCCGCTGTCGACGAAGGTCGGGCAGGTGGACAGCGACAGCGTCGGCTGCGCGATGTAGTTGCCCGGGTTGGCCAGCAGCTGGGCGCGGAAGGCCTCGATCTCGGCCTGGGTCGCCGCCGGCCCGACCAGCATGCCGTAGCCGCCGGCGCCGTGCACCTCCTTGACCACCAGCTCGGGCAGGTGGGCCAGCGTGTAGGCCAGGTCGTCCTTCTCGCGGCAGACGTAGGTGGGCACGTTCTGCAGGATGGGCTTCTCGCCGAGATAGAACTCGATCATCTTCGGCACATAGGGGTAGATGGACTTGTCGTCCGCGATGCCGGTGCCGATGGCATTGCAGAGCGTCACGCGGCCGGCCTTGTAGGCGTCCACCAGGCCCGCGCAGCCCAGCTGTGAATCGGGGCGGAACACCTGCGGATCGAGGAAGTCGTCGTCGATGCGGCGGTAGATGACGTCCACGCGCTTGGGCCCACGCGTCGTGCGCATGTAGACGAAGCCGCCGTCCACGAACAGATCCTGCCCCTCCACCAGCTCCACACCCATCTGCTGGGCCAGGAAGGCGTGCTCGAAGTAGGCCGAGTTGTACATGCCCGGCGTCATGACGACGACCGTGGGGTCCGACACCCCTGGCGGCGCGACGCTGCGCAGCGTGTCGAGCAGCAAATCCGGATAGTGGGCCACCGGCGCGATGCGGTGGCTGACGAACAGCTCGGGGAAGAGCCGCATCATCATCTTGCGGTTCTCCAGCATGTAGCTGACGCCGCTGGGCACGCGCAGGTTGTCTTCCAGCACGTAGTACTGGCCGCTGCCATCCGGCTGGCCGGCGCGCACGATGTCGATGCCGGCGATGTGGCTGTAGACGCCGCCCGGCACGTCCACGCCCATCATCTCCTTGCGGAACTGGGCGTTCTGCAGGATCTCGTCCGCCGGCACGACGCCGGCCTTCAGGATTTCCTGATCATGGTAGACGTCGTGGATGAAGCGGTTCAGCGCCGTCACGCGCTGGGCCAGGCCGGCCTGCATGGTGGTCCACTCGGCCGCCGGGATCACGCGCGGGATCAGGTCGAACGGAATCAGCCGCTCGGTGCCCTCGCCACTGTCCTTGTCGCCGTAGACGGCAAAGGTGATGCCCACGCGGCGGAAGATCAGCTCGGCCTGCTCGCGCCGTTCGCGCATCAGCGACTCAGGTTGCTCGGCCAGCCAGCGGGCATAGGCCTGGTAGTGGGGGCGGGTTCCTTGCCCCCCCGCGGCGTTCATCTCGTCAAACGCGGTCTGCATCGTCGCTGCTCCTCTCGCCTCGACGACGCAAATTCCACGCCACGGTCAGCCGCGGCATGCAGGTGCACAAGGCACCAGCGCAGTGCAGACTGCCCGCCGCGATGGCGTCGAGGCACCAGGGTTATACCCGGCGCCCCGACGGCAGCATCAAAACCGGATCTGCAGCCCCGTGCTGGCCGAGCGCCCAGCCAGCGGCGCCAGGCCGCGGATGGTGGCCACCGCGGTCGCGTTGTAGGCCAGCCGGTTGCCCAGGTTGTCCAGCTTCAGGTACCACAGCGCGTCGGTCGTGCCCCAGCGCAGCTGGCGGGCGACGGACAGCCGCAGCGTGCCGTAGCCCGGCGTGGGGGCGTCGAACGCGGCGACGCGCGTCTGCCGTGCGGCGCCGCGCCATTCCAGCCGGCCCGACCAGTCGCCCCAGCGGCCTTCCAGGCCCAGCAGCGCGCGCAGCGGTGCCAGGCGCGGCAGCGGCTCGCCGGTCTGCGTGTTCTCGCCGCGCACGGCGTCCAGCTGCGCCAGCACCGCCACGGCGGCGTTGGCCTGCCAGCGGGCCTCCAGCTCCACGCCGCGCAGCCGGGCCGGCACGGCCTGGAAGGCGTAGACGGGCAGCTCGTGGACCTCGTCGCCATGGCTGTGCCCGCCCTCGACATGCTCCCCGGTCGCGTTCAGGGCGATGTAGTTGGCAAAGCGCGTCTCGTAGACGTTGAAGTGCACATGGCTGTCCCGGCCCTCCCACTTCAGGCCCAAGTCCAGGCCCTTGGAGCGCTCCTTGCGCAGGTCAGGGTCGCCGCGCTCGAAGGCGGCGCTGGCCACATGCAGGCCGTTGGCGAACAGCTCGTAGTAGGCCGGCGCGCGCTCGGTGCGGTTCAGGTTGGCACTGGCCTGCCAGCCGCCGGCCAGCGGCAGCACGCCGCTGAGCGCCAGGCTCAGCGGGCTGAACTTGCGCGACTGTGCGGCACCGAAATGGTCGCCGCCGTCGGAGCTGACCGTCACCCGCTCGGTCCGCACGCCAGCCGACCAGTCCACGCCGCCCAGCTTGGCCTGCTCCAGCAGGAACACGCCGGTGTTGCGCGTGCGCGTGCTGGGCACGAAGGCTTCCTCGCCCAGCGCCGAGAAATCCAGCGACTCGGTCTGCACGCCCACCACGCCGCGCCAGGGGCCTAGCGGGGCATGCTCCAGCTCCAGCCGGCCGTCGCTGCCGCGGCTCTTGAACGTGGTGCCGACCGCTTCGCCCTCCATCTCGGTGTGCTCGTAGCGGTTGCGGCTGAGCTGCCAGCTCAGACGGCGCACGGGGCCGTCTGCGCCGGCCCATTCGCCGGCTGTGGCCAGGCGGCGGCGCTGCATCTGGATGCGCACATCGGGCTCGGCCGTCACGCCATAGTCGTTGCGGAAGTCGTCCACCGACACGCCGGCATAGCCGCCCTGGAAGAACACCGAGCCGCCGACGGCGCCGCCGTGGCTCTTGGCCGCCGAGTTGCGCACGGTGCTGCGGCTCTCGCTGCCCGCGTCGATCGGGCTGTCAAAGCGCGGCGTGCGCAGGTCGCCCGCATCGCGGCCGGCCACGTCCACATGCCAACCCAAGCCCGAGTTGGCCTGGCCGCTGCCGCCGTCCAGCACCACGGCGCCACTCTTGTCGCGCGCGGCGCCGCCCAGGCGCACCTCCGCCGCACCGCTCAGGCCCGGCGTGAACGTGCGCGGAATGCGGTTGTCCAGCGTGTTGACCACGCCGCCCACCGCATTGCCGCCGTACAGCAGCGCCGCCGCGCCGCGCAGCACCTCGACCTTGTCGATGACCAGCGGGTCGATGGCCACGCCGTGATCGAAACTGAGGTTGGACGCGTCCACCGACGCGCCGGAGTTGTTCAGGATGCGCACGCGATCGCCGTCCAGGCCGCGAATGACCGGTCGGCTGGCGTTGGGGCCGAAGTTGGTGGCTGCCACGCCGGGCAGCCCTTGCAACGTGTCGCCGAGGTTGGCGCCGCGCGTCAGCACGAGTTGATCGCCGCTGAGCGAATCGCTGGGCTGAGCCAGCACCGCGCTCTTCAGCGGGTTGCCGGTGATGACGACCTTGTCGAGCGACTCGGCGGGGGCTTGGGATTGGGCCTGGGCGGCCAGGGACAACAGGCAGGCGGCCGCAACGGGCGCCAAGACGTGAAAACGCATGGAGAGGACTTCCGATTCTGAAAAAGCAAAGCGCGCGCCGCCAGGCATGGCGGTCGCGGCAGACCTTGAGGTTCAGACGGAAGCCGGCGGCGCGCGGGCCTGCGGCAGCTGCACCGCGCCGAGGCCGGGCGCGCCAAGGCCGGGCTCCAGCGGCGCGGCATGGACCACCGGGCCGACCGGCAGCGGCTGCGGCCCGGCGGCCGGCGCACCGGCACCCAGATTGGCAGCCACCAGGCACAGGTCGCAAACGGCCCGATGCACCAGCCCGTCGTTGCCGCGCTCGACGGCATGCGACAACGCATGCACGCCCGCCAGCGCCTGGCCGATGGGCAGGATCAGCGCCAGCCAAATCAGCCAGCTGCGGGCGACGCGACGGAGTTTCACGGCCGCAATCCTAAACTCGACCCCCTACAGCGCCTGGAAGTCACCCGCCCATGAAGCTTATCGACACCATCGTGGCCGACGCGCCAGCCATCACCGCCATCCGGCGCGACCTGCACAGGCACCCCGAGCTCTGCTTCCAAGAAGAGCGCACCGCCGACGTCATCGCGAAAGCGCTGACCGACTGGGGCATCCCTGTCCACCGCGGCCTGGGCAAGACCGGCGTGGTGGGCATCGTCAAGAACGGCGACTCGCCCCGCGCCGTGGGCCTGCGGGCCGACATCGACGCGCTGCCGATGACCGAGCGCAACCAGTTCCCGCATGCCAGCAGCTACCCGGGCCGCATGCACGCCTGCGGCCACGACGGCCACACCGCCATGCTGCTGGCCGCGGCCAAGCACCTGGCGACGCAGCGCAACTTCAACGGCACGGTCTACCTCATCTTCCAGCCCGCCGAGGAAGGCGGCGGTGGTGCGCGCGAGATGATCAAGGATGGCCTGTTCGAGAAGTTCCCGATGGAGGCCATCTTTGGCGCCCACAACTGGCCCGGCATGCAGGCCGGCCAGTTTGCGCTCAAGAGCGGGCCGGTGTTCGCCAGCAGCAACGAGTTCAAGATCACGCTCAAGGGCAAGGGCTCGCACGCTGCGATGCCGCATTTGGGGCTGGACCCCGTGCCGGCCGCCTGCCAGCTGGTCACGGCCTTCCAGACCATCATCAGCCGCAACAAGCGCCCCATCGACCCAGGCGTCATCTCCGTGACCATGATCCATGCCGGCGAGGCGACCAACGTCGTGCCCGACTCCGTCGTCATGGAAGGCACGGTGCGCACCTTCACGCTGGAACTGCTGGACCTGCTGGAGCGCCGCATGCGCGACATGACCCAGCAGCTGGCAGCCGCCTTCGAGCTGACGGCCCAGTTCGAGTTCCGCCGCAACTATCCGCCCACCATCAACCACGCCGCCGAGACCGAGTTTGTGCGGCGCGTGCTGACCGACATGGTGGGCGCCGATCACGTGCAGACCTTCGAGCCGACGATGGGCGCCGAGGACTTCAGCTACTACCTGCTGGACAAGCCCGGCTGCTACTTCCTGATCGGCAACGGCGACGGCGAGCACCGCGTGGGCGGCCACGGCCTGGGGCCATGCACGCTGCACAACCCCAGCTACGACTTCAACGACGACCTCATCCCACTCGGCGGCTCGATGTGGGTCAGGCTTGCCGAGGCCTGGCTGAACACACCCAAGCCATGAACCACGATCAAGTCATCCAGGACACCCGCGACTGGGTCGTCAAGGCCGTCATCGGCCTGAACCTGTGCCCCTTCGCGAAGGCGGTGCACGTCAACCAACGCATCCGCTACGTCGTCAGCGACGCGACCGAGCCCGAGGCGCTGCTGAAAGACCTGGCGCATGAGCTGCTGGCATTGAACCGCGCCGATCCCGAAGAGGTGGAAACGACGCTGCTGATCCACCCGCAAGTGCTGACCGACTTCCTGGACTTCAACGATTTCCTGGACGCCGCCGACGCGCTGGTGGAAGAGCTCAAGCTCGACGGCATCCTGCAGATCGCCGACTTCCACCCCGACTACCAGTTCGACGGCAGCGCGCCCGACGACATCGGCAACTACAGCAACCGCTCGCCCTATCCCACGCTGCACCTGCTGCGCGAGGACAGCATCACGCGCGCGGTGGAGTCCATGCCCGACACGGCGGCCATCTTCGAGGGCAACCTGGACACGCTGGAGCGGCTGGGCCACGCAGGCTGGGCGGCACTGGGCCTGAAGCGCCGCGACGCCACGTCTTGACCCAGGGCAGCGCGCCGCTGACCTGCTAGGAGCCTGTCGAGGTCCTGGTCGGCACGGAACGGCTTGATCGCCGCGCCCGCATGTCGCACGGCAGCGGTGGATGGCCAGCACCACCCGCATGGCGGCACAGCGCCTGGATGCGCCGCCGCGCGTCGGCCGGGTGTTCCCCGGGCTCTGCGGCCTCTTGCGGGCTGTCGTTCATCGCCCGTCTCCTTGCGCAGCAGGGCCTCTCACGGCGCCGCGCCGCTGTCAACCCGCGGGGCGCTGCCAGGCGCGCAGTTCTGCACGCCCGTGTGCTGCGCCATGGCGCTGACGCCTCCGTCATGCGGCAAACTGCGCGCCTGCCCCGTGCCCCCCTGCCGCCATGCAGCCCAAGACCCTCGCCCTGATTGACGACGACGCCGAGTACTCGGAGTACCTGAGCCAGTTTCTGCAGGAACAGCACGGCATTGCGGTCAGCCGTTTCGACGACAGCAATGTGCTGCTGGCCGCGCCCGAGGCCTTCTCGTTCGAGTTCTACCTGGTGGACCTGATGCTGCCGGGCGTCAACGGCGTGGAGCTGATCAAGATCTTGCGCCGCCGCACCGATGCCGGCGTGGTGGTGGTGTCGGGCCGGCTGGGGCCCGAGGTATTTCGCGAGGTCATCACGGCCGGCGCCGACATGTACCTGGTCAAGCCGGTGCAGTTCGAGCAGGTGGCGCTGGCCATCGCGGCGGTGCAGCGCCGCGTGGTCAAACCCTCGGCCACCGACGCGGTCTGGAAGCTCGACCGCGCCAGCGGCGAGCTCATCGTGCCGGACGGCACCCGCATCCAGCTCAGCGAGGCCGACCGCCAGTTGCTGGAGTGCTTTGCCCAGGCCGGCGGTGAACCGGTCACGCGCGAGGCGCTGTTGCACAAACTGGGCCGCGAAGTGCCCGACGGCGAGACTGACGACGGCCTGTCGGCCACCATCTACCGGCTGCGCCGCCGCATCGAGCGCGCCACACCCATGCTGGTGCCGCTGCAGAGCAAGTCGCGCGTGGGCTATGTGTTCCGCGCGCCGCTACAGCTGCTCTAGGAGCCGGCCTGCGGCAGCGTCAACCGCATCACGGTGCCGGCGGGTCCGGTGCGCAGCAACTCGGCGCTGCCACCGTGCAAATCCATCACCCGGCGCACGATGTACAGGCCCAGGCCGTGGGCCGACTGCGGCCCGCTGCCGCGCGCACCGCGCGTGAACAGCCGCGGCAGCAGCTCGCGCGGGATGCCGGGGCCGCGGTCGGCCACCTCGAACTGCAGCACGGCAGGCTCGTCGAAGTCCATCACGTGCAGCTTGACCTCGCTGCCCGCCGGTGCGTACTTCAGCGCGTTGGCCAGCAGGTTCCGCAGCGCCAGCCGCAGCAGGCTCATGTCCATCAGCGCGGTGCGGGTGGCGGTGTGGCGGTGCACCACCACGCGGTCGCGCTGCTCGCGCGGCAGGTCCGCGATGGTGACGGCGATCAGCGTGTCGATGTCGGTGTCCAGCCGCGCGATGCGGCCACCCGCGGCCAGCAGGCTGGCCGCAGCCAGCGTGTTGTCCACGCCGGCCAGCACCTGCGACAGCACGGCCTGTGCACGCATCAGCCGCTGCTGGGCCTGCAGCTCGCCGTGGCCGGCCAGGCTGGCGGCCGCGCCCTGCAGCGCGGCGCTGGCGTTGTTCAGCGGCTGGCGCACCTCGTGGGCCAGCACGTCCAGCATCTCGGAGCGCTCGCGCAGCAGCTGGTCCAGCTCGCGCAGATGGCGCTCGGTCTGGCGGCGCATCTGCTGCTCGCGGGCCAGCTCGGCACGGTGCTCCAGCTCCGCGGTGATGTCGTCCACCAGCGCCAGCGCGCGCAGCGGCCGGCCGTCGGCGTCGTACTCCGCGACGGCCGACATCAGCGCGTCGCGCCGCCGGCCGTCGGCACCGATGAGCTGCACGGGGCAGTCGTCCACATGGCCGTCGCGCCACAGCGCCGGGCGGTGCAGCTCGCGCACCTGCCGGGCCGAGTCGGGCGTCAGGAAGTCGTCGATGCTGCGCCCCAGCACCTCCTCACGCCGGTAGCCCAGCCGCTCCAGCCAGCGGTTGGAGACGCTGAGCACCCGCCCCTGGGCGTCCACCGAATGCATCAGCGCCGGCGTGGACTCGTACAGCGCGCGCAGCCGCTGGCGGCTGCGTTCCAGCTCCAGCGCGGCGCGGTGATGTTCGGTCACGTCCTGCAGCGCGCCCACCAGCCGCACCGGCTGGCCGTCCTGCCAGTCCACCTGGCCCTGGGCCAGCACCCAGATCTCGCGGCCGGTGGCGGTCACCAGCGGCAGTTCCAGGCTCCAGGGCTCGCCGTGGCTGATGGCGCGCTGCACGGCGGCCTCGATGACCGGGCGTGCCTCGGGCTTGTAGTAGCGAATCGCTTCCTCCAGCGTGGGCCGGTGGCCGGGCGCCAAGTCGTGGATGCGGCAGGTCTGGTCGCTCCACAGCAGCTCCTGGGTGCTCAGGTCCAGGCTCCAGCCGCCGATGCCGGCCAAGCGGCCGGTGCGGTCCAGCAAGGCCTTGCTTTCCAGCAGCTCGCGCTCAGCGCTGAGGCGCTCTGTCACGTCCTCGGCAATGCCGACGAAGCCGGCCAGCTGGCCGTCCGCCGCCAGCAGCGGCCGCGCCCTCATCCAAACCTGGCGCGGCTGGCCCTGCCCGGGGCGGTGCAGCCGGCCGCGCATCTCGAAGGGCTCGCGGCGCGCCACGCAGCGCTGCCAGTGGTCGCGCACGGCGGTGGCGTCCTCGGCCGTCAGCGTGGCGGCCCAGCCCTCGCCCAGCGCGGCCGCCGCGCCCAAGCCGAACATGTGCTGCCAGCGCGCATTGGTGTAGGTGAAGCGGCCCGCCGCGTCAGCGCGAAACACCCCCAGCGGCGCGGTCTCGGCCAGCACCCGCCACGACAGGTCGGCCTGCTCGGCCCGGGCCTGCAGGCGCTCGCGCATCATCAGCGCCTCGGCAGCGACGCCGGCCAGCCGCGTCAAGGCCTCGCGCTGCGCGTCGCTCAGCTGGCGCGGGCGAAAGTCCACCACGCACAGCGTGCCGGGATGGCTGCCGTCGTCCAGCCGTATCGGCACGCCGGCGTAGAAGCACAGCGGCGGCTCGGCCAGCACGTCGGGGTGGCTGGCAAAGCGCGGGTCCAGCCGCGCATCGCCCACCTCGAACATGCCCCCCGACTGCAGGGTGTGCAGGCAAAAGGCCTGCACCCGCGCCGCCTCGCCGCGCCCCAAGCCCACGCTGGACTTGAGGCCCGGGCGCCGCCCGTCCACCAGGCCCAGCAAGGCCACCGGCGTGTCGCACAGCTGCGCGGCCAGCGCGGTCAGGTGGTCGAACAGCGGCTCGGGCTCGCTGTCCGTGAGCGGCAGCGCGGCCAGACGGGGCTGGCGCAGGTCGTCGTCGGATGGCGGGAGAGGCATCACCATGGGCGACAGCTTATTGAGCTTTCCGTAAACCATGACAGCCGCTGAGTCCGTCATGCGTTGTACCGATTTCCGAGAAGTCCCCTGCTGGGTTCAGGTCGTACTTGGTGATGTCGCGATTTAGGGAAATCGGAGGCAGCCATCTACCGCCCGTTCGTCACGGCCGTCTGGTCACGCGTCTTCCACAACGACCACAGCACGCCGCCGCCGATCAGGCCGAAGGTGACGCTCAGCGACACCACCGCCGGCACCTTGCCGATGATGCCCACCAGGAAGATCTTGCCGCCGATGAAGACCAGCACCAGGGCCAGCGCGTACTTCAGGTACTTGAAGCGGTGGATCATCGCGGCCAGCGCGAAGTACAGCGCCCGCAGCCCCAGGATGGCGAAGATGTTGCTGGTGTAGACGATGAAGGGGTCGGTCGTGATCGCAAAGATGGCCGGCACCGAGTCCACCGCGAAGATCAGGTCGACGAACTCGATGACCACCAGCGCCAGCAGCAGCGGCGTGGCATGGCGCTCGATGCGGCCCGTCTTGGGGTCGGGCTCGCGCACCCAGAAGGCCTGGCCGCGCAGACCGTCGGTCACGCGCACATGGCGCTTGACCCACTTCAGCACCGGGTTGTTGGCGACGTCGGGCGTGTGCTCGGACGCGAACCACATCTTGATGCCGGTGAGCACCAAGAAGGCGCCGAACAGGTAGAGCACCCAGCTGAACTGGCTCACCAGCGTCGCGCCCAACGCAATCATGATGGCGCGCAGCACGATGACGCCCAGCACGCCCCAGAACAGCACGCGGTGCTGGTACTGGCGCGGGATGCCGAAGGTGGTGAAGATCAGCGCGATGACGAAGACGTTGTCCATGGACAGCGACTTCTCGACCATGAAGCCGGTGTAGTAGTCCATGGCGCTGGCGCTGCCCAGCTGCCACCAGACCCAGGCGCCGAACAGCAGCGCCGCCGCGATGTAGCCGACCGACAGCAGCAGGCTCTCGCGCACGCCGATCTCGTGCTGATCGCGGTGCAGCACGCCCAGGTCGAAGGCCAGCAACGCGGCCACGACGAGCATGAAAACCCCCCACAGCCAGACGGCGGTGCCGAGAAAGTCGGCGTGCAGGAGGGAGATGAGTGCGTTCATATGGCCTGCTTTCTGCGCTTAAACACCCACCACCGCGGGCCGCCTGGACCTGCGCCACGCGGCCACTGCGGCATGGCAGGCCACGCCGCCCAGCAGCAGCGGCAGCGCACCCAGCCCCCAGGTCACCCAGGCCAGCACCGTCACGCCTCCCGACAGCGAGGGCAGCCAGGCGATCAGGGATTGCAGTTGCGGCGCCCAGGCCTCGGCGGCGCCAACCAGCCAGTCGGCCACCCAGGCGGGAAGCCAGGCGAACAAGGGCTCGGGCAGGCTCCAGTCGCCGGTACCGAGTTGGCCGGCATGGGCCAGCAGCGCTCCCAGCAAGGCCTGCGCGGCCCAGACCAGGCCGGACCAACAGGCCAGCAGCAACAGGGTGAGGACCCAGACGGCGATAAACATCACTTGGCGACTCTTGCGGTGACAGGGGAGCCGCAGTGTGGTGCCCAGCGTGGCCCGGAACCACCTGCTTCGTCAGCAGGCAGGCTTCGAGAAAACGGAAGCTGGTGCGCCGGTGCTCAGCGGCGCGCCAACACCGGCGCCAGCGCCCGGCCCGTGTGGCTGCCGCTGGCCACCACCTGCTCCGGCGTGCCGGCCACGACGACGCGGCCGCCCGCGTCGCCACCCTCGGGGCCCAGATCCAGCAGCCAGTCGGCCTCGGCCATCACGTCCAGGTCGTGCTCGATGACGACGACCGAATGGCCGCCGTCCACCAGCCGATGCAGCACGCGGATCAGCTTCTCGACATCGGCCATGTGCAGGCCCACGGTGGGCTCGTCCAGCACGTAGAGCGTGTGCGGCGCCTTCTGGCCGCGGCGGCCCACATCGTCGCGCACCTTGACGAGTTCGCTGACCAGCTTGATGCGCTGCGCCTCGCCGCCCGACAGCGTCGGCGAGGGCTGGCCCAGCGTCAGATAGCCCAGGCCCACGTCCTTCAGCAGCTGCAACGGATGCGCGATGGACGGCATGGAGGCGAAGAACTCCACCGCCTCGTCGACCTCCATCTGCAGCACGTCGCCGATGCTCTTGCCCCGCCAGCTCACACCCAGCGTCTCGGGGTTGAAGCGCTGGCCGTGGCACTGGTCGCAGGGCACCTTGACGTCGGGCAGGAAGCTCATCTCTATGGTCTTCATGCCCTGGCCCTCGCAGCCCGGGCAGCGGCCCTCGCCGGTGTTGAAGCTGAAGCGCCCCGGCGCGTAGCCGCGCGCCTTGGCCTCCAACGTCTCGGCGAACAGCTTGCGGATGGCATCCCAGAAGCCGATGTAGGTCGCCGGGCAGGAGCGCGGCGTCTTGCCGATCGGCGTCTGGTCGACCTCCAGCACGCGGTCCACCTGCGCATGGCCGTCTATGCCGTCGCAGCCGGACCACTGCGCGGGCGCCTTGCGCAGGGGCACGGCCACCGCCATGTTGGCCAGCAGCACGTCGCGCGCCAGCGTGGACTTGCCGGAGCCGGACACGCCGGTCACCGCCACCAGCCGCTTCAGCGGCACATCCACCGTGACGCCCTGCAGGTTGTGCAGCGCCGCGTTCAGCACGGTCAGCCGCGGCGTGTCGGCATCGACCGGGCGGCGCGGCTGCAGCGGATGGATCAGCGGGCGGGCCAGCATGCGGCCGGTGGTCGAGTCGGCCACCGCGGCCAGCTGCGCCGCCGTGCCCTGGGCCACGACGCGGCCGCCGCGCTTGCCGGCGCCGGGGCCGATGTCGATGATGTGGTCGGCACGGCGTATGGTGTCCTCGTCGTGCTCGACGACGACCAGGGTGTTGCCCTTGTCGCCCAGCGTAGAGAGCGCCTTCAGCAGGATCTGGTTGTCGCGCGGATGCAGGCCGATGGTGGGCTCGTCCAGCACGTAGCAGACGCCTTGCAGATTGCTGCCCAGCTGCGCGGCCAGACGAATGCGCTGGGCCTCGCCACCCGACAGCGTGGGCGCCGCGCGGTCCAGCGTCAGGTAGCCCAGGCCCACTTCCTCCAGGAAGGTCAGCCGGCCCAGGATCTCGCTGACGACGTCGCGCGCGATGTCCGCGTCGCGCCCCTCCAGCGCCAGGCCCTGCACCCATTCGCGCGCCTGCCGCACGCTCCACGCGGCCACGTCGCCTATGCCCCGGCCCTCGAACTCGACCGAGCGCGCCGTCGGGTTGAGCCGCGTGCCATGGCAGTCCGGGCAGGGCGCGTCGGTCAGGCCTTCGACCTCGGCCTCTTCGGCCGGGAAGCTCTGCTCGCGGCCACGCTTGTCGTCGGCCGGCGCGCTGTCGTCCAGCGCGCGGCGCTGCTCACGCGTGAGCAGCAGGCCCGTGCCGACGCAGCTGGTGCACCAGCCATGCTTGGAGTTGTACGAGAACAGGCGCGGGTCCAGCTCGGGGTAGCTGGTGCCGCAGACCGGGCAGGCCCGTTTGGTGGAGAACACCTTCACCGTGCCCACGCCGGCCCCGGTGCCGCCGTCTTGCAGGTTCAGCCCATCCAGCGGCGCCAGCACATGCAGCACGCCTTTGCCGGCATCCAGCGCCTTGGCGAGCAGCTCGCGCAGCGCGGCCTCCTGGTCGGCCGACACCACCAGATCACCCACCGGCAGCTCCAGCGTGTGCTCCTTGAAGCGGTCGATGCGCGGCCACGGTGACGTGGGCAGGAACTCGCCGTCCACGCGCAGATGCGTGTGGCCTCTGGCCTTGGCCCATTTGGCGAGGTCGGTGTAGACCCCCTTGCGATGGACGACCAGCGGCGCCAACAGGCCGATGTGCTGCCCCTTGTAATCGCGCAGCAGCTGCGCCGCAATGGACTCGACGCTCTGCGGTCTGACCGGCGCGCCGTCGTGCACGCAGTGCTGCACGCCCAGCTTCACGTACAGCAGGCGCAGGAAATGCCAGACCTCGGTGGTCGTCGCGACCGTGCTCTTGCGGCCGCCGCGCGAGAGGCGCTGCTCGATGGCGACGGTCGGCGGGATGCCCCAGACCGCGTCCACCTCGGGCCGGCCGGCCGGCTGCACGATGCTGCGGGCATAGGCGTTGAGGGACTCCAGGTAGCGGCGCTGGCCCTCGTTGAACAGGATGTCGAAGGCCAGCGTGCTCTTGCCCGAGCCCGACACGCCGGTCACGACGTTGAACTTGCCGCGCGGGATGTCGACGTTGACGCCCTTGAGGTTGTGCTCGCGCGCGTTGACGATGCGGATGGCCTCGTCGGCCTGGCGGCGCGCCTTGATGATCTGCTGCAGCGGCCGCCCCTCTTGCACGGCGACGGCCGGGCGGTCCATGTGCAGCGCGTAGTCGCGCAGCGCGGCGGCCGTGTGCGAGGTCTTGTGCTGGGCCACGGCCTCGGGCGTGCCGACGCAGACGATCTCGCCGCCCGCGTCGCCGCCCTCGGGGCCCAGGTCGATGAGCCAGTCGGCCGCACGGATGACGTCCAGGTTGTGCTCGATCAGGATCAGCGAGTGCCCGGCCGACAGCAGCCTGCGCATGGCGCGCATCAGCTTGGCGATGTCGTCGAAATGCAGGCCCGTGGTGGGCTCGTCGAACAGGAACAGCGTGCCCTTCTTGGCAACGCCGAAGCGCGGACTGCTCGCCGCCTCGGCCAGAAAGCCGGCCAGCTTCAGGCGCTGCGCCTCGCCGCCCGACAGCGTCGGCACCGGCTGCCCCAGACGCACGTACTCCAGGCCCACGTCGACGATGGGTTGCAGCTTCTGCAGCACCGCGCGGTGCGCGCCGAACAGCTGCACGGCCTCGGCCACGGTCAGCTCCAGCACATCGGAGACGCTGAGGTCGCGGCCCTTGAGGCTGAGCTTCACATCCAGCATCTCGGCGCGGAAGCGCTTGCCGTCGCAGTCCGGGCAACGCAGGTAGACGTCGCTCAAGAACTGCATCTCCACATGCTCGAAGCCCGAGCCGCCGCAGGTCGGGCAGCGGCCGTCGCCGGCGTTGAAGCTGAACATGCCGGCGCTGTAGCTGCGCTCGCGCGCCAGCGGCGCGTCGGCGAAGAGCTTGCGGATCTCGTCGAAGGCGCCGACATAGCTGGCCGGGTTGGAGCGCGCAGTCTTGCCGATGGGGCTCTGGTCGACGAACACCGCGTCGGCCAGCTGCTCGGCGCCCAGCAGGCGCTCGTGCGCGCCGGGTGCCTCGGTGGCCTTGCCGAAATGGCGCGCCAGCGCCGGGTAGAGCACGTCCTGCATCAGCGTGCTCTTGCCCGAGCCAGACACACCGGTCACGACGACCAGGCGTTGCAGCGGGAACTCCACGCTGACGTTCTTCAGGTTGTGCTCGCGCACGCCTTCCAGCAGCAGCTTCGGGGTCGAGCCGTCGACGGCGCGCTTGAGCCCCATGCCGACCTGCTTGCGCCCGCCGAGGTAGGCGCCGGTCAGCGTGTCGGCAGCGCGGATCTGGTCGGGCGTGCCGTCGAAGACGATCTGCCCGCCGCGCTCGCCGGGGCCCGGGCCCATGTCGATCAGGCGGTCGGCGGCCAGCATGACGGCCGGGTCATGCTCGACGACCACCAGCGTGTTGCCCGCATCGCGCAGCCGCAGCATGGCCTCGTTGATGCGACCCATGTCGCGCGGATGCAAGCCGATGCTGGGCTCGTCCAGCACGAACAGCGTGTTGACCAGGCTGGTGCCCAAGGCGGTGGTCAGGTTGATGCGCTGCACCTCGCCGCCGGACAAGGTGCGGCTCTGGCGGTCCAGCGTCAGATAGCCCAGGCCCACATCGCACAAGTAGCGGCTGCGGTGGCGGATCTCGTCGAGCAGCAGCTTCAGCGCCTCGTCCAGCATCGTGCTGGGCAGTTGCAGACCGTCGACGAAGTCGCGCAGCCTGGCGATGGGCAACTGCATCAGGTCGTGCAGCGACAGCCCCGGCAGCGCCTCCAGCTGCTCACGCGTCCAGTCCACGCCGACCGGCAGGAAGCGCTGGGCCGGCGCCAGCACCGCGTCGGCCAGCGCCTTGGACCCGACGCGCCACAGCAGCGCCTCGGTCTTCAGCCGCGCACCGCGGCAGCTGGGGCATTCGGTGTAGCTGCGGTACTTGGACAAGAGCACGCGGATGTGCATCTTGTAGGCCTTGCTCTCCAGGTAGTCGAAGAAGCGCTTGACCCCGTACCACTGCTTGTTCCAGTTGCCGCTCCAGTTCGGCGTGCCCTCGATGACCCAGCGGCGCTGCTCGGCGCTCAGGTCCTTCCACGGCGTGTCGCGCGGGATGCCGGCCTCGCCGGCGTACTTCAGCAGGTCGTCCTGGCAGTCCTTCCAGGCCGGCGTCTGCAGGGGCTTGATGGCGCCGTTGCGCAGCGTCTTGCGCTCGTCGGGGATGACCAGCCCCAGGTCCACGCCGATGACCCGGCCAAAGCCCCGGCAGGCCTCGCAGGCACCGAAGGCGGAGTTGAAGGAGAACAGCGCCGGCTGCGGATCGGCGTAGCGGAGGTCGCTTTCGGGACAGTGCAGGCCGGTCGAGAACCGCCAGAGCGTTGCGCCGTCGTCACCGACGTGAATATTCACCCTGCCGCCGCCGCGCTTGAGCGCCAGCTCGATGGCCTCCATCGCACGCTGCCGGTCGGCACGCTGGATGCGGAAGCGGTCGGCCACCACGTCCAACACCGTCTTGCCATCCACCTCCCGCTGCGACTGGATGCGCGTGAAGCCGCTGGCCGACAGCCATTGCTCGGCCTGGGCCTGCGTGGTGCCCCCGGGCAGCTCGACCGGAAAGCTCAGCACCAGCCGCGGATCGTCGGCAGCGGTGCGCGCCATCAGCTCGGCATAGATGCTCTGGGCCGTGTCGTGCCGCACCGGCAGCGCGGTCTTGCGGTCGAACAGCGCCGCCGCCCGGGCGTAGAGCAGCTTGAGGTGGTCGTTGAGCTCCGTCATCGTGCCCACCGTGGAGCGGCTGGTGCGCACCGGATTGGTCTGGTCGATGGCGATGGCCGGCGGCACGCCGTCCACCTTGTCCACCGCCGGCCGGTCCATGCGGTCCAGGAACTGGCGCGCATAGGCCGAGAAGGTCTCCACGTAGCGCCGCTGGCCCTCGGCGTACAGCGTGTCGAACACCAGGCTGGACTTGCCCGAACCGCTGGGGCCGGTGACCACCGTCAGCTCGGCCGTGCGCAGGTCCAGGTCGAGGTTCTTTAGGTTGTGCTGACGGGCTCCGCGGATGCGGATCAAACCTTCGGACTCGGACGACATGGCAGGGGGCTGAAAGGCGAAGCCGCAGAGTGTAGGGAGGCGGGCCGACCAAAACTGTCAGCACGGTCATACCGCCGCAGACCGGCAATGGCCTTGCGGCGCGCGAGGGCCACTCAACACCTCGGGAGGTTTGGGTTGCGGGGCCGGCCACCTGCGGCAACAATGGCCCACCCCTTACCGGGGGCATAAAAAAGTTCACGAAGGAATGGGGATGGAGAAAGCCTGGCTGTTGTCCGCTACGCACAAGTTTCCGATCTGGCTGGCCGCTTCCGGCGTGCCGGGGAACGATGAGCCACAGCCGGTCACCAACGCCCCTGCGACCAGCCAGCGTCAGCCTCAGGTGCTGCTGGTCGAGGACAACCACATCAACCAGGTTGTCGCACTGGAGTTCCTGAGCCTGATGGGCGTGCAGGCGCGGCTGGCCAAGAACGGCATCGAGGCGCTGGCCGCCTGCATGGAGGCCGCTCCTGACCTGGTGTTGATGGACATCCAGATGCCCGGCATGGACGGCCTGGAATGCGCCCGCCGCATCCGCGCGCAGCAGCGTGACGGCCTGCTGCCTAACTTCCCCATCCTGGCACTGACCGCCCACGCGCTGGATGCCGACGTGGCCGCCAGCATGGACGCCGGCATGGACGAGCACCTGACCAAGCCGCTGGACTTCGTCGCGCTGCGCACGCGGCTGCAACGCTGGTTGGATTTGCCCGCCGCGAATTGACGGCCCTCGCCCGGTCCCGCCGACGGGGCGGCGCTGCTCGCGGCGCGGGCTGCTCGTCAACAGCGACACGCCGTCGCCCACGGCGCGGCAGATCCTGAGCCAGGCGCGCTGCGCAAGCCTGGACAAGCCCTTCGCCAAGGCCGGCTTGCTGCCCCGCCTGACGGCGCTGCTGCCGCACTGGCGCGCTGGGGCGCGCCACCATAATGGCCCGCACAAGCACAACGTCAGGAGACAAGCCCATGAAGCGACGCGCACTGCTGTCCGCCCTGTTGCCGCCCCTGCTAAGCCCGTGCACCGTCCGCGCCCAGGGCAGCAAGCCGCTGACATGGATCGTGCCCTTCCCCGCCGGTGGCGGCACCGACGCCTTCGCCCGACCGCTGACCGCGATGCTGACGCGCCAGATGGGCCGCCAAGTGCTCATCGACAACAAGGGCGGCGCTGGCGGCACCGTGGGCGCCAGCGTGGCGGCCAAGCTGGCGCCGGACGGCAGCAACTTCTTCATGGGTGCGGTTCACCACACCATCGCACCGTCCATGTACCCGCGGCTGGACTACCGGCTGGAGGACGACTTCATCCCCGTCGCGCTGCTGGCCAGCGTGCCCCAAGTCATCGTCGTGCATCCCGGCCAGGTGCCGGTGGCCGATCTCAAAGGCCTGCTGGCCACCGTGCGCGCCAAGCCCGGCAGGCTTAACTACGCCTCGGCCGGCAACGGCACCTCGCACCACCTGGCTGGCGAGCTATTCAAGCTGCAGACCAAGACCTTCATCACCCACATCCCCTACCGCGGCGCCGGGCCGGCGCTTTCCGATCTGATCGCCGGCCAGGTGGACCTGATGTTCGACGGCCTCGGCTCGTCGGCCCAGCACATCAAGGCCGGCCGCATCAAGGCGCTGGCGGTGGCAGCGCCCAAGCGCGCCGTGGGCTTCCCGGACATCCCGACCGCAACCGAGGCCGGCGTGCCGGGCTACGAGGTGTCCACCTGGTATGGTCTGTGGGCGCCCAAGGGCTCGCCGCGCGAGGCCATCGTCGCGATGCAGGCCGAACTGCGCAAGGCCTTCGCCACCGAAGAGCTGCGCAACGTCTGGCACAGCCTCGGTGCCGAGACACCCAATCTGTACGGCGATGCGTTCGGGCAGTTCGTCAGCGCGGAGATCAAGCGCTGGGCGGCCGTCGTGAAGGCATCCGGTGCCAAGATGGATTGATCCGCAATGAACCTGTATTCCGCCCTGCGCGCCGGCTTCCCGGCCGACCTCGACGCCACGGCCATCGACCACGACGGCGCGCTGTATTCCTGGCGCGACCTCGAACGCGGCAGCGCCATGCTCGCCAACTGGCTGACCCGGCTGGATCTGCCCGCGGGCAGCCGCGTGGCCGTGCATGCGGACAAGAGCGTCGAAGGTCTGATCCTCTACCTGGCCGTGCTGCGCGCCGGTCTGGTCTACCTGCCGCTGAACCCGGCCTACCAGGCGGCCGAGCTGGCGCACTTCATCACCGACGCGGCGCCGGGCGTGGTCGTCTGTGCAGGCAGGAACTTCGGCTGGGTCAGCAAGCTGGCCTTCCAGCGCGGCGTGCGCTGGGTGTTCACGCTCAACGACGACCGCAGCGGCACGCTGCTGGACCGCGCCGCGCAGATGAGCGACCAACACACGCCCGTGGCACGCGCGCCCGGCGACCTCGCCGCCATCCTCTACACCAGCGGCACGACCGGGCGCAGCAAGGGTGCCATGCTGAGCCACGGCAATCTGCTGAGCAACGCACAGACGCTAAAAGACTTCTGGGACTGGCGGCCCGACGACGTGCTGCTGCACGCGCTGCCCATCTTCCATGTGCACGGCCTGTTCGTGGCCAGCCACGGCGCGCTGCTGAACGGCAGCAAGATGCTGTGGTTCAACAAGTTCGATGCCGCAGCCGTGGCCCGCCGGCTGCCCGAGGCCACCGTCTTCATGGGCGTGCCCACGCTGTATGTGCGGCTGCTGCAGGAGCCCACCCTGGACACGCGCCGCATGCGCCTGTTCATCAGCGGCTCGGCGCCACTGCTGATCGAGACCTGGCGCGAGTGGCAGCGCCGCACCGGCCATCTGATCCTGGAGCGCTACGGCATGAGCGAAACGCTGATGCTGACCTCCAACCCCTGCCGGCCCGAGGACGGTGAGCGGGTCGGCGGCACCGTGGGCCCGGCCCTGCCCGGTGTGCGCCTGCGCGTGCTGCGCGACGACGGCCAGCCCTGCGCGGTGGACGAGATCGGCCATGTGCAGGTGCGCGGTCCCAGCGTCTTCAGCGGCTACTGGCAGATGCCGGAGAAGACGGCCGAGGAGTTCACCGCCGACGGCTGGTTCAAGACCGGCGACGTGGGTCGGCTGGACGCACGTGGCTATCTGACGCTGATCGGCCGCAGCAAGGACCTCGTCATCAGCGGCGGCTTCAATGTCTACCCGGCGGAGGTGGAGGGCTACATCAACGAACTGCCGGGCGTGGACGAGTCGGCGGTCATCGGCGTGCCGCATCCGGACTTCGGCGAAGCCGTGGTGGCCGTCGTCACGCCGCGGGACGCGCAGCAGCCGCCCGACCCCGACGCGGTGATCGCCGCGCTCAAGGGCCGCATTGCTGGCTTCAAGGTGCCCAAGCGCGTCATCGTGGCAGCCGCGCTGCCGCGCAACGCGATGGGCAAGGTGCAGAAGAACCTGCTGCGCCAGCAGCACGGCGCACTGTTCAAGGCCTGATGCCCTCGCGCTGCGGACGAACCCACCGCAGCATGGCCGGACCATGACCGACACCCAGCCGAACGCCCCCGAGCCCGCGCCACCGCAGCCTCCGAGCTGGCGGCGCTGGCGGGAGCGCGCACTGCTGCTCGGGCCGGTGCTGGCCTTCGGCCTGGTCGCCGCGACGCTGTGGGCCATCGTCGGCTGGTATGTGGTGGCGCACCCGCGCGAGCTGCTGGAAAAGCAGCGCCAGTCGCTCAGCGTCGGCGTGCGCGCCATCGCGCTGCAGACCGAGCCGGTGCTGCGCCAGGCCGAGCATGCCCTGCGCGTGGTGGACCTGTGGCTGCTCACCCAGCGTGCCGGCGATGCGCTGGACGACGCGTCGCTGCGCGAGCTGGTGGGCAGCGTGCATGCCAGCTCCGGGCGGCTGGTGGACGTGGTGCTGGTCTCGCCCACCGGCCGCATCAAGCGGCTGCGCGGCGAGCCGGAGCCCGACGGCGACACCAGCATCGCCGGCAGCGCGGCCTTCGAGCAGATCTCCGGCCGGGTGACCGAGGGCATCAAGCTGGGGGCGCCGCTGCAACTGGGCCGCGGCGCCGACGACGCCCGCGCGTGGCTGCCGCTGCTGATGCCGCTGTCGCGCCCCGTCGGCGACTACCACCTGGCCATGGCCCTGGTGGATCTGCCGGGCCTGATGGCCACACCGGGGCCGCTGCCGGCCGGGCCGCAGGCCTCGCTGGTCATGCTGCGCGGCGACGGGCTGGCACTGGCACGCCGCCCGGAGCGCGCGGGCTTCGTGGGGCGCAACCTGTTCGAGCAGTTCCCCAACGCCCGCCGCGGCATGTCGTCCGAGCAGGGATTCTTCGCCAGCAGCGGCAGTGCCTCCGACGGCCTGCCGCGCATCGGCGCCTTCGTCACACTCCCGACCCACGGCGTCAAGCTGCTGCTGTCGGACACCGAGGACGCCGCGCTCGCCGAACACGCCCGCCAGCGCAACCTGGTGCTGGCCGTCGCCGCGGCGGTCACGCTAGGGCTGTTCCTGCTGGGCCGGCACCTCGTGCGGCTGCAGCGCGCGGCACGGCTGCGCGAGGCCACGCTGGAGGCCACGACCAATGCCGTGCCGCTGGGCATGTTCCGCTGCGACACCAGCGGGCGCATGGTCTATGCCAACGACGCCTACCTGCGCATACACGGCCTGGCGCGCAAAGACCTCGCCTGGGGCTGGACCATGCTGCTGCAGCCCGACCTGCGCGACATGCTGATCCAGCGCTGGAAGCACCACGTCGCCGCTGGCGAGGCCGTGCACATGGTGCGCCAGCTGCGCCGCGCCGACGACGGGCGGCTGCGCTGGATCGAGGTGCGCACGGCACCGGTGTTCGTCGACGGCCGGCCGGCGGGCCAGGCCGGCACCGTGGAGGACGTCACCGAGCGCGGCGAGCAGGAGAAGGCCCTGCGCACGCTGAACGCCATCTTCGACATGACACCCGACTTCGTCGGCCAGGCGCGCGAGAGCGGCGAGATCGTCTACCTGAACCCGGCCGCGCGCCGCATGCTGGGCCTGGCCGCGGACGCGCCGCTGGACGGACTGAGCATCGGGGATTACTTCTCCGCAGGCCAGCGCGAGGCCTACGAACGCGAACTGCGCCCCGCACTGCTGCGCGATGGCCGCTGGCTGGGCCGCGTGCACATGCAGCTGGCGGCCGGCCGCCTGCCCATGGACTGCCTGCTGCTGGCCCACCGCGACCTGCGCGGGCGCGTCGAGACCGTGTCCATGCTGATGCGCGATCAGACCGCGCAGCTGACCGCGCAGCTCGAGCGCGAGCGCAGCGAGGCCATGCTGCTGGCCGTGGCCCAGACGGCGCGCGCCGGCGTGCTGGTGGGGGACCCCCAGGCCCGCGTGCTGTTCTTCAACGCCTCGTTTGCGCAGACGCACGGCAAGGTGCTGGCCGACTGGCTGGGCCGGCCGCTGTCCGATCTGCTGGGCGAGGAGAACCACGCGCAACGCGCCGAGTTGATCGCCGCGGCGCTGCGCGGCGAGACCCGCCATGCCGACCTGACGCTGGGCAGCGGCCGCGAAGCCCGCGTGCTGGAGGTGCAGTACGCGCCGCTGCGCGTGCAAAGCGGCGCCATCGAGGGCGTCATCGCAATCGAGGTGGACGTGACCGAGGGCCGGCGCGAGCAGGAGCGCCTGCGCCTGGCCTCGCAGACCGACGCGCTGACCCAGCTGCTCAACCGCGCCGGCTTCGAGGAGGGCGCGCGCCGCGCGCTGACCGCAGGGGGCCGCCTGGCCCTGCTCTACCTGGACCTGGACCGCTTCAAGCCCGTCAACGACGCCCACGGCCACGCCACCGGCGATGCGTTGCTGAAGGCTGTCGCGCTGCGGCTGCGCCATGCGCTGCGCCCCTGCGACCTGGTGGCCCGGCTGGGCGGCGACGAGTTCGCCGTGCTGCTGCGCGACCTGCACCAGGCGGCCGACGCCGGCACGGTGGCGGACAAGCTGCTGCGGGCCATCGTCGCGCCTTATCACATCGGCGAGCTGACGCTGGAGGTGGGCGTCAGCATAGGCTGCTGCGTGGCCGAGGGCGACGGCATCACGCTGGAGGCGCTGCTGGCCGCGGCCGATGCCAGCCTGTACGAGGCCAAGCGCGCCGGCCGCGGCTGCTGGCGCAGCCGCACGCTGTCATGACCGCTGCTTGACGGCCTGCAAGGCCAGCTGCAGCACGCGGGCATCGCTGCTGGCGCGGTGGCGCGTGAGCTGCAGGCGCTGCCGCACCGCGTCGGTGACGGCACGCCAGCGCAGCGCCTCGTCCTCGCTGAGCAGCCGACGCAAATCGTCCAGCCGGAAGCGCGGCTGCAGGCCGGCCGCGTCGAACAGCCGCGCCAGCCAGGGATAGTCCAGGCCCCAGCCGTCGCAGTAGACAAGCTGGCCAGCCAGGCGCGCGTTCAGCTCGGCCGCCATCCAGGCCGCCGGACGGCCGTGTCGCAGCAGCACCTCGCGGCTGATGCCATGCAGGCCCTCGGCCTGCGGGTCCCAGTGCAGCCAGTCGGGCTCGGGGCGGATCAGGCCGCAAAAGAGGCTGCCGTCGCCGCCGGCAAAGCCCACCTCGATCGGATAGCTGCCGCGGCCGAGTCCCGAGGCTTCGATGTCGAGGATGGTGGGCAGTTGCATCGGGCCGAGTGTGTCAGGCCCGCCGGGCGCGTTCACACAGGGTTGTCGATGACGAGCTGGCACTCGAACAGCTGCTGCGCGGCGCGGCCGACTTCGCGCGTGTCCCACCACGCATAGGCGCCCACGCCGGCCGCCCCCACCACCGGCACCCAGCGCGACAGCGCCCGCTGGGCCGCCTGCTTGCTGACGTGCATGCCGATCGCCGCGGCCACGCGCTGCAGCAGCTGCTGCGCGGCCGGCCGCACGATGACGCGCTCGCCCACCCGCACGCCCAGGTCGCGCAAAGCCTGCGCCGCGGTGTGGCGGAACAGGCACCACAGCATCTGCGGGGGCCCGAGCTGGGCGCTGCGGCCGTAGAGGGCGGCAATGTCGGCCACCAGCTGACGCTGGATGTGCCAGACCGCCAGCATCTCCGGCGCAACGGTGGCCCAGCCCAGCGGCCCCGCCGGCAGCGCCAGCGTGCCGGCCGCCAGCGCGGCCCTGGTCGCCGCGGT